>NZ_VFTK01000013.1:0-163626 GCF_006439495.1 Mesorhizobium sp. B3-1-8
CGGAACAAAGCCCTTGATCCGGTCCCACTGGTCGTCCCGAAGCGCGTCGCAGTTCATCACTGATCCCCAAAAATCAGTGTTGAATCTGATTTGCCGGCCCGTGGGAATCCCAATTCCTTAAATCGTCACTACGGCCTAGTTCGTCGAAGCGGCGTGTGTCGGAAATCACCAGACGTTGTCGCTCACATTGCCGTTGTTGTTAATTGGCGAGCAATTCTCGTTTTACCTATTGCGGATAAAAATTATCCACGATATTCTCTATCCACGAACTGGAGATCGGCACGATGAAGCTGGGCGAGGGCGTTGAGGCAGCCATCCATTGCGCGGCGACGCTGGCCAGCGTCGATGGCAACAGCACCATGCCTGGCGCCGCGCTCGCCGAGTGCTTCGGGCTGTCGCCGAGCTATCTCCTGAAACATCTCAACCAGCTCACGGCGGCGCGCATACTGGAATCGGTGCCAGGGCCGGCGGGCGGCTATCGGCTGGCGCGGGCGGCGGAACAGATCACGCTGCTCGATGTCGTGCTGGCCGTCGAGGGACGGGAGCCGGCGTTCCGCTGCGGCGAGATCCGCCAGCGTGGCCCGGTCAAGATCGATGCCTCGGCCTATGTCAAACCCTGCGGCATCAATGCCGCGATGCTCAAGGCCGAGCGCGCCTATCGGGCAGCGCTCGCCGAAGTGAAGATTTCCGACATCGTGGCGGAGTACGCGGCCGAAGGCGATCCGCGATCCTATGCCGCGAGTTGCGCCTTCGTCGAGCGGCACCAGCGGCCGCAGAAATCCGCTTCATCCAAGCAGATATAGACCCACCCAAAAACCTGGAAGGAAAGACGATGAAACAGAGATTGCAATTCTACGCCAAGGCTCCGGAGCTTCTGAAGGCGGTCACGGCGCTCAACAAGGCGGTCGACGAGTGCGGGCTGGAAGAAAGCCTGATGCATCTGGTCAAGCTCAGGGCCTCGCAGATCAATGGCTGTTCCTACTGCGTCGACATGCACAGCCGCGAGGCGAGGCGCGACGGCGAGACCGAGCAGCGGCTCTATCTGGTCGCCGCCTGGAAGGAATCGCCGCTGTTTTCAGAGCGCGAGCGCGCCGCCCTTGCCTGGACCGAGAAGGTGACGAAGATTTCGGAGAACGGCGTTCCGGACGACCTCTATGCCAGCACGCTCGAACATTTCTCCGAGGAGGAACTGGTCAAGCTGACGGTGGCTGTCGGCATGATCAACACCTGGAACCGGCTCAGCGTCTCCTTCCATGCCATCCACCCGGTCGAGAGAGCCAAGGCCGCCTGAGCGAAGGGGGCGGCGCGCGGGGCGGTTCAGTTGTCGGCGAGCTATTTGCTGATGTCAGCGCTGCCCCTCATTGCCCTGCCGGGCATTTCTCCCCGTGAATGAACGGGGAGAAATGGCTGGTCGCGGCGCTGACGTCGGATTTTCGCCTAAAGCGCGTCGCGCTGGAACGGATTCAGGCGACGCGCTTTTAGGTCTTTGTTTTGATGCATGTCGTTGTCCCAGAACCGCTGCACACTTCTGAGCGACATGCATTAGTCACCACTCACGCCGCAAAGCGCAAACCACCGTCGCAAGTCAGCACCTGGCCGGTCATAAAGCCGTTGGAGACCAGGAAGGCTATCGCCTCGGCGACGTCCTCGGCGCGGCCGATGCGGCCGACCGGTGTCTTGCCGGCATATTCGGCAAACACCGCCTGCCGCTGATCGTCCGGCAAAAAGTCCCACCAGGGCGTGTCGATGACGCCGGGCGCCACGACGTTGACGCGCAGCGGCTTCAGCTCGACAGCCAGGATCGGCGCGACGGTGAGCAGCATGCCGTTGATGGCGCCGATGCCGGCGACGCCGGGCGCTGCAATCTGCGCCGAGACGGCCGAGATGAAGGTGACCGATCCGGCCTTGTTCATGGTCGGCAGGGCCGCCTGCAGACAGGACAATTGCGGCCGGATCTTTTCCTCGACGCCGCTGCCGATATCGGCGAGGTCGAGCGTTGCGAACGGCCCCAATCCCTTGCCGCCGCTCGCGGCGAGGACCAGGTGATCGAACGGCCCGAGACCGTCGAAGAAATGCCGGACCTCGTCCGGCTTCGTCGCGTCAAAGGCGGCCTTGCCGACGGTGCCATCAAGGGTCTTCCACGCGCCTTTGAGCTTCTCCTCGTTGCGGCTGGTGATGGTCACTTTCATGGTGGGGCCGACCAGCCGTTTGGCCGTGGCAAGGCCGATGCCGGATGAGCCGCCGATGATGACGCAATGTTCGATGGTCTCGCTCATGAATGTTGTTCCTTGGATTTGGAGGATGGACGCTCGATCAGTTCGAGGCTCAAGGTCCGCAATCGGCGGTGGGCTTTTTCGTCATAGGCCTGGGCCTCGGCGCGCGATTCCCGCTGGCCGTCGAAGTAGCGGCCGCTGCGTCCTTCGAGCGCGGGCGACGCGGCGAGGTTGAGGATGGCGTCGGCGCCGGTCTCGACCGAGCTCCACGGCGTGACGCCGGCCTGCCGGACCATGGTGGTGTCCATGTAGCTTGCCGGGTGCAAGGCGTTGACGCTGACGCCCGTGCCATCGAGCTGCTGAGCCAGGTCAACGGTGAACAGGATCTGCGCCAGCTTGCTCTGGCAGTAGGCGCGCACGCCGCTGTAGCCATGCGTCAGCATCACGTCGTCGAAGTCGATCGCCTGCTGGCCGGCCGAGGCGACATTGACGATGCGCGCCGGCGCGCTTGCCTTGATGAGCGGCAAGAGTTCCGAGGTCAGCAGGAAACCGGCGAGATAGTTGACGGCGAAGCGCAGTTCATAGCCGTCAATGCTGACCTGCCGCTTCGCGCCCTGGCTGCCGGTGCCGACGCCCGCATTGTTGATCAGGATGTCGAGCCGGTCGGTCCTTGCGCGCACGGCTTCGGCGAGGCGGCGTACTTCGACAAGCGAAGCGAGGTCGGCTGCGAGAAATTCGGCTTTGCCGCCTTTTGCTTCTATGGCGGCCGCGGTCGCCTTGCCGCGTCCTTCGTCGCGGCCGTGCACCAGCACGCGCGCGCCGGCCGCGCCGAGCCGCTCGGCGACCACGCGGCCGACGCCGTCGGTCGAACCGGTGACGAGAATGGTTTTGTCCTTGAGTTCCATGTCCAGAGCCTCCTTGCGCTGCTCTGAACGGAAAGATGGGGCATAGTGCGAGGCCTAAACAGTTCAAACTTTATCCTGGTATCGGTACTGCTATAATAGATGCATGGATGCCATCGCCCATTCCCCCGAAGATCACCGCCGGCGCGAACTCGGCGCCTTCCTGCGTTCCCGCCGCGAGCGGCTTTCGCCCTCGGAGACCGGCATCGCCGCCGGTCAGCGGCGGCGCACGCCCGGGCTGAGGCGCGAGGAAGTGGCGATGATCGCCGGTGTCGGCACGACCTGGTACACGTGGCTTGAGCAGGGCAGGGACGTGCGGCCCTCGGTCGAGGTGCTCACCGCGCTCTGCCAGGCGCTGCGGCTCGACGGCGCCGAGCAGCGGCATTTGTTCACGCTCGCCGGCCGCCAGCAGCCGGAGCGGCGGCGAATCGTACAGGTAAAGGTCGAGGGGCCCCTGCTGCACATGCTGCAGAGCCTGGTGCTGCAGCCCGCCTATGTCGTCGGCCCGCGCTGGGACGTGCTGGCATGGAATGACGCGGCCGTCGCCATCTTCGGCGACTACGGCCTGCTGGAGGGCGATGCCCGCAACATCATCCACGGGGTGTTCACCGATCCGCACCGGCGGCACCTGCTGGTGGATTGGGAACAGCTGGCGCGCGCGACCCTTGCCGCGTTCCGCGCCGAGAGCGCGAAATACACCGGCGATCCGGACTTCGAGCGGCTGATTGCGCTGATGATGCGTTCAAGTCCCGAGTTCCGCGAATGGTGGCCGCAGCGCGATGTCGTGCACCGGCTCTCCGGCCTGAAGCATCTGCGCCATCCGATCGCCGGCGTCATGACGTTCGAGCATATGAGCCTGTCGATCGACGACGGCTCGGACATGCGATTGATCGTCTACACGCCGCTTGCCGAGCAGAACTCGGTCGCGAAGCTGCGGAAATTGCTTGAGGGGCTTCCGGGCGAACGGCGCAGCGCGTGAGGTCCCCTCAGCTTCGTCATCCACGGGCGCAGCGGGAGCGAAGCGGACGCGCAGACCCGAGGATCCATTCCGTTACTTTTGCGATGGAGTGCAGCGGTGCAGAATTCTGCACCGTAGCGGCGCTCCAAGGTCACGGAATGGATCCTCGGGTCTGCGCCGCGTCGCTTCGCTCCTTGCTCCGCCCGTGGATGACGAAACTGAGGGGGCTGCGGCTAATCTCGATGGACAGCAACAACTAGACGGCCGGCAAGTTGGCCCGTCCGTTAGGCTCCTTTTGCCGAGACGTCAGCCCTTCGGCTTCAGCCCATCTAGGAACAGCTGCTCCAGGAAGCGCGCGGCGTCCTCGAAGCGCCCGTCGCCGCCGCGATCGGCGCCGAGCACGGCGCGGACCTGGACGTCGAAATCGGCATAGTGCTGCGTCGTCGCCCAGATCGAGAAGATCAGGTGCCAGGGATCGGTGCGGGCGATCTTGCCGGCGCGCATCCAACCCTTGATGACGGTGGCCTTCTCGTCGACCAGGGTCTTCAGTTCACCCTCCAGCATCGGCTTGATGCGCGGCGCACCCTGCAGGATCTCGTTGGCGAACAGCCGGCTTTCGCGCGGGAAGTCGCGCGCCATTTCGAGCTTCCTGCGGATGTAGCTTCTGAGCTCCGTCAGCGGATCGCCGATGTCGTCGAGCTCGCGCAACGGCGCCAGCCAGGTGTCGAGCAGGCGCTGCATCAACGTCTCGTGAATGTCTTCCTTGCGGCGGAAGTAATAGAGAAGGTTCGGCTTCGACATGCCGGCGGCTTCGGCGATCTGGTCGATGGTCGAGCCGCGAAAACCGTTGGCGGAGAAGACTTCGAGCGCGGCTTCCAGGATGAGCTCGCGCTTTTCCTGCTGGATGCGGGTGCGGCGGGGAGCGGAGCTTTCCATCGTGTCCGTCATCCTTGCAGGCCGTCTTCGCGTGGGCTCTCTGGACCAATTGTCTGGACCAGTTTTTCCTTGGGCTGTGGAGCGCGATTTCGATGCCGCATTTCCGCTAGTAATCCCTTGACCGCCGACAGGCGGCACTAACGTTTGTCCAACCGGTCAAAATTTTGCGTAGCACGAAAACGCAGCAAAGACCAAGCGTTGGCCGCACCGAAACACGCTTACAAGGGGAAGTCCTGGTCATGTCCAACCGGCTGAAAGTCACGCCGAACGATCTCAGCGCATTCTGGATGCCGTTCACGGCAAACCGCCAGTTCAAGCAGGCGCCGCGCATGTTCGTGTCCGCCAAGGACATGCACTACACGACCAGCGACGGCCGCAAGGTGCTGGACGGCACCGCGGGCCTGTGGTGCGTCAACGCCGGCCACTGCCGGCCGAAGATCACCGAGGCGATCCAGAGCCAGGCCGCCGAACTCGACTATGCGCCAGCCTTCCAGATGGGCCACCCGATCGTGTTCGAACTGGCGAACCGCCTGGTCGACATCGCGCCCAAGGGCATGGACCATGTCTTCTTCACCAATTCCGGTTCGGAATCGGTCGAGACGGCGCTGAAGATGGCGATCGCCTATCACCGGGTCAGGGGCGAGGGCTCGCGCACCCGCCTCATCGGCCGCGAGCGCGGCTATCACGGCGTCAATTTCGGCGGCATCTCGGTCGGCGGCATCGTCTCCAACCGCAAGATGTTCGGCACGCTGCTCGGCGGCGTCGACCACCTGCCGCACACGCACCTGCCGGAGAAGAACGCCTTCTCGAAGGGCGTGCCCGAGCATGGCGCCGAGCTCGCCAACGAGCTGGAGCGTCTCGTCACCCTGCATGACGCCTCGACCATCGCCGCCGTCATCGTCGAGCCCGTCGCCGGCTCCACCGGCGTCATCCTGCCGCCGAAGGGCTATCTGCAGAAGCTTCGGGAAATCTGCACGAAGCACGGCATATTGTTGATTTTCGATGAAGTGATCACCGGCTTCGGCCGCCTTGGCGCGCCGTTCGCGGCCGACTATTTCGGCGTCACGCCGGATATCATGACCACGGCCAAGGGCGTGTCGAACGGCGTCATCCCGATGGGCGCGGTGTTCGTCAAGAAGGAGATCCACGACGCCTTCATGACCGGCCCGGAGCACATGATCGAGTTCTTCCACGGCTACACCTATTCGGGCAATCCGATCGCCTGCGCCGCGGCGCTCGGCACGCTGGACACCTACAAGGAAGAGGGCCTGCTGACGCGGGGCGAGGAACTGGCGCCCTACTGGGAAGACGCGCTGCATTCGCTGAAGGGCGAGCCGCATGTCATCGACATCCGCAACATCGGCCTGATCGGCGCGATCGAGCTGGCGCCGATCGCCGGCAGCCCGACCAAGCGGGCGTTCTCGGCCTTCGTGAAGGCGTTCGAGCGCGGCGCGCTGATCCGCACCACCGGCGACATCATCGCGCTGTCGCCGCCGCTGATCATCACCAAGGGCCAGATCAACGAGCTGATCGACCATGTTCGCGATGTTCTGAGGTCGATCGACTGACAAGCCGGAGCGGATATCCTCCCCGTCGAGGGGAGGGTGTCCGTGGCACGGCCGGGTGGGGTCAGCGCCGGCGCCGACCTCAAGCGCAGTCCGATTCAGGCGGGCTGCGCGCCGATGCCGGTCAGGATCACCCGCTTGATGTTTTCCTTAGCTTCCCGCCATTGCCGGTCGGAGAGCGACTTGCCGCCGTTCAGCGTCTCGATCTGGTGGCCGAAATCGGCGTAATGCTGGGTCGTGGCCCAGAGCATGTAGAGGAGATGACGCGGGTCGACCGGGTCCATCTTGCCCTCCTCGATCCAGCGCCTGATGATCTCGACCCGACCGTCGGTCCATTCGCGCAGCGTCGATTCCATATAATCCTGAAGCACGGGCGCGCCGTGCATGACTTCCGAGGCCCAGACCTTCGAGCCGTCCGGGTGGCGACGCGATATTTCCATCTTGGCGTCGATGTAGGCGCTGATGCCGTCTACCGGGCCGCGCGCCGCGTCGAAGCAATTGGCCGCCTGCAGCCAGATCTCGAAAATATTCTGGACGACGGACCGGTAGAGCTCTTCCTTGGTGGCGAAATAATAGTGGAGATTTGCCTTCGGCAGCCCCGCCAGATCGGCGATCAGCTGCATCGTGGCGCCGCCGAACCCTGCCTCCGCGAACACCTTTTCAGCGGCGATCAGAATGGCTTTTTCATTCTCCCGCCTTATGTCCTGTCTCCGCATGGGGCGGGTGGATTCGGTCATGTCTCCCCCAAGATTATCGTTGACCGCTTGGTCAGCTTGTGTAGTCTGAAAGCTGACCATACGGTCAGGATGCAAACCACTCAAGGGGCGACAAGACCCCTGGTGAAAATGGGAACCGCAAATGGCCGCACCCGGCGAAAATCTGCGAATCAATTCAGACCGTTTGTGGGATTCCATCATGGAGATGGCGAAGATCGGCCCCGGCATTGCCGGCGGCAACAATCGCCAGACCGTGACCGACGAGGACGGTGAGGGCCGCCATCTTTTCAAGCGCTGGTGCGATGCCGCTGGGCTCGAAATGGGCGTCGACGAGATGGGCACGATGTTCGCCCGCCGCGAGGGCACCGATCCCAGCCTGCCGCCCGTCTATGTCGGCAGCCATCTCGACACGCAGCCGACCGGCGGCAAATATGACGGCGTGCTCGGTGTGCTCGGCGGATTGGAAGTCGTGCGCTCGCTCAACGATCTCGGCATCAAGACGAGACATCCGATCGTCGTCACCAACTGGACCAACGAGGAAGGCGCGCGCTTCGCGCCGGCCATGATGGCGTCCGGCGTGTTCGCCTGCGTGCTCGACCAGGCCGACGTCTACCAGCATGTCGACAAGGACGGCAAAAAGTTCGGCGAGGAGCTCGAACGCATCGGCTGGAAGGGCACGGAGAAGGTCGGCGACCGAAAGATCCATGCCTTCTTCGAATTGCATATCGAGCAGGGGCCGATCCTCGAGGACGAAGGCATCGACATCGGCGTCGTCACGCACGGCCAGGGCCTCAAATGGCTGCAGGTGACGCTGACCGGCAAGGAAGCGCATACCGGCTCGACGCCGATGCCGAAACGCCGCAATGCCGGGCTCGGCATGGCGCGGGTGATCGAGCTGGTGCACGAGATCGCCATGGACTACCAGCCGGACGCCGTCGGCGCGGTCGGCCACATGCAGGCCTATCCGAACTCGCGCAACATCATCGCCGGCCGCACTGTCTTCACGATCGACATTCGCTCGCCCGAAAAGGAAGTGCTCGACGCCATGGATGGCCGCATCCGCGAGGGCATCGACACGATCTGCGACGCGCTCGACATCAAATACGAGATCGAGCAGGTCGGCCATTTCGATCCGGTCACCTTCGACAAGAATTGCGTCAAGGCGATCCGCGACGCCGCCGAGCGGCTGGGCTACTCGCATCGCAACATCGTCTCCGGCGCCGGCCACGACGCCTGCTGGATCAACCGCGTTGCGCCGACCGCGATGGTGATGTGCCCCTGCGTTGACGGACTCAGCCACAACGAGGCTGAGGAGATCACCAAGGAATGGGCGGCGGCGGGTGCCGATGTGCTGTTCCATGCGGTGGTCGAGACGGCTGGAATCGTCGAATGACCGCCTAGACCAATTGCCTCGCAACGCCGCTCGCAAAGAAGCGCGAAAGAACAGGGGAACAGAGAATGACCAAAGTCATCCGGAACGGCACCGTCGTCACAGCCGACCGCACCTGGAAGGCCGACGTGCTTATGCAGCACGGCAAGATTGTCGCCATCGGCTCCAACCTGCACGGCGACCACGAGTTCGACGCCACGGGCTGCTATGTCATGCCGGGCGGCATCGATCCGCATACCCATCTCGAAATGCCCTTCATGGGCACTTATTCGGCGGACGATTTCGAATCCGGGACGCGCGCGGCGCTCTCCGGCGGCACGACCATGGTGGTCGATTTCTGCCTGCCGGCGCCGCAGCAGTCGCTCCTGGAAGCGCTGCAGATGTGGGACAACAAGACCTCGAAGGCGTCGTGCGACTATTCCTTCCACATGGCGATCACCTGGTGGGGCAAGCAGGTGTTCGACGAGATGGCTCAAGTCGTCGACCGGGGCATCACCTCGTTCAAGCACTTCATGGCCTATAAGGGAGCGCTGATGGTCGACGACGACGAGATGTATTCGTCGTTCCAGCGCTGCGCCGATCTCGGCGCGCTGCCGCTGGTCCATGCCGAAAACGGCGACGTGGTCGCCGCACTCTCGCAAAAACTGCTTGCCGCCGGCAACAACGGCCCCGAGGGCCATGCCTATTCGCGCCCGCCGGAAGTGGAAGGCGAGGCGACAAATCGCGCCATCATGATCGCCGACATGGCGGGCGTGCCGCTCTATGTCGTGCATGTCTCGTGCGAGCAGAGCCACGAGGCGATCCGCCGCGCGCGCCAGAAGGGCATGCGGGTGTTCGGCGAGCCGCTGATCCAGCATCTGACGCTCGACGAGAGCGAATATTTCGACAAGGATTGGGACCATGCGGCGCGCCGCGTGATGAGCCCGCCCTTCCGCAACAAGCTGCACCAGGATTCGCTGTGGGCCGGCCTGCAGGCCGGATCGCTGCAAGTGGTGGCGACCGACCATTGCGCCTTCACCACCAAGCAGAAGCGCAACGGCGTCGGCGACTTCACCAAGATCCCGAACGGCACCGGCGGGCTCGAAGACCGCTTGCCGGTTCTGTGGACGAGAGGCGTCAACACCGGGCGGCTGACGATGAACGAGTTCGTCGCCGTGACCTCGACCAACATCGCCAAGATCCTCAACATGTATCCGAAGAAGGGCGCGATCGTCGAAGGCGCCGATGCCGACATCATCGTCTGGGATCCGAAGCGCAAGAAGACGATCTCGGCCAAGAAGCAGCAGTCGGTGATCGACTACAATGTCTTCGAGGGCGTCGAGGTGACGGGCCTGCCGCGCTTCGTCTTCTCGCGCGGCGAATTGTCGATCGAGGAGGCGGACGTCAAGGCCAAGGCCGGCCATGGCGAGTTCGTCGCCCGCGAGCCGAACGCCGCGGTCAACCGGGCGCTGTCGACCTGGAAGGAGATCTCCGCGCCGCGCAAGGTGGAGCGTACCGGCATCCCGGCCACCGGGGTCTGACCATGCGGGCTCCTTACCTGCTCCTGGCGGCGGCCGCGATGCTGGCCGCTCGCCATGCCCAGGCGGCGGGCATAGACCTGTCCAAGCCTTATGGCGACAAATATGGCTGCATCAACCGGAACGGCCAGGAGGTCGCCGCCGACAAGATGCTGCTTTTGACCGACAAGGAACTGATCACGGCGGCCAGCGCCTGCACCTTCAGCGACAGCCAGGCGCAGGCTGATGGATCGCTCGTGGTGACGGCAAAATGCGAGGCTGAAGGCGAAGAGGGACAGGTGCCGGCCAAGTTCACCATCAAGCGCAGCGCGAAGAACGCGGAGAAGCTGGTGGTGGCCGACGAGGACGGCAATGTGATGGGCGAAGTCGCGCGATGCAAGTAACGGCGGTCCCACCAGCCTCAGGCAACCAGAGCATCCAGTTCCGGCAGCAGGACGACGCTTTCCTGCTCGTTGGGATCGGTGCGGGCAATGACGGCCGAGGACGGGGCGTTGCTCAGATTGGCCGGCAGATGCGGCACTCCCGCCGGGATGTAGAACAGGTCGCCGGCCTTGACGACGATGTGGTGCTCGAGCCGGTCGCCGTACCAGGTGTGGACTTCGCCGGAGAGCACGTAGATGGCCGTCTCGTGGCTTTCATGCATATGCGCCTTGGCGCGGGCACCGGGCGGCATGGTGAGAAGATGCATGCAGATGCCGGACGAGCCGACGGTTTCGGCGGCGATGCCGGCGAAATAACTCAGCCCCTGCTTGCCCTGATAGGTGCTTTCGGGGCGAACGAGATGACAGGTGGGTTTAGGCGACATCGGCAAGGCTCCGGGCGGCGTCGATCGGGTGGGACAGGACGAGTGGAAAGCAACGCTATCATAAAATCAACCGGATTGCGGACGGCGCGGCAGCGGCTGCGAAAGGCAGGCTGCAGCCAATGACCGAACAGCCGCCAGCCGTCGTCTCGGCAAGCAAGCTCGGCCTCACCTTCCAGACCAATGACGGTCCGGTGCAGGCGCTCTCCAATGTCGATCTGACCATCGGCAAGGGCGAATTCGTCTCCTTCATCGGCCCGTCCGGCTGCGGCAAGACCACCTTGCTGCGCGTCATCGCCGATCTGGAGAAGGCGACCGCCGGGGCGATCTCCGTCAACGGCATGACGCCGGAGCAGGCGCGCGAGAAACGCGCCTATGGCTATGTCTTCCAGGCGGCGGCCTTGTTCCCGTGGCGCACGATCGAGCGCAACGTGGCGTTGCCGCTGGAGATCATCGGCCTCAGCCAGGTCGAGCAGGCGGAGCGCATCAAGCGCACGATGGAGTTGGTCAACCTTTCCGGCTTCGAGAAGAAATACCCCTGGCAGCTATCCGGCGGCATGCAGCAGCGCGCCTCGATCGCGCGCGCTTTAGCCTTCGATGCGGACCTGCTCTTGATGGACGAGCCGTTCGGCGCGCTGGACGAGATCGTGCGCGACCATCTGAACGAGCAGCTCCTCGATCTCTGGGCGCGGACCAACAAGACGATCTGCTTCGTCACCCATTCGATACCCGAGGCGGTCTATCTGTCGACGCGCATCGTCGTGATGTCGCCGCGGCCCGGCCGCGTCACCGACATCATCGAATCGACGCTGCCAAAGGAACGGCCGCTCGACATCCGCGAGACGCCTGAATTCCTGGCGATCGCCGCGCGGGTGCGGGATGGCTTGAGGGCAGGGCACAGCTATGATGATTGAGGGGCGGGAGGATGAGCTCTCTCCTCTCCTCTCCGGGGAGAGGGTGGCCGCGCAGCGGCCGGGTGAGGGGCCGGCCACTCGCGCCTTCGTCATCCTAGGGCGTAGCGACGCGAAGCGGAGCGCAGACCCTGGGCTCCATTCCGTGACGCTGGTCGAAGGGCGTAAGCGGCTCAGAATACCCGACGAGCAGAGCGCGGCGCAGGGAGCTGTATTCTGGAACGTTGCGGAGCTCAGAAGTAACGGAATGGATCCTAGGGTCTGCGCCGCGTCGCTTCGCTCCTTGCTCCGCCCTAGGATGACCAAAAATACCAGCGCCGCAGCACTCCAGTCGAACGTGCCCGGCCTTCGCTTCGCTCCGGCCACCCTCTCCCCGCTGGGGAGAGGAGAAGGGCAGCGCTAGATGGACACCTTCCGCTCGAAAGTCATCCCCGTCACCACCATCCTCGCCGGCGTGGTGGTGCTCTGGTACGTCTTCGCCGTCATCCTCAACGCGCCGTTCCAGCGCGATCTCGACCGCCGTGCCAAGGAGACGCCCGGCACTGTCGAATTCATCGGCAAGACGCTGGCGCAGCCGAAGCCGACGCTGCCGGCGCCGCACCAGGTGGCGGTGAACTTCTTCGAAAACACCTTTTTGCGATCCGTCACGTCGAACCGCAGCCTGGTCTACAACGCCTGGGTGACGCTGTCGTCGACACTGCTCGGCTTTGCCTTCGGCACGGCGCTTGGCATCGTCATTGCGGTGGGTATCGTGCATGTGGCGACGCTCGACCGCAGCCTGATGCCCTGGATCATCGCTTCGCAGACCATTCCGATCCTGGCGGTGGCGCCGATGATCATCGTGGTGCTGGCGGCGATCGGCATCACCGGCCTGATCCCCAAGGCGCTGATCTCGACCTATCTGTCGTTCTTCCCGGTGGCCGTCGGCATGGTGAAGGGCCTGCGCTCCCCCGAGCTCATGCATCTCGATCTTATGCATACCTATAACGCCAGCGCCTCGCAGACATTCTGGAAGCTGCGCGTGCCGGCCTCGGTGCCGTTCCTGTTCACCTCGATGAAGGTGGCGGTGGCGGCAAGCCTTGTCGGGGCCATCGTCGGCGAGCTGCCGACCGGAGCGGTCGCCGGTATCGGCGCGAAGCTGCTCGCCGGCGCCTATTACAGCCAGACCATCGATATCTGGTCAGCCCTGGTTGCGGGCTCGATCGTCGCGGCGCTGCTGGTGATGGTCGTCGGCATTGCCGGACGCCTCGTCGACCGCGCCATGGGCGGGAGGCCGGCATGAGCTGGTTGAAACCGTCCTGGCAACCGGTGCTGGCGATCGCGCTGTGCCTTATCGCCTTCGCGCTCGGCGCAATGTCGAAGCCGGAAGCAGCCGCGCTGGCGGAGCCGGCCGCAACGCTGGCCTATCCCTATATGGGCGCGAAGGGGCTGATCATCGGGCTGTTGCTCATCGCGGCACTGGTCTCGATGGTGAGGCTCACGCCGATCGTTGAGGCTATCCTGCTGTTCGTCGGCGCGCATGCGGCCGCCTGGCTCTTGATCAAGGGCATAGCCGGGTTCGAAGGCAGCGCGCTGGCGCCGTATTTCCTGCTGCTTGCCGCGGCCTGGCTGCTTGCCTGGCGCTGTGTCGCCTTGCTGTCGTCACTACGCCCCACGCAGGGCTGGGCGAAGACGGCGCTGCGCCTGATCATCCCGGCGATCTTCGGCGCCTGGATCCTGATCATCTGGGAAGCGGTGACGCGCGGCGCCGGCATCCCCTTCATCCTGTTGCCGCCGCCAAGCGCCATCGGGGCGCGTATCGCCAACTCGCTGCCGATCCTGGGGTCGGACGTGCGCCAGACGATCTTCAAGGCGGTGCTGATCGGCTATGTCGTCGGCAACCTCGCCGGCTTCACCGTTGCCATCCTCGCCGACCGCGTGCCGTTCCTGCGGCGCGGCCTGCTGCCGATCGGCAATATGGTCTCGGCGCTGCCGATCATCGGCGTGGCGCCGATCATGGTCATGTGGTTCGGCTTCGACTGGCCGTCCAAGGCCGCGGTCGTCATCATCATGACCTTCTTTCCGATGCTGGTGAACACGGTGGCAGGCCTTGCCGCATCCGGGCATATGGAGCGCGACCTGATGCGCACTTATGCATCGGGCTATTGGCCGACCTTGCTGAAACTCAGGCTGCCGGCGGCGATGCCGTTCATCTTCAATGCGCTGAAGATCAACTCGACGCTGGCGCTGATCGGCGCCATCGTCGCGGAGTTCTTCGGGACGCCCGTGGTCGGCATGGGATTCCGCATCTCGACGGAAGTCGGGCGGATGAACATCGACATGGTGTGGGCCGAAATCGCAGTTGCAGCACTTGCGGGTTCGGTCTTTTATGGCGTGGTCGCTCTTATCGAGAGAGCCGTCACGTTTTGGCATCCCTCTGTCCGAGGTGGATAGGGGCGGTGGGTTTGGGTGCTAACTTCAGAGGGTAATAACATGAAAAGACTGCTGATTTCTGCTTTGGCCGGCGCTATGTCGCTGGCCGCCTTCCAGGCGATGGCCGCCGACAAGGTGACACTGCAATTGAAATGGGTCACGCAGGCCCAGTTCGCCGGCTATTATGTTGCCAAGGCCAAGGGCTTCTATGACGCCGAAGGCCTCGACGTCGACATCAAGCCGGGCGGTCCCGACATCGCGCCTGAGCAGGTGATCGCCGGCGGCGGCGCCGACGTCATCGTCGACTGGATGGGCGGGGCGCTCGCCGCCCGCGACAAGGGCGTGATGCTCGTCAACATCGCCCAGCCGTTCAAGAAGGCGGGCATGGAACTGGTCTGTCCCAAGGATGGACCGATCAAGACGGAAGCCGACTTCAAGGGCCACACGCTCGGCGTCTGGTTCTTCGGCAACGAGTATCCGTTCTACGCCTGGATGAACAAGATCGGCCTCAAGACCGATGGCGGCCCTGACGGCGTCACCGTGCTCAAGCAGAGCTTCGACGTACAGCCGCTGATCCAGAAACAGGCCGACTGCATCTCGGTGATGACCTATAACGAATACGGCCAGGTGCTGGACGCCGGCTACAAGCCGGAAGACCTCACCGTCTTCAACTACTCCGCCATGGGCAACGACCTGTTGGAGGACGGGCTCTACACGCTCGAGGACAAGCTCAAGGATCCGGCCTTCGAGGACAAGATGGTGCGCTTCGTGCGCGCCTCGATGAAGGGTTGGAAATACGCCACGGAGAACACCGACGAGGCGGCCGGCATCGTCGTCGATGCCGGCGGCCAGGACGAGAACCACCAGAAGTTTATGATGAAGGAAGTGGCCAAGCTGATCGACAATGCCGACGGCAAGCTGATCCCGGCCGCTTACGAGCGCACCGCCAAGGCGCTGCTCGACCAGAAGATCATCAGCAAGGAGGCGAGCGGCGCCTACACGACCGCGATCACCGACAAGGCGATCAAGTAGGCTCCGTTCTCGACGCGGAAGCTGGAAAGGGGCGGGCGACCGCCCCTTTTTTCTTTGGTCGCGGTAAAATAATTGTGTGCCGGGATACATCCGGGCACCCAACCGTTGCATTGATGCATCCGCGCGCCGGGGAGCCGTGCAGGATGCTGCAACCAACGGAGGTTCTCATGCGCATCCTATCCGTGCCGATGCTTTCGGCTTTAGCCGTCTCGACCGCCTTTCTCCTCGCATCGCCGGCCATGGCCGAGACGATGAAGTTCAAGGCGACGCTCGACGGCAGCCAGCAGAGCCCGCCCGTAGCCACCAAGGGCAAGGGAACCGCCACATTCACCTTCGACAGCACAAGCAAGAAGCTCAGCTGGAATGTCAAATATTCCGGCCTCAGCGGACCTGCCGTGGCCGCCCACATCCACGGACCGGCGGACATGGGCGCGAACGCGGATCCCGTGATCCCGTTCAAGAAGCTGAAGAGCCCGATCAAGGGGTCGGCGACGCTGACCGACGCGCAGGCAGCCGACCTCGAGGCCGGCAAATACTACGTCAACGTCCACACCGCCAAGAACAAGGACGGCGAGATCCGCGGCCAGATCGAGAAGGCGATGTGAAGACGCAAAAGGGGCGGTTTGGCGCCCCTTTTGTCGTGCAGCCGGCAGAAAGTCTGCCTCAGCTCTTCTCACGGATTTGCGTCAGCGTGCGGGTCGGCGTGATCGCCTCGGGATCGAGTTTGATCTCGACGATCGCCGGCTTGCCGCTGGCGCGCGCGCGCTCGAAGGCGGGCGCGAAGTCGGCGGTCTTTTCGACCGTTTCGCCATGGCCGCCATAGGCGCGGGCCAGCGCGGCGAAGTCGGGGTTCTTGAGATCTGTGGCGACGACGCGGCTTGGATATTCCCGCTCCTGATGCATGCGGATCGTGCCGTAAATGCCGTTGTTGACGACGATCACGATGATCGGCAGGTCATATTGGACAGCCGTCGCGAACTCCTGGCCGTTCATCAGGAAGCAGCCGTCGCCGGCGAAGGCAACCACGGTACGATCCGGAAACAGCGATTTGGCGGCGACCGCGGCCGGCGTGCCGTAGCCCATCGAGCCGGACGTGGGCGCCGCCTGCGTGCCGAAGCGGCGGGAGCGGTAGAAGCGATGCACCCAGGTGGCGTAGTTGCCGGCGCCGTTGGTGAGGATGGCATCCTCCGGCAGAACCTTTCCCAGATAGTCTATGATCGGGCCCATCTGGACGGCGCCCGGACCGGTCTGGGGGGGCGTTGACCATTCGAGATAGGCGGCGTGCGCATTTTCCGTCTCGGCCGCCCAGGTGGGCTTGGCCGTTGGCCTGCGCTTGGCGAAAGCCTCGACGAAGGCGGCGGGCGAAGCGTTGATCGCCACTGTCGGCCGGTAGACGCGGCCGAGTTCGCCGGTATCGGCATGGACATGCACCAGCGCCTGGTCGGGGTAGGGGCTCTTCAGCAGCGTGTAGTCGGAAGACGGCATCTCGCCCAGGCGGCCACCGAGCAAGAGCACGACATCGGCCTGCTTGATCCGCTCCGCCAGCTTCGGATTGATGCCGATGCCGACATCGCCGGCGTAGTTCGGATGGAGATGGTCGAACAGCATCTGGCGGCGGAAGGAGCAGCCGACCGGCAGCGACCAGGTCTCGGCGATCGTGCGCATATGCGCCACCGCTTCCTCGTTCCAGCGCGTGCCGCCCAGAATGACGAAAGGACGCTTGGCATTGCTCAGCAACATCTCCAGCGCATCGAGCTCGTCCTTACCTGGACGCGTCTCGACAGGCGTGTGCGGCAGCGCTTCCGGAGCCTCGACCTCGCTGGTCAGCATGTCTTCCGGCAGCGAGATGACCACCGGGCCCGGGCGGCCGGAGGTCGCGACCGCGAAGGCGCGGGTGACGAATTCGGGGATACGCGCGGCATCGTCGATCTCGACCACCCATTTGGCGATGTCGCCGAAGAAGCGCTTGTAGTCGACCTCCTGGAACGCCTCGCGCTCCTTGGCGTGGCTGGCGACCTGACCGATGAACATGATCAGCGGCACCGAATCCTGCATGGCGATGTGGATACCGGCCGAGGCATTGGTCGCGCCGGGGCCGCGAGTGACGAAGCAGATGCCGGCCTTGCCGGTCAGCCGTCCCTGGCAGTCGGCCATCATCGCGGCACCCCCTTCCTGGCGGCAGACGATGGTGCGGATCGAAGAGTCATGCAGCGCGTCGAGCACCGCGAGATAGGATTCGCCCGGAACGCAGAAGATGCGGTCGGTGCCGTTGGCTTCCAGCGCCTCGACGATCAGTTGTCCGCCGGTCTTCATTTTGCTCTCTCCAGTTCGGCAAGGATTTCGTCCGTGTGCTCGCCAAGGCGCGGCGAAGGGCGCTCATAGACGAGCGGCGTGCCCGACATCACCATCGGCGCGCGCACCGAGGGCAGGCGATTGCCGTGGCCGTCGTCGAGGTCGAGCCGCATGCCGCGCGCGATGGTCTGCGGATCGGCGAACATCTGGCCGATCGTGTTGATCGGGCTCGCCGGCACGCCGGCGGCTTCCAGCTTCGCCAGCAACGGATCGCGATCGAACGCCGCCAGCGTCTCGACGATCCGCTCGCGCAGCTTCACGCGGTTGGCGACGCGGGCAGGGTTGGTGGCGAAATCCGGATTGGCGGGCAGATCGGCGATGCCGACGGCGGCGCAGAACTTGCCGAACTGCCCGTCATTGCCGACCGCGAGGATGATGTGGCCGTCCCTCACCGGCAGGACTTCGTAGGGGGCGATGTTCATATGCGCATTGCCCATCTGCACCGGCGACTTGCCCGAGACCAGATAGTTGAGGTTCTGGTTGCCGAGCGCCGAAATCTGACTGTCGTAGAGCGACATGTCGACATGCTGGCCCTCGCCGGTCTTTTCGGCATGGCGAAGTGCTGCCTGGATGGCGATCACCGAATAGAGGCCGGTGAAGAGATCCGAGATGGCGACGCCGGCCTTCTGCGGCTCACGGCCGGGCTCGCCGGTAATCGACATCATGCCGGCCATGGCCTGGATGATGAAATCGTAACCCGCGCGGGGCGCATAGGGACCGTCCTGGCCGAAGCCTGTGATCGAGCAATAGACAAGCCGCGGATTGATCGCCTTCAGGCTTTCGTAGTCGAGGCCGTATTTCTTCAGGCCGCCGAGCTTGAAGTTTTCGATCAGCACGTCGGCCGTGGCGATCAGCCTGCGTAGCGTCTCGGCACCCTCGGGCTTGGAGAAATCGACGGCGATAGAGCGTTTGCCGCGATTGCAGGAGTGATAATAAGCGGCCGAAAGGTTCTCGCCGTCATGGCTCATGACGAAGGGCGGACCCCATTTGCGGGTATCGTCGCCCCCGTCGGGGCTCTCGACCTTGATGACATCGGCGCCGAGATCGGCCAGCAATTGCCCGGCCCAGGGACCGGCCAGGATGCGGGCAAGTTCGATAACGCGGATGCCTTTCAGCGGAGGGGCGGTCATGGATCACCGTGTTCTAACGAAACGCAGGCTCTAGCAACACGCACCGGCCGTGTCACGACCCATACGATAGGCCACGCCGGATCAGGATTTCAGCACGCCGTCGGCCCAAGCGGCGAAATCATTCATGACGGAGTCGCGGTTGATCTCGTTCAGGCTTTCATGGCGGGTTTCCGGATAAACCTTTGAAACCAGATTCGAAAAGCCCAATGCCCGCATGCGCTTTGCCAGGTGATGGACGGCCTTGCCGTAGTCCGACGCGGGGTCCTTCTCGCCGCCGACGAGATTGACGAAGAGATCGCGCCGAACGCCGGCAAAGCTCTGGTCCTTGCCGCCATGAAGCGCCATGGTGACCACATCGCGCCACATCGAGACCGACGCATCCCAGCCGCAGAGCGGGTCGGCGACATATTTGTCGACCTCGACCGGGTCGCGCGACAGCCAGTCGAACAACGTCCGGTGGTCGGGCACCGCCTTGCCCCAGGCCTGGAAGGTGAGTTTGGGCAAAAGGCGAGACGGCACGTCGGAGCCCAGCCGCATCCGCTCCCAGCCGAGGATGAGCAGCGCCAATTGCCCGAGCAGGCCCTGCGAGAAATTGCCGTTCCAGATCGCTGCGCCATGGACACGATCGGAATGGCGCAGGACAAAGTTCAGCGCGACCGAGGCGCCGAGCGAATGGCCGAAGATGATGACCGGCAATCCCGGATGCTCGGCCGCGATCAGGTCGTGAACGGCATCGACGTCGGCGATCACCTTCGCGATGCCGTCGCCGTCGGCGAATTTGCCGAGGGGCGCGTCGGAGGCCTTCGTCGCGCCATGGCCACGATGGTCATGGGCATAGACGTGGAATCCGCGCGGCCCCAGGAAATCGGCAAAGCGGGCGTAACGCGCGGCATGCTCGGCCAGGCCATGGTTGATCTGGACCACGGCGCGCGGATTTCCGGCGGCTTCTTTCACATAAAGGTTGAGCTCGGCCCCGGTCGGTGAAGCCAGCCTGGTCTTTCTGTCGAATGGCATGTCTCGCTCCCTCGGCGACTGTTGGGCGAGGCGTTTGCCGGCGTCAAGAGGATGAGCGCGCTTGCCGAGATGCTACGCCGGCAATCCGTCACATCGCCAAGGCGATCGGGCAGCTTGCGGGCGCGCGGATTGCCAGCGCTCAGCTGGGGATAGTTTTTTCGCGCGACGAAAAAGATCGCAATTCTGACACGTCGGCTGTTCTAGTGTGACGAATCCAATACGGTTCAATGATCGCCGGGAGAGCGGGATGCGGGTTTGGGCGTTGTGGGGTTCGATGATGCTGGCTTTCGCCGGTGTCGGGGTGGCGCATGCCGACGTGAAGATGAGCGGCACCTTCGTGGCCGACAGCGCCTGTCCGGCGACGCAGGCCATCAAGAGCGGCAAGAACCCCGGCAATGTCTCGACCGAGGCCGGCAAGAGCTACGAGCTGCTTGCCGGCAACAAGGACGAGCCCACGCACTACCTCATCCAGGTGCCGGGTGCCGATCCCGAGCGGCGCTGGGTGAAGATCAGCTGCGGCCATGTCACCGGCGGCGGCGCGTCGGTCACGCCGGCGCCTTCCGGCCAGACCAAGCCGTCATCGTCTGCCTCCGGAAAACCCGAATATGTCTTTGCGCTGAGCTGGCAGCCGGCTTTCTGCGAGACCAAGGCGAGCAAGCCCGAATGCAAGGCACAGAGCCCGGGCGAGTTCGATGCCTCGCATTTCACGCTGCATGGGCTGTGGCCGCAGCCGAACGGCAATTTCTATTGCCAGGTCTCGGCGAGCGACAAGGCCAATGACAATCCGTCGCATTGGGCAGACCTGCCACCGGTCGAGCTCGACGCAAAGACGCGTGCCGAGCTCGACCAGGTGATGCCGGGCACGGCTTCCAAGCTCGAGCGCCACGAATGGATCAAGCATGGTACTTGCTACGGCAAGAGCCAGCAGGACTATTTCTCCGACGCGCTCAACCTGATGCGGGCGGTGAACGCCTCGCCGGTGCGCGACCTCTTCAACAAGAACATCGGCAAGCAATTGACCTCGGACCAGATCCGCGGCGCCTTCAACGAAGCGTTCGGTCCCGGCGCAGGCGACCGCGTGCGCGTGTCCTGCCTGGTCGACCCGTCGAGTGGGCGGCGCCTGATCGGCGAGATCACGCTCGGCCTGTCCGGCCCGGTCGGTCCCGACAGCAAGCTCACCGATCTCTTGATGGCCTCCGCGCCGACAGCCAAGGCCGGTTGCCCGAAGGGCGCGGTCGACGCGATCGGATTCCAGTAGGCGGGAATTCCCGGGTCCAGGCCGATCTTGGTTAGGCTGACCTTGGGGCCGCCTGCAGGATGATCGCCTCGCTGCCGGGCTCGCCGACCACGCGGTCGCGGCCGCTCAGCTTGGCCTTGTAGAGGCGTTGGTCGGCCAGCGCGAAGATGTCGGCGAGGCAGCGCGTCGTCTCGCCGACGGTGGAGACGCCGGCACTCACGGTGATGTTGAAGCGGGTGGTGTGCGCCGATGTCTTGGTGGCGTTCCTGATTATCTCGCCGAGCAACCTGGCGGGCGCGTGCGACTGTTGCGTCAGCACGGCGAACTCCTCGCCCCCGATCCGGAACACCTGATCGTTGCCGCCGACGGTCTCGGCCAGCAGCACAGCCATCGATTTCAGCACCTTGTCGCCCTCGGCATGGCCGAAGCGGTCGTTGATCGACTTGAAAAGGTCGACGTCGACGATGAGCAGGCTGAGCGGCTTGCCGATCCTGATGGCGGCCGACACGGCGGACTCGCCGTCGGCGTCGAAACTGCCCCGATGCAGCAGGCCGGTGAGGCCGTCGCGGCCGACATATTTGATCAGCGCTTCATAGCGCTCGCGATAGGTGAGCGTGTCGAAGATGTCGGACAGGCCGCGCGGAACGGCGATGTCGCTGTCCTCGACCCATTTGAGATAGGCGACGAGCATGCCGCTATAGGCAAGTGCGGCGCCCATCTTGGCCAACCAGCCGCCGAAGAAGACCTCGATCGGCGCGCCGGCGACGAAATGCAGCGCGGTGAAGAAGCCGGCCTGATCGAAGGTGAGCACGCAGGCGACCGATGCGAGGATGCGCAAGAACGGCCTCGCGCGCAGATAGGCGCCGAGCTTCTCGTAGAGCAGGATGATCAGGATGGCGTCGACGAACAGCAACGAGGTGCCCCACACCATCAGCCAGCCCATCTCGTCGATGAAGCCGATGTTGGGCATTCTGCCGTCGGGAAGCGGAGAAACGGCGTGCAGGCGCAGGATCAGCACCAGGCCGATCATCAAGGCGTTGCCGAGCAAAAGTCCGTAGATCGGCTGGCGGACCGTCGCGGCATCCTCCTTCATGTAGAGCAGAAGCAGCATGACCAGCTTGCCGGAAAACAGCACGGCTGAACCTGGCGAGACCAGGCCAAAGGGCAGCGCGACATAGAAGACGCTGGCGAGATAGGTCTCGAGGAAATGCATGACGCCGAGCGCGCAGATGAACACGCCAAGGCCGATGCGGCGCCGGAAGCGGAAAAGCGTGACCATGGCGCCGAAATACAGAACCGCTTCGGCAAGGAGCAGGATACCGTTCAGCACGTCGTCGATCCGATCTTCCCCGAAACCGCGGCACGGCCGCGATTTCCCAACCTATTAGCGTTTTGAAGGCGAATGGTTAACCACTGATTTCACGCTATGGCTGGCGGCGGCGAAAAGCTGGGGGCGGAGTCGGGAGCGCAAACCGGCGAATGCGCACCGTTTGGCCGCCGGCGTGCCGAAAGCGATTGCCGTTCGTCGCTTCATCGCCTACATAGCGCGCAACCCCCATTCACCTTGACACTTCAGTTTCCAGGGAAAGCGCGCGTGGCTCGCCAGTTCATCTATCACATGTCAGGCCTGTCGAAGGCCTATGGCACCAAGAAGGTGCTCGATAACGTTCACCTGTCCTTCTATCCGGACGCCAAGATCGGCATTCTCGGCCCCAACGGCTCGGGCAAGTCGACGATCCTGCGCATCATGGCCGGGCTCGACAAGGAGTTCCAGGGCGAGGCGTGGCTGGCAGAGGGCGCAACCGTCGGCTATCTCCCTCAGGAGCCGCAACTCGATCCAAACAAGACCGTGATGGAAAACGTCATGGAAGGCGTCGCCAGAAAGACGGCCATCATCGAGCGCTACAACGAACTGATGATGAACTATTCCGACGAGACGGCCGATGAGTCGGCCAAGCTCCAGGACGAGATGGATCGCCTGAACCTGTGGGACCTCGAGCAGCAGGTCGAGATGGCGATGGACGCGCTGCAGTGCCCGCCAGGCGATTCCGAGGTGACGAACCTTTCAGGCGGCGAGCGCCGCCGCGTCGCGCTTTGCCAGCTTCTGTTGCGCCAGCCGGATCTGCTGCTGCTCGACGAACCGACCAACCATCTCGACGCCGAGACCACGGCGTGGCTGGAAAAGCACCTGCGCGACTATCCGGGCTCGGTGCTGATCATCACCCACGACCGCTACTTCCTGGACAACGTGACCGGCTGGATCCTCGAGCTCGATCGCGGCCGCGGCATTCCCTACGAGGGCAACTACACCAAATATCTCGACGCCAAGGCCAAGCGCCTGATCCAGGAAGGCCGCGAGGACGACGCCCGCCAGAAGTCGATCTGGCGCGAGCGCGAGTGGATCCAGTCCTCGCCCAAGGCGCGTCAGACCAAATCCAAGGCGCGTATCAAGGCCTATGAGGAGTTGGTCGAGCAGTCGCAGAACCGCAAGCCGACCGACACGCAGATCGTCATTCCGTCGAGCGAGCGTCTCGGCAACGTCGTCATCGAGGTCGAAGGCCTCAACAAGGGCTTCGGCGACGAGCTTTTGATCGAGAACCTGTCGTTCAGGCTGCCGCCGGGCGGCATCGTCGGCGTCATCGGCCCGAACGGCGCCGGCAAGACGACGCTGTTCAAGACCTTCACCGGTCAGGAAAAGCCGGATGCGGGCACCGTGCGCATCGGCGAGACGGTCAAGCTCGGCTATGTCGACCAGAGCCGCGACGCGCTCGATGGCAGCAAAACCGTATGGGAAGAAATTTCCGGCGGCGCCGAAATCATCAAGCTCGGCAAGCACGAAATCAACAGTCGCGCCTATTGCTCGTCGTTCAACTTCCGTGGCGGCGACCAACAGCAGAAGGTCGGCAACCTGTCGGGCGGCCAGCGCAACCGCGTGCATCTGGCCAAGATGCTGAAAGGCGGCGGCAACGTGCTGCTGCTCGACGAGCCGACCAACGACCTCGACACCGAAACGCTGGGCGCGCTGGAAGACGCGCTCGAAGCCTATGCCGGTTGCGCCGTCATCATCAGCCACGATCGCATGTTCCTTGATCGTATGGCGACCCACATGCTGGCCTTCGAAGGCAACGCGCATGTCGAATGGTTCGAAGGCAATTTCGAGGAGTATGAGAAGGACAAGCTGCGCCGCCTGGGCGCCGAAGCGGCGGCCCCGCACCGCATGACGCACAAGCGGCTGACCCGGTAGGACGACCGGGTTCCGTTGCCTGCGCCTCGTGTTTGGCCTAAATTGATCGGATGGAGCGTTCCATATGATCACCGTGAAGTTGCCCGGGAAAGCCGAGAAGCTGCTGGCCGTCATGGCCAAGGCCAGCGGCCGCACGACCGATCAGGTCGTGACTGAAGCCGTCCTCGAGGCGATCGAGGACTGGCAGGACGCAAAGGTCGCGGATGAGCGCCTGAAAGATGACGATGGTGTTCGCATCCCGCTGGAAGAGGTGATGCGGAAGCTTGAGCTTCGTGAAGCCGAGGAACGTCACACGAAGCCCGCCGCTGATTGAACTGGGGCGTCGAGTTCACGCCACGTGCCTTGAAAGACATCGAACGGCTGTCGACAAAAGACCAACGACGTATCCTCGAATTCCTGCATCAAAGAGTTTCGTCGCATCCCAATCCGAAAACCCTTGCCAAGCGGCTCGTTGCGACAAAGGAAGACGCTTGGCGCTTTCGCGTTGGCGATTACAGGATCATCACTCAATTCCAGGATAGCCGGCTTGTGGTTTTGGTCGTGGAAGTCGGCAATCGTCGCGAGATCTATCGATGAACACAAACACCGCCGAAGCACCGAGGCCTGACTGGTCCGCCGTCCAATATCTGAAGTTCGAGGATGAGCGCACGCGGCCCGCGCGGGATCTGGCGGCGCAAGTGCCGGTCGATTTTCCGCGCCGCGTCGTCGATATCGGCTGCGGGCCGGGCAACTCCACAGAGCTCCTGGTCGAGCGCTGGCCGGATGCTCAGGTCAGCGGCTTCGACACCTCGCCCGATATGATCGAGAAGGCGCGGGCGCGGCTGCCGAATGTCAATTTCGAGCTAGCGGACGCCGCCGGATGGCAGCCCGAGCATCCCGTCGACGTCATCTTCGCCAACGCCGTCTTCCAGTGGCTGCCGGAACATCCGGCGGTGTTCCAGCGGCTGATGGGGCTTCTGGCGCCGGGCGGCGCCCTGGCCGTCCAGATGCCGGACAATCTCGGCGAAGCCTCGCATCAGCTGATGCGCGAGACCGCGGCGGAAGTGCCGTTTGCGGCCAAGCTGAAGGGCGCCGCGCGCTCCCCGCTGCCGCCGGTGTCCTTCTATTACGATCTTCTGTCGCCGCTCGCCGACCGTCTCGACATCTGGCACACCATCTACAACCATCCGCTGGCCGATGCCGAGGCGATCGTCGAATGGGTCAAGGCAACCGGCCTGAAGCCCTTCCTCGATCCGCTCGACGCGGATGAGAAGAAGCTGTTCCTCGACAGCTATACCGCCAAGATCGCCAAGGCCTATCCAAAGATGGCGAACGGCAAGGTGCTGCTGCGCTTCCCGCGCATCTTCATCGTCGCCAAACGCGCATAGGGTGTGTTGATATTCAGGTGATGCCGGCCTGCAAATGGCGGTTTCCTGCGCTTCCGGTGCTCACGTACTTCAAGTACGCTCCGCTCCGGTTCTCGGAAGCCACCATTTTCGACTCGGCCTGACCTGAATCTCAACACCCCTCGCTCGCCCCACTCCTTGACCGGTTTGCGCCGTCATGCGCATTTCATCGATGTGGACCATGGTCCTTCGTCCACGGGGTAGGGGTAAGCGATGACACTGGGCAAGATGACGCTCGCAACCAGCGTGTGCGTGGCTGCGGTGGTTCTTCTTTCAACGGCAGCCGAGGCCAAGCCGGCGCGCTGCTTCACCACGGATGACGGCTATTATCCCTGCAACTACAAGGCTTTGGACGGCGAGGGCAGCTTCCGCGTCTCGGCGCCAGGCTATCCCACCATCACGCTTGAAATCGACCAGCCGGGCTTTGCCTTCGGCTATGCCAGGTTCGGCAGCCGCAACCGATCGCTGCCGGGGCAGTTCGTGCGCAGCCGCGACGACGGCGCCTGCTGGAACAATCCGCAGACCAACACCAAAGTCTGCGCCTGGTGAACGCCCTCGCGGATTTGTGGGGTCACGAGTTTAAGCTGGCATAAACCGGCCAAATGCGACAAGGGTTGCGCCGGGCCATTTCCGCGCCCACATCAAAGCCGCAAGGCCCGTGCCATTTGTTTCAACGCAATTCCGGACGGAAAACCGGTTCCCACTTTTCCTGGAATTGCTCTAGACGGATTGGACATGCATCGCGTCATCATCAGCGGCATCGGCGCCGAAATCCCTGAACCCGTCATCACCAATGAAGAACTGGTCGAAAGCTTCAACAGCTGGGTCGACACCGAGAATGTGCGCCGCGCCGACACCGGCGAGCCGCTTTTGCAGAAATCGGACAGCGACTTCATCGTCCACGCCTCGGGCGTGAAGAGCCGCCATGTCGTCGAGCGCGAGGGCATCCTCGACCCGACCCGCATGTCGCCGCGCATTCCGGCACGGCCGGACGACGCGCTGTCATTGGAGGCGGAGTTCGGCATCGCCTCGGCCAGGAAGGCGCTTGCCCATGCCGGGGTCGACGGGTCCGACATCGATCTGGTGATCTGCTCGGCCTCGCATCACCAGCGGCCCTATCCGGCCATCGCCATCGAGATGCAGGAGGCGCTTGGCACCAAGGGCGCCGGCTTCGACATGGGGCTTGGCTGCTCTTCCGCCGCGGCGGCGCTGCATGTCGCCGTCAACCTGGTGAGGGCGGGGGCACACAAGCGCATCCTGGTGTCGACGCCCGAAATCATCACCGGCCATCTCAACTTCCGCGACCGGCAGACGCATTTCATCTTCGGCGACGCCTCGGTCGCCATGGTCGTCGAAGGACTGGCGCAGGGCGAAAAGCGGCCGGGGCGTTTCGAGGTGCTCGACACGCGCACCTGGACGCAGATGTCGAACAACATCCGCACCAATCTCGGCTACCACACGCGCACGGCCCAGGACGATCCCTACATGATCAACCTGGAAGGCAACCTCATCAAGCAGGTCGGCAACAAGGTGTTCAAGGAAGTCACCGTCGCCGGCCAGAAATTCATCGTCGAATTCCTGGCCGAGCACGGGCTGACGCCGGAAGGCATCCGGCGCTTCTGGCTGCACCAGGCCAATGCGCGCATGAATGCGATGATCCTGAAATTGTCCTTCGGCCACGACGTCGACCATGACCGCGCGCCGATGGTGCTTGAGCGGCTTGGCAACACCGCCGGCGCCGGCGCCATCGTGGCGCTGTCGGAGAACCATGCCGACATGAAGGCCGGCGATTTCGGACTGATCTGCGCCTTCGGCGCCGGCTATTCGATCGGCGGCGCGCTGTTGAGAATGCTGTAACCGGCGATCAGGCGGGTGCGAAAGGCACCAGCATCGGCACGCGCCTGGCGTAATCGTCATAGGCCGGGCCGAGCTCGCCGCGCAGGAAGCTCTCTTCCAGCCTCGCCTTGACGACGACGCCGACGAGCAACAGGGCGGCGCCGGCAATGCCCCAGACCGTGCCCTTGACCGCCATGGTGGCGAGGACGGACAGCAGCAGTCCGGTATAGATCGGATGGCGGACCAGGCCATAGGGGCCGGTATCGACGACGCGATGATCGGCCTTGGCGGTGACGTTGGCCGACCACAGCGGGCCGAGATGCAGCCGTGCCCACCAGGCGAAGGCGATGCCGATGGCGATCAGGGCAACGCAGATCCAGGCTCCGGCGAGCGTCGGCGTCCAGAGCCGAAGCCGGCCGACATAGCCGTGCGCCGGCACGAACAGCAGGACGGTACCGGCCAGCCAAAGGACCCGGTAGCGTGCCTCCGACTTGAGATCCGCGCGCTTTTGCGCGGGGTCGGCCCAGGAGGCGGCAAGAAGCCAGGAAACCAGCCAGAACAGCCAGAGTGCGGCGACAGCTTGTCCAACCTGCATGATCGAACCTTCCCGATTGCGCGCGTGACCGTCCATGCAGCCGTCGCGGCAGCATCGCGGCTTGCGGCGACTGGCGAAAGGGATTTGCGGTAAGAAAATCGTGATCACCATCAAGCGGCGTGATCGGATCATCAGCGCTTTCGACTGGACCGCATTCTTCGGCATCATTAGACCAGCGGCATGCAGGAAACGAACCTGGAACTTTTTCCCGTAGCGGAACCGGCGGTCGACATCGTGCCGGGCCGCAAGCTGACGGCAGAGGCAGCGGCGCTCTATGCCGCTCCGCACGATCATTTCGAAACGAGGGCGGTCGAGGAGTTGCGGCTCGGCTTCGACGGTATCGCGGGCGACTTCCATGGCGGAACGACGCGGCGTTCCGGCGGACGCGAGCCCTGGTACCCGCGCGGCACCGAGATGCGCAACGAGCGGCAATTGTCGCTCGTCGCGGCGGACGAGCTTGCCATCGTCGCCCAGCGCATGGGGCTCGATGAGATCAAGCCGGAGTGGATCGGCGCCAACCTCCTGGTCGAAGGCGTGCCGCAGCTTTCGATGCTGCCGGCCGGCTCGTTGCTGTTCTTCAAGGGCGGGGTGACGCTCAAGGTCGACGGGCAGAACAAGCCCTGCCGCGTTGCCGGACAGTCGATCGCCGAGCATGTCGGCGCCGCGGATCACAATGCCACCGCGCTGCTCTTTCCCAAGGAGGCGAAACGGCTGCGCGGCCTTGTCGCCTGGGTCGAGAAGCCGGGCGTCATCAGGGCCGGCGAGGAGATCTCGGTACGGGTGCCGGAGCAGTGGATTTACCCGGCTTGAGGCCACGCCGCTGAAGCAGCGTGGCCGGCGTTTTGATTAGGGTTTCCGGTTCTTGTTGGTGCCCTGCGCCATCACCGAGACATTGTCCCACTTTTCCCAGGTGGCGATGCGGTTGGCATATTCCTGCCTGATCATCGGCAGGCCGCCATCGCCGAAGAAGACCCTGAGCGGCGGCTCGGCGGCATCGACGATCGCCAGCATCGCCGCGCCGGTCGCTTGCGGATCGCCAGCGACGGAACGGCCGCGGCGCTCGGCCATCGCTGCGCGGACCGGCTCATAGGCGTCCAACGGCTTGGAGACCCTGGCCGACGGCCCGGCCCAGTCCGTGGAGAAGCCGCCCGGCTCGACAAGGGTGACGTGGATGCCGAAGCCGGCGACCTCGAGGCTGAGCGACTGGCTGAAGGCTTCCAGCGCCCATTTTGAGGCGTGATAAAGGCCGAGCGAGGCAAAGGCGTTGACGCCGCCGATCGAGGATATCTGGATGATGTGGCCGGAACGCTGCGCCCGCATGATGGGCAGCGCGGCTTGCGTCACCCAAAGCGCGCCGAAGACGTTGGTCTCGATCTGGTCGCGCGCTTCCTGCTCGGTGACTTCCTCGATGGCGCCGAAATGGCCGTAGCCTGCATTGTTGATGACGACGTCGAGCCGGCCGAAACGCTTGTGCGCTTCGGAAATCGCGGCGTCGACCGCTTGTTTGTCGGTGACGTCGAGCTGCATGGCAGCGATCTTGTCGCCATATTCCTCGACGAGACCGGCAAGCGTGCCGGCATCGCGGGCGGTGGCGGCGACGTGGTCGCCACGGGCGAGCGCGGCCTCGGCCCAGACGCGGCCAAAGCCCTTCGACGATCCGGTGATGAACCAAACCTTATCAGTCATGATCTGTGATCCTTGCCCTTAGAGCGGTGCAGCGCCTCTCAGGATCGCGAGCCGCTCCAAGTCGTTGTTTTGCGCAATTCCGGGTGGAAAACCGCTGTGCGCTTTTCCTGGAATTGCGGTGGGACGATGTATTCCGGATATAAGCGGAGGATGCTCCGCTTGCTGCATGTACGGCGCTTCGGCCGTTTTTCCAGAGGCGCCGCCGGATTTTTTTGGTGGCGGGTCAGGGATAGAGCACGATCAGACGTCCGCGCCGACCTCACTCGTCCTCGTCGTCTTCCTCGAGCAGGCGCGTTGCCCGCCAGCGGGTCAGCACCATATTGGTCTGCTCGATGACGAAGAAGCGCGCCGAATCCCGGTCATAGCCTTCGGCCAGAAGCTTTTCGTAATCGGTGTGGACATGGCGGATATGGGCGATGGCGGCCAGCCACACCGCGATCGTCGGCGGCAAGCTCTTCATATGCACCGAACCGGCGTCGGCGCGGATCTTTTCCATGTCGGCGTAAGAGGCGAGCGGCAACAGTGCGGTCAGCGCCTTGGCAATCGCGCGGCGGCGGCCGGTGGGGGCGCTCATTTCTCGTCGCGCCCGGCGATGGTCGCCTCGGGGAACGCGTCGGTCGAGGCGTAGTAGGGCTTGATGTCGATGACCGGCGTGCCGTCGAGCACATCGATGGCGTCGATCTCGATCCGGCCGGCCTCGATGTCGAAAGCGACGAGCTTCGCCACATGCAGGCCGACAGGGTTCGGCCGGGCAGGGGAACGCAGCGAGAAAACGCCTTTCGGTTCAGCCGCATGGCGCGGTTTTTGCACAATCAGATTCCGCGGCGCGTGATGGAGCCAGGACAGGATGACGATGTGGCTGGCGCGTTCCAGGTTTTGCAGCCCCGGGCGATAGGGCTCGTCGATCAGGATTGTCGCGGGCCGCCTGGTTTCGCGGGCGGCGCGCATGTTCTTCGGGCACTCCTCGCGGACCGCCCAGGGCGAGACAATGCGGCCGATGAAGACGACATGACCGTCCGGCCGCAGCTCCGCCGGGTCGGCTCCAAGAAGCGTTTCGCCTTGGCGCGTCTCAAACATCCTGTTCATCCCGCGGAAGAACCGCTTGCCCGGCGCGAATCGCGGCTGCGCCATTTTCTTGTCCGGAAGCGACATAGCGCTTGCCAGGGTTTCAAAATCGACATAAACATATCTTTATATCTTTCAACGAGAAGCCGCTCATGCATGTCTCGCTCGACACAATGGTAGATACATTGAAGGCGGCGGCCGAATCCAGCCGGCTGCGCATCCTGGTGCTGCTTTCGCGCGGCGATCTTACCGTCTCCGACCTCACGGAGATCCTTGGACAGTCGCAGCCGCGGGTCTCGCGTCATCTGAAGCTGCTGCTCGATGCCGGGCTGATCGGCCGCTACCAGGAAGGGTCCTGGGCCTTCTTCAGGCTGACCGATACGGATAATTCGCGCGATTTCGTACAGCGTCTGGTCTCGGCCATAAGAGAGGCCGATCCGCAGGTGGTGCGCGATCTCGAGCGTTTGGCGGCGGTGAAGCGCAAAAGGCAGGACCGGGCTGCCGAATATTTCTCCGAGAATGCCGCGAGCTGGGATCACATCCGCTCGCTGCATGTGCCGGATCGGGCGGTGGAAGCGGCGCTCATCAAGCTTGTCGGCAAGCGACCGTTCCAGTCGATGCTCGATCTCGGCACCGGCACCGGCCGGCTGCTCGAAATCTTCGCGCCGCTCTACCGGCGCGGCGTCGGCATCGACATGTCGCGCGAGATGCTGACTGTGGCGCGCGCCAATCTCGACAAGGCCGGCATCGCCAATGCACAGGTGCGCCAGGGCGATATCTTCTCGCCGCCGGTCGAGCGCAACGCCTTCGACCTCGTCACCATCCACCAGGTGCTGCACTATCTCGACGATCCGGCCCGCGCGATCGCCGAAGCGGCGAGGCTGCTGCGGCCATCGGGCCGACTGATCGTCGTCGACTTCGCGCCACACGCGCTTGAATTCCTGCGCGACCAGCACGCTCACATGCGGCTCGGCTTTTCCGACCGGCAGATTTCGGAATGGTTCGGGGAGGCCGGCCTCGACCTCGAGGACAGCCAGGAATTCGAGCCGCGTGGCGGCAACGAGGCAAGGCTCACCGTCAAGCTCTGGCTCGGCCGCGACCGCCGGCTGCTGATCGCCGATCCATCCAACGATTCCTTGCCAGTGAGGGAAACAGCCTGATGAACCAGTTCCGCTTTTCCCGCCGTCCCGACATCGGCGACAAGGTCCGGGTTTCGTTCGAATTCTTCCCGCCGAAAACCGACGAGATGGAAGCGAGGCTCTGGGACACGGTCACAAGGTTGGAGCCGCTCAAGCCGAAATTCGTCTCGGTGACCTATGGCGCCGGCGGCTCGACCCGCTCACGCACGGCGCGCACGGTCAAGCGCATCCTCAACGAGACATCGCTGACGCCCGCGGCGCATATGACCTGCGTCGATGCCGCCCGCGATCAGGTCGACACGGTCATCCGCGAGTTCGCCGACATGGGCGTCAAACGCTTCGTGGCGCTGCGTGGTGATCCGGCGGCCGGTGTGGGGACGAGCTACCGTCCGCACGCCGACGGCTACGCCAATGGCGCCGAACTGGTCGGTGCGCTGAAGAGCGTCGGCGATTTCGACATCTCTGTCTCGGCCTATCCGGAGAAGCATCCGGAAAGCCCGGACTTCGCCACCGACATCGACATGCTGAAGCGCAAGGCCGACAATGGCGCGACGCGGGCGATCACCCAGTTCTTCTTCGATAACGATCTTTACGAGCGTTATGTCGAGCGGGCGCGCCGCGCCGGCATCTACATCCCGATCGTGCCGGGCATCCTGCCGGTGCACAATTTCACCCAGGTCGCCAATTTCTCGTCGCGCTGCGGGGCGCTGGTGCCGGCTTGGCTGGCCGAGCGCTTCGAAGGGCTGGAGAACGACCCGCAGACGCATGCCCTCGTGGCTTCGGCCGTGGCGGCCGAACAGGTGCTCGACCTTGTCGAGCGTGGCGTCGGCGACTTCCATTTCTACACGATGAACCGCGCCGATCTCGTCTTTGCCGTCTGCCACATGATCGGCATCCGCTCGCATGAGGCGGAGGCGGCCGGTTCGGCCGCGGCTTGAGCCCGGCGGAAACGGAAAAGGCCGGGTAGAACCCGGCCTTTTCGAACTGTTTGGACTATTCTCGGTGCTGGTCTTCCCGGCTTTGGCGGGTCAGGGAAGAACGCCTATGATAAGGGCACCGATGAATGCGAATGCGGCACAAATCATCAAAGCGTTGATCGGCCTCGTTAGTCCCATGTCATAGCCTCCTCTTCAGAGCTATGGCAGGAGTCTAGGGTCATTTGTGCCACAGGCAAGCGGAAAACGTGCTGCAATGCGACATGATTGTGGAATTTGCGACCGGGGATTTGCCATTAGCCGTTGAAACTCTTCGGCAAAAGCCGGCTCCGGGCCTGTGAATAAATTGTGGCGGCGGTGTGGCATGACACCGCTACCATTTGCCGAACAATCGCCCATCGATGGTGATGAGGCCGAGTCCGATCAGCGTCATGCCACCGACCTCGAACAGCGCCAGCCGCTCGCCGAGGAAGAGGAAGCCGAGCAGCACCGCGCTGACCGGCACGATCAACGTCACCAGCGAGGCATTGGTGGCGCCGGCCGAGGCGACGAGGTTGAAATAGAGGATGTAGGCAAAGGCGGTGGACAGCAGCGCCAGGCCCAGCACCGCGGCCCAGACGGGTGGCGAGGCCGAGAACAATCCCGCCGGACCATAGGCAATCAGCACGATGGGGATCATGATGATGGTCGATGCGGTCAGTTGCCCGGTGGCGATGACCGGCGAAGGCACGCCCTTGAAGCGGCGCGCGATCATCAGGGCGACGGCGTAGGAGAGCGACGCGCCGATCAATGCGAACTTGGCCCAGACCGGTCCGCCAAGCCCGGCAAGCAGGCCAGGTCCGATCATCACCGCGGTGCCGGCGACACCGAGCGCGATGCGGGCCAGCTTGTTCCAGGACAGCTTCTCGTCGGTGGTGAGCGCATTGGCCAGGATCAGCGTCCAGAACGGCGTCGTCGCATTGAGCACCGAGGCGATGCCGGCGCCGAGCTGCGTCTGGCCGGCGAAAATCAGCGAGAACGGCACGACATTGTTGGTGAGCGCCAGCAGGAAGAACAGGCCGGCATGCGGGAAGGCGAGCCGGAACGAAGGGCCACGGACCGCCAGATAGAGCTGAAGCGCTGCCGCGGCGATGGCGACGCGGAACAGCACCAGCGCCAGTGGGTGGATTTCCGACACTGCGATGCGGGCAAAGAAGAACGAGCCGCCCCAGATCGCGCCGAGCAGGAGAAGCTGCGCCCAATCCTTGAGCGCCATCGGTCCGCGCGTCGGCGCGGCGCCGGCCGTAATCGACATGTCCTGTTCCTCCCCGGGCCGGTCGCAAGTTCAGCCCGTCATCTCAACAACCGATATCGGGTTCGGCGGCAAGGGCCACCCGAAACCTGACCGGTGGTTTAGCGTCGGCAAAAATGTGCGGCCGGCCGCGCGCGATGGCGAGACACAGAACTGTTTTCTTTGGCAGCTAGCTAGGATTAATTGTGCGCGCTCCAGACCTGAGGATTCGTCCATGCAGCGATTCGAAAATGCCCGTGAGGCGGCACTGGCGCTTCGTCCGGACGACCCGGTCTACTGTTTCCGCCCGCAGGTGCTGAAGGCGGACGCCTTGCAGTTCATGGGGATGTTCCCCGGCAAGACCGCCTATGCGGTGAAGACCAATGGCGAGCAGATCGTGCTGAAGACATTGGTCGAGGCCGGCGTCAGCACTTTCGACGTCGCTTCGCCGGGCGAGTTCGCCGCCGTGCGCGCGGTCTCGGCGGATGCCGAGATGCTCTACATGCATCCGGTCAAGGCGCAGTCGGACATCAAGCTGGCGCTGGAGAAATACGGCATCCGGGTGATCTCGCTCGACCATGAAGACGAGATCACCAAGCTTACGCGCGTTGTGCGGGCGCTCGATATCGACCCGGGAGCCATCACCGTCTTCGTGCGCATCCAGACCAAGGGCCATGCGGCTTACGAATTGTCGAAGAAATTCGGCGCCGGGCCGGCCAACGCGGTCGAGCTTGCCGAGCGGCTGAACCGCACCGGTTACAAGGTGGGGCTCTGCTTCCATGTCGGCAGCCAGATCGAGGATCCCGATACCTATGAGCGGGCGCTCGCCTCGGCCGACTGGGTGCGCAACCGCTTGACCTTCGACATTGCCGGGCTCGATGTGGGCGGCGGCTTCCCCGCCGAATACGGCCACGATCCCAATCGCAAGCAGGTCGAGATGCCGTCGCTCGGCCAACTGATGTCGCGGCTTGCCGGCGACCTGAAAGAGTATCAGTTCGACCAGATGCCCTTGGTGGCCGAGCCCGGCCGCGTGATCGTGGCGCGCTGTCTTTCCCTGATTGTTCGCGTCCTGTTGCGCAAGGGCAAGCGCCTCTACATCAATGATGGCATCTGGGCCTCGCTGTCGGATTCATGGACCGGCAAGATCACCCTGCCGGCGCGCTTCATCCCCGATCCGGCGATCCGCACGCGCAACGGCGCGGAAAAAAACATCGTGCCGTTCAAGGTCTGCGGCGCGACCTGCGATTCCGTCGACATTCTGTCGCGGCCATTCTGGCTGCCGGAAACGGTCGACACCGGCGACTGGATCGAGATCGGCCATATCGGCGCTTACTCGCTGTCGCTCAGGACGCGTTTCAATGGGTTCTATCCCGACACTTTCGTCGAGGTGACGACGCCGTTCGACGAAGGCGACGCGCCGCAGGGCTTTGCGAGTTTGGAGACGATGGCGGATTAGTGAATGGGGAATAGTGAGTAGTGAGTAGTAGTGAGTAGTGAGTAGTGAGTAGTGAGTAGTGAGTAGTGAGATTTTCCTACTATTCACTATTCTCACAATTTCGCCAGCAATTCCGGCGTCGGCCAACCATCGACCGGCAACCCGAGCCGCGTCTGCTCCTTGCGGACAGCTTCGCGCGTGTTGGTGCCCAGGATGCCGTCGACGGTGCCCACGTCATATCCCTTGGCCTCGAGCTTGGTCTGCAGCGCCTTCATCTGGTCGCCGCTCAGACCTTGCTCGGGCATACGCGGGTCGAATTGCGGTGCGCCGGCAAGGCGCGTGGCAAGCACGGCCGCGGTCAGCGCGTATGTGAAGGACTGGTTCCATTCCAGGTAGACGTCGAAATTGTCGTAGGCCAGGAAGGCAGGCCCCTTGCGGCCCATCGGCAGCGCCAGGCCGGCTTTCAGTCCGTTGTCGACGAGCGGCGTGCCGTTCGGGTTGGTCACGCCCCATTGCGCCCATTGCGACAGCGGCAGCTTGTTGGTGCGGCCAGTCTGATCCCAGGGCATGTCGTCGGGGACGCGCACTTCCTGGATCCAGGGCTGGTCGCGCTTCCAGCCGCGCGACATGACCTTGTTGGCGGTTGTCATGATGACGTCCGGCACGCTGCCCCTGAGATCGACCTTGCCGTCGCCATCGCCATCGACGCCCTCGGCCAGATAGTCGGTCGGCAGGATCTGCGTCTGGCCGATCTCGCCGGCCCAGGCGCCCTTGACGTCAGCCGGCAGCACGCCGCGGTCGATAAGCATCAGCAGCGGCACCAATTGCTGCCGGAAAAGCTGCGGGCGGCGGCAGTCATGTGAGAGCGTCACCAGCGCATTCAGCGTATGGAAGTCGCCCTGTACGGCGCCGAAGTCGGTCTCCAGCCCCCAGAAGGCGGCGATGATGGCCGGCTGGACGCCGAACTCCTTGTCGGCGCGGTCGAAGACCTCGGCATATTTCTTCAGATTGGCCGCGCCCTGCTTCAGGCGGTAGGCCGAAATCATGCGGTTGGAGAATTCGGTGAAAGTCTGGGTGAAGACACCCTGGGCGCGGTCGCGCGCCAGCGCCCGCTCGTCGATGGTGGCGTCCTCCAGCGCGGCGAGGCCGACGGCGCCGACGCCGGCGGCCTTGGCTTCGGCCGCCACGCCCTGCTTCCAGGTCTCGAAATCGCCGCCGCATTCCTGCGCCGCCGCAGGCAGTGCAAGCGCGCCGACAAAGAGCGCCGCCAGGATTTCAACGCGCAATCGCATCGCTTTCCTCTCGAGACCGCGCATGGCCCCATCGTGACCCCGGACGGGATCGGACAGGCGCATGCGAGGATTTCAAAGCCCAGGAGCCGCGCCAGGCACTCGCGTGAGTGCGCCGCCCCGGATTACCAGCGGTTGCATGTTTCGCCGCCCGCCGTGTCGAAAAGCAGGCGGGGCGGCCGATGTCAACGGGTGTTCTGCCGCAGCCACTTCTTCCAGGCGGCTTCCGAGCCGTTGAAGACGTTGATGTCGGATTTGCCGGTCATGCCGGGCACGATGCCGGTTCCGGTGTACTGCCAGAAGGTGAAGGGGTGGCTGCCGTATTTCTCGCGCGGATGGCCTGCGACCGAGCGCAGCCAGTAGGGATAGCCGCGGAAGGTCGCCAACTGGTTGTCGTCGAAGAAGTCGAGCGAGGTGTAGATGATCGGCTTCTTGCCGTAATGGCGCTCGACCATTTGCAGGAAGACGGTCATTTCGCTGCGCACAGTGGCCGGATCGGGGCGCAGCCTGCAGGTCGGCGATTTCGGGTTCCACTCCATGTCGAGCACCGGCGGCATCGCCGACGGGTCCCTTGGGACATTGGCGATGAACCAGCGCGCCTGGGTTTCGGCCGGCGTGCAGAAATAGAAGAAATGATAGGCCGCGCGCGGAACTCCGGCGGCCCTGGTGCGCGACCAGTGCTCGTTGAAATATTCGTCGAAGCGGTCGCCGCCTTCGGTCGCCTTGATGAAGGCGAAGGAGATGCCGCTGGCCCTGGCCGTCGGCCAGTCGACCGAGGTCTGGTATTTGGAGACATCCGTGCCGTGGATGGCGTAATTCCACGGCGCGCCGCTGTCCCATTCATGCGGCTTTGAGTCCTCGAATTTAGGCGCGCGCACGGCCACCGTCTGCGTAGACGGCGACAATGGCGAAAGATCGTCCACCGTGGAGCAAGCGCCCAGCAGCGTAAGCATCAGGATGGCCGCAAGACGGCGCATGGCATTTCCCAAGCCGGGTTCAGCCGGCCGCTGATGGGTCCTTCACTGGTGGTGGTCGCTTGCGCAAGCCCCTTCCGGATTGTCGCCCCACGAGACTATCCGGCTCCTCCGTTGATCGCCGAACATGGTTGATAATCCATTGACGGCGCTCGACAACACCGATGATTTTGCGGAAGCAATGGCGGCAAATCGATGACATAAATCGAGCCGAAGACTCCAAAGGGCGGAATGATGCGGGCTGTCGTGAAGTTCATCAAATGGCTGCTTGGCCTTGTGATCCTGGCCGTGGTCGCGCTTGTTGCCTGGCTTTATTTCGCCCCGCCGGAACTCATCCGTGTCGGTTCCGGCTATTCGGCCAAGATCGTGTGCTCGAACGTGTTCATCGCCGGCCGCGACGCCAAGCAGGTGCTGGCTGTCGACGTGCAGGCGCCGGGCCATCCGCTGCTCAAGCTGATGAAGGTCTCCGTCGACAAGGAGAGGGGGCTGGTTTCGGCCGGCCTGTTCTGGGTTCTGGGCAAGAGCGTCGCGGTCGAGCGCGACGGCGTCGGCTGCGCGTCGCTTCCCGATGGTGACACCGGCAAGGCAAGGCAGACGTCGCTGCGCGCCGCGGCCTCCACGCCGGCGCAGCCGGACGCGCTTTGGCCCGATGGCGAGCGCGTGGACGCTTCCCAGAACCCGGACGTGGCGAAGATCGTCGACGATGCCGCCATGGCAGGTACGGGTATGCGAGCGATCGTTGTGGTGAAAAACGGGCGCGTCGTCGCCGAGCGTTATGGCGAGGGCTTTTCGACCAAGACGCCGCTGCTCGGCTGGTCGATGACCAAGACGGTGAATGCCGCGATCGTCGGCACGCTGGTCAAGGACGGCAAGATGGCCATGGACAACAAGGGCCTGTTCGCGCCGTGGAAGGCCGATGGGCGCTCCGCCATCAGCCTTGCCGACATGATGGCGATGTCGAGCGGGCTCGAATTCAACGAGGATTATGGCGACGTCGCCGACGTGACGCGCATGCTCTATCTCGAGCCGGACATGGCAGGCTTCGCCGAGGCCAAGCCGCTGAGCGGCGAGGTCGGCAAGGCGTTTTCCTATTCGAGCGGCACCGCGGTGATGCTGTCGCGCCTGTGGCAGGACGCGATCGGCGACAAGGCCAAGGCGCTGGCCTGGCCGCGCACGGCGCTATTCGAGCCGCTCGGTATGCACAGCGCGGTGCTCGAGACCGACGAGCAGGGGACTTTCGTGGGCTCGTCCTATCTTTACGCGACGGCGCATGACTGGGCGCGGTTCGGCCAGTTCCTGCTGCAGGGCGGGACCTGGAATGGCAACCAGATCCTGCCCCCCGGTTTCGTCGATTGGATGCGGGAGCCCGCGCCGGCTTCAAAGGTGTACGGCAAAGGCCAGGTCTGGATCGAAGGCCCGGGCGATGAGGAAAATCCCGGCGCAGGCGTCGCTGCAGGCCTGCCCAAGGACACCTATTGGATGGAGGGCCATGACGGCCAGACGGTGGCGATCATTCCGTCGGAGCAGTTGGTGGTGGTGCGGCTTGGATTGACGCCGGGCAAGTTCGGTTATCGTCCACAAGCGATGGTTGGGGCGCTCGCAAAAGCGCTCCATTAGAGGCGTGGCGGTCAATCGCCGGCCTCTATGCGGCGGTCGGCAAAGGTTTGGCGCGATCCACGCGCGCCCGCTCGTCAGGCGAGTTCATGACTTGCCAAAGATCGCTGCGGCGCTGGACGTTCAGCCAGAAATCCGGGCTGTTGCCGAACACCCGCGCCAAAATGAGAGCGGTCGCTGCGGTAATGCTGCGGCGATCGTTGCACAATTCGTTCACATGCTTGCGCGGGACTCCCATCGCCTCGGCCAAAGCGGCCTGCGTCAGACCGAGCGGCTGCATGAATTCTTCCGTGAGGATTTCCCCAACCGTTGCGGGCTTGCGTGCGGTCATCAACATGTCTCACCTCACTTATAGCTGTGGTCGTCCAAGTAGATGTCCGACGCCTCACCCCGGCCGCCATCCCAGCGGAAAACCAACCGCCATTGCTTGTTGACCCGTATGGAATGAAAGCCTTCGAGATTGCCGCGCAGCTTTTCGAAGTGGTTGCTGGGCGGCACTCGCAAATCCTGGTCGGTAGCAGCGTCGTCGATCATCTGGAGCTTGCGAAACAAGCGGCTTTCGAGATCGGACGGAATGTTGCCGGAGTGGGTATCATCCACGAAGAAGGCTCGCAGCCATCCATCTCTAAATCCAACGATCATCACATGTTTCCAAGCAGGGTCAGTGTACCACTCCTTGGGTCATGGGTGCAATTGTTCAGTTAATTGCGTTCGATACAGCCACAGGCGCCTCAAATTGCGAAATTCAGTGGGCGATCTTGATCACCGCCAGCCAGGCATAGCCGCGATAAAGCGTTCTGAAACGGAAGGTTGCGCCGGTGCGCTCGGATTCCGATTCAAGCACGTCGCGCAGCGAGGCGCGCGGCGTGACATGGAATTTCCGCAGCCAGCCGCGCAGCAACGCCCTGAACCAGCGTGGCAGGCCTTCCTGCTGGCCGAAATCGACGACATGCAGCGAGCCGCCGGGCGCGAGCGCGGCCAGGGCAGCCGATACGGTCTTCTCCCAGCCGGGGATCATCGACAGCGAATAGGAGACGAAGACCCGGTCGAAATGCTCGATGCCGAAGAGAGCCTTGGCGTCGAAATCGGTGGCGTCGCCGTGTGCGAGGTTGACTTTGTCCGTGAGACCTTCGCGAGCGACGGTCGCGTTCGCCGTCTCCAGCATCTCGGTCGAGATATCCAAACCGAAGAAGCGGGCGTCCGGGTAGCGGCGGGCGGCGAGAACGATGTTGCGGCCGGTGCCGCAGCCGAGCTCCAGCACGGTGCCGCCTTGCGGCACGTCCAGCCCGTCGATCAGCCGGTCGCGGCCGAGCAGGTAGTATTTGCGGGTCAGGTCGTAGATGTGGCGCTGCCAGCGGTAGACGCCGTCCATCAGTTCGGCATGGCTGGCCGGCAGTTCCGTCGTGCTCATGCGGCGCGCTTCACGTAGAGGTGGAAGCCGCCATAGATGGCCGAGCGGTCTTTTGCGGAGAATTCGCGTGAGGCATCGCTCTCGTAGGCCCACTGGTCGAGCAGCGAACTGGAGACACGGCCGGGCAGGAGGCTCGGTTCGGCAGCGGTGCGGAAGATGACGCGCGCGCCAGCCGAGGCCGTGCGGGTGATCTCGGTCCACAGTGCGTTGAGCAGGTCGTCGGTCATCCAGTCCTGCGCGTCGAGCAGCACGAAGCGGTCGACGCTGCCCGCATCCTTGGCAGCCAGGAACTTGATCAGGTTGGCGTGGTGGATGGCGACGCGATCGATGTTGGCGCGGATCGTCTTGTAGTTGCTCTGTTCCAGATAGGCGGGCAGCGCTGCCTCGCCAGGTTGCGGATAGCGACGGGCAAAGGCCTGCCAGGCGAAGTAATTGTTCTTGAGCGGAAAGTCGCAGGCGAGCTTTTCAAGGCGCGCCTTGAGCACGCTCGCCATCGAGCCGTCGCCAGACGTAATCAGCGAGTCGTATTGCGCCGGCGGGATGCCGAGGCCGAATAGCGAGGCTTTCCGCGACGTCGCCCAGCGCAACAGCTTCTTGTCGAAAACAGGCGCCAGCTCCTCGTTGAAGAAACGGCGCTGCTCGCCGATGTTCTCGGCCTTCATGATGCCGGCCGGGTCGACACCGAACAGCTTGCCGACGCGATGGCCCATGGCGATGAAGAGGCCGAGCAGGCCGGTCTGGTAGAAGTTGCGGTCGAAGACCGAGATGCGGCGACGACCGCGCCAGCTGCGGCGCTCCCAATAGTGACGACTGACCGCATCGAGATGCGGCGCGATGAAGCGATCATAGGCATCCGAATTGTGGCTGGTGCCGGCGGCGCCGAAGAAGCGGAAGAGATCGCCCTGTGACGGCAGGTGGCGCACCGCTTCCAGCTTCATGCGGTTCAGCGCGATGTGCGCGGCATTGAGATCGACGGCATCGATCCTGGCCGGCGAGCGGGTCAGGTAGGCCAGGATGTTGCAGCCGCCCGAGGCGATTGTGACGATGCGGTGGCCCGCGCCGAGCTGCATGGCCTCCATGTCGACATCCGGGTCTTCCCAGATCTGCGGATAGACGAGGCCGGAGAACAGAAAGGCGAACAACCGCTCGGAAATGCCGTCCTTCGACAATGCCCGGTTCTGGTAGACCGCCTTTCCGACTTCCTTGCCTCGACGATAAACGAGTTCTCCGGATACGTCCGACATGGAAAGGTGATTCCCCGTTTGCGTTGGCGCAAGCGGGTAGCGCAGCGGCATGACAGGCAGGTGACAGCCTGTTGACGGCAAGCTGACGTTGATTTCACGCTTTTCCGAAGGCTCCCGGCGTCGGCGTGGTGACGATGACGGTCTCGCCGGCATCGAGCGTGGTTTGGTCGCAGGCCTTCAAGACGTCGACCGATCCGTCATTGCGCCTGACCTTGGTCGAGCCCGCCTCGCCATCGCCGCCGCCGTCGAGGCCCTGGGGCGGCCGGTTGCGGTGCGAGGACAGGATCGCGCATTCCATCTTTTCGAGGAAGCGGATGGTGCGCCTGGTGCCGTCGCCGGCGTTCCACTTGCCCTTGCCGCCGGAGCCCTCGCGAATGTGGAAGTCCTCCAATACGACGGGGAAGCGCAGTTCCAGCACTTCCGGGTCGGTGAGGCGCGAATTGGTCATGTGGGTATGGACACCGGACGTGCCGGCAAAGCCGCATCCCGAATTCATCCGGCCGGCCGGCGAGCCGGAGCAGATCGTCTCGTAATACTGGTATTTCTTGTTGCCGAAGGTGAGGTTGTTCATCGTGCCTTGCGCGTTGGCAATCGCACCCATCGCGCCGAACAGCGCATTGGTGACGTGCTGCGAGGTCTCGACATTGCCGGCGACGACGGCGGCCGGGTAGGCGGGCTTCAGCATCGAGCCTTCGGGGATGACGATGTTGATCGGCCTCAGGCACCCGGCATTCATCGGGATCATGTCCTCGACCATAACGCGGAAGGCGTAGAGCACGGCGGCGCGGGCGACGGGCTCCGGCGCGTTGAAGTTGTTCTTCATCACCGGCGACGTGCCGGTGAAATCGACGGTCGCCTCGCGTTTTTGCCGGTCGACGGTGATCTTCACCCTGATCACCTGGCCGGTGTCGGTGGGGTATTCGTATGCCGCGCTGTCGGGGAGCCGCTCGATCACGCGGCGCACGCTCTCGGCGGCATTGTCCTGGACATGGCCCATATAGGCCTCGACGACCTCGAGCCCGAAATGCGCGACCATCTTGCGCAGCTCCGCCACGCCTTTTTCGTTGGCGGCGATCTGTGCCTTCAGGTCGGCGGTGTTCTGGGCCGGATTGCGCGCGGGGTAGGGGTGGTCGGTCAGCAGCGTCTCCAGCTCCGTCTCGCGGAAGCGGCCGCGGTCGACGATGCGGAAATTGTCGAACAGCACGCCTTCCTCATCGACCGTTGTCGCAAGCGGCGTCATCGAGCCGGGCGCGGTGCCGCCGACATCGGCGTGATGGCCGCGCGAGGCAGCCCAGAACAGGATCTCCTTGCGCGCATCGTCGAAGACAGGCGTCACCACGGTGATGTCGGGCAAATGCGTTCCGCCATTATAGGGCGCGTTGAGGGCGAAGACGTCGCCGGGATGGATGTCGGCCGAATTCAGGCGGATGACGGTTTCGACCGAGCGGTCCATTGAGCCCAGATGCACCGGCATGTGCGGCGCATTGGCGACCAGTGCGCCATGGCGGTCGAACACGGCGCAGGAAAAATCGAGCCGTTCCTTGATGTTGACCGAATAGGCGGTGTTCTGCAGCGTCACGCCCATCTGCTCGGCGATCGACATGAAGAGGTTGTTGAAGACCTCAAGCATCACCGGATCGGCCTCGGTTCCGAGTGCGGCCTGCCGTCGTTTCTTGCTCGTTCGGCGCAGGAGAATATGGTCCTTTGCGGTGATCTCGGCCTGCCAGCCCGGTTCGACAACAACGGTCTGGTTGGGTTCGATGATCAGGGCTGGGCCGGCAACTTTGTTGCCCTGCCCAAGGGCTTCGCGACGGAAGACGCCGGCCTCGCGCCATTCGCCTTCGGCGAATATTTTCCGCTTCTCGGAAGGAACAACGGCAAGATCCTGCAACTCCGCTTCGGTTTCCGCGCGGCCCGCGCCGCCGGCATCGCTGCCCTCCACCCCTACAGCCTCGATAATCATCGGCTTGTTTTCATAGACGAACCCGAACTGCGACTTGTGCGCGGCCTCGAAATCGTCCTTCGCCCGCAGGATCGAGCCGTGCTCGAAATTCACCGGCAGAGTCGTGTCGGTGCCATCGTAGCGGATCTGGAGGATTGGCCTGGCGGTAATCCCGCTCTCGGCGATGCCCTGAGACACAAGTTCGGCGACCACAACTCCGCGCAGGGCGGCTATGAGATTTTCGATCGCCGGCCTGGATGCGTCCGCGAGCGGCTCCAGCAGCGCCTGCTGGCGCGAGGCGAAGACCGACGAGAGGCCGATGCCATAAGCGGAAAGCAGCCCCGAAAAGGGGTGGATGAGCACGGCTTCCATGCCGAGCGCATCGGCAACCAGGCAAGCATGCTGACCGCCGGCGCCGCCGAAGCAGTTGAGGAGATACTCGGTGACGTCGTAGCCGCGCTGCACCGAGATCTTCTTGATGGCGTTAGCCATGTTCTCGACGGCGATGGTGACGAAACCTTCGGCCACCGCCTCAGGCGTCCGGCCGTCGCCGATTTCGGCGGCAAGTGTGGCGAATTTTTCGCCAACCGTGCCGACATCGAGCGGCTGGTCCTGGCCCGCACCAAAGATCGCCGGGAAGAAATCGGGCTGCAATTTGCCGAGCATGACGTTGGCGTCGGTGACGGCAAGCGGACCGCCGCGCCGATAGGCGGCGGGGCCGGGATTGGCGCCGGCGGAATCCGGACCGACGCGGAAGCGGCCCGCTTCATAGTGCAGGATCGAGCCGCCTCCGGCGGCGACGGTGTGGATGCGCATCATTGGCGCGCGGATGCGCACGCCGGCGACCTCGGTGTCGAAGGCGCGTTCGTATTCGCCGTCATAATGTGCGACGTCGGTCGAGGTGCCGCCCATGTCGAAGCCGATGACCTTTTCGAAGCCGGCGAGCTTCGCCGTCTCGACCATGCCGACGACCCCGCCGGCCGGGCCGGACAGCAACGCGTCCTTGCCCTGGAACAGGTCGGCGGCGGTAAGACCGCCCGACGACATCATGAACATCAGGCGCGGTCCGGCGCCAAGTTCGCCGGCCACCCGTTGCACATAGCGCGACAGGATCGGCGACAGATAGGCGTCGACCACGGTGGTGTCGCCGCGGCCGACCAGCTTGATGAGCGGCGAGACCTCGTGAGAGACCGATATCTGGCTGAAGCCGATCTTGCGGCAGACTTTTGCCACGGCCTTTTCGTGATCCGGATATTTCCAGGCATGCATGAAGACGATGGCGACCGCGTCGATGCCGTCGGCCTTGGCCTGCTCGATCGCCGGGCGGCAGGCCGCGATGTCGAGCAGGCGCTCGACGCAGCCGTCGGCGCGCACGCGCTCGTCGATCTCGATGACGCGCTCGTAAAGCTGCTCCGGCAGGATGATCTCCTTGGCGAAGATGTCCGGCCTCGCCTGGTAAGCGATGCGCAATGCGTCGCGAAAACCCTTGCTGATGAGCAGCAGGACGCGGTCGCCCTTGCGCTCGAGCAGTGCATTGGTGGCAACGGTCGTGCCCATTTTGACGTCGCCGATCGCGTCTGCGGAAATGGCGGCGCCGGTTTTCAACCCCAACAGGTCGCGGATGCCCTGGATGGCGGCGTCCGCATAGGCCTCGGGATTTTCGGACAGGAGTTTTCGGGGATGCAGCCGGCCTTGCGGGTCACGGCCGATGACGTCGGTGAAGGTGCCACCGCGGTCGATCCAGAAGTCCCATTTCCCAGTCCCCACGGCTGCCGGCATTTTGCTTATCCACCATGTCTTCGAGCGTATGTTCTGTTAGTTCGGGATTTCGGCGCCAGCAATCGCAAGTTGATGTTACACATGGAAATGCAACGTTACGAAACCGGCGGGCCTGCTGATGCATTTCTCTTGCGACCGCTCACCGAAATGTGAGCGTCTGTTGAAGGAGAGATATCATGAAGAAGCTCATTCTGGCGTCTGTTTCGGCGCTCGCCCTGCTGGGGGTCGCGGCTTGCAGCGACAGTGGCACCGGCACCGACAATACCACCACGCAAAGCACCAATCCGCCGGCCAACGAGCAGCCCATGAAGCCGGCTTCGCCCGACGCTTCGAAGCCCGCTGAACCGGCTCCGGCAACAAATCCGGCTCCTGCCGCGCCTGCGCAGTAAGAGCCTGACAGACAATATCGAGGAAGGCCGGCCTTGCCGGCCTTCCCTTTTCGCCCTCGATCCCGCGCAGCGGATCGCCTGCGGCATCGTCCAGGCTTGATAGAACCGCCCGGTTCGCACTATGAAGCCGGCATGTCGATTTGGGACCGTCTTGGCGACTTCATCGCTCGTGTTTCGTCGTCGGCGTCCTCGGGCGTCGCGGATGTCGTGGAAGCCGTGCGCACCGTGTTTTCGGGCGATCCGGATCTGCGCCGGCGCGTGGCCTTCTCCGTGGCCATGATCGCGCTCTCGGCCAAGATGGCCAAGGCCGACGGCATCGTCACGCAGGATGAGGTTCGCGCCTTCCAGGAAATCTTCGAAGTGCCGCCGAGCGAGACACGCAACGTGGCGCGGCTTTACGACATCGCCAAGCAGGACGTCGCCGGCTTCGAGATCTATGCCCAGCGCATGGCGCAGCTCTGCGGGTCCGGCCATGCCAACTGCATGATGCTGGAAGATATCCTCGACGGCCTGTTCCATATCGCCAAGGCGGATGGCCTCATTCATGAGCATGAGGGTCAGTTCCTGCATCGCATCGCCGAGATCTTCCGGATCGACGAGGCGCATTACGAAGCGATCCTGTCGCGGCACGTCGATCTCGGCGCCGCCGACCCCTATGTCGTTCTGGGCATCGAGCGCGGCAAGCCGTTCGAGGAGATCAGGAAACGCTACCGCAAGCTCATCTCGGACAATCATCCCGACAGGCTGATCGCACGCGGCTTGCCGCAGGAATTCATCAAGATCGCCACGACCAGGGTCGCGGCGATCAACGCCGCCTATGAGATGATCGAGCGGGGCCTCAGACACGTATGAGCGGGTTCCTGCCCGACCAGCCAGGCGCCGAGGTCCGGGTGTCGCCGAATTTCGGTCCGCGCCGCGAGACGCTTCGACCCGACATGATCGTGCTGCATTATACCGGCATGGCAAGCGGGGCCGGCGCCGAGGCGTGGCTGTGTGACCCGGCGAGCGAAGTATCCTCGCATTATCTCGTTCATGAGGACGGCCGCATCGTCCAAATGGTACGCGAGAGCGACCGGGCGTGGCATGCCGGCAAGAGTTCCTGGCTCGGGCGTACCGACATCAACTCCTGTTCGGTCGGCATCGAGATCGTCAACCCCGGGCATTCGCTGGGCTACAAGGCTTTTCCGAAGCGACAGATCGATGCCGTGGTCGAGTTGTGCGCGGGCATCGTGAACCGTTATTCGATCCCCGCGGCAAGGGTGCTCGCGCATTCGGACGTGGCCCCGGGCCGCAAGGTCGACCCTGGCGAAAAATTTCCGTGGAAGGCGCTGTTCGTGGCGGGCGTCGGCCACCTCGTGCCGGCGGCGCCTATAAAGCCCGGCGCCGCACTCAAGGCCGGCGACATAGGCGCCGATGTCGAGGCGCTGCAATCGATGCTGGCGCTCTATGGCTATGGCGTCGAGATGTCGGGTGTCTACGACAAGCGGACGGAAATCGTGGTAGCGGCCTTCCAGCGACATTTCCGGCGGCGGCTGGTGGATGGTGCAGCGGACAATTCGACGCTCCGCACGCTGGAAAGGCTCCTCGCTTCCGTAAAGGCAGCCCCCGCCAAAGGGTCGCGATAAGTTCCTTAAATTACAATCTGTCATTTAAAGTGAATTGCGTCGCCTTCATTGCCGCCAATTCCGCCTTCAAATGCCTCTCCCGCAAGTCGTCGGGCATCTATCCCCCCGGATGATCCGATGTTGAATTGGCACAACTGCGAGAAGTTCTTCGCGCGGTTCTAACAGAACAGGACTACATGCAAAAATTGACCGTTGTAGCGGCAGCTGTTGCTGCCGGAGTGATAAGTTTTGCCTTCAATCCGGCAAGCAGCGCCCCTTTAAGCCTTCGGGCGGATAATGGCCTTGCCGCTGCCCCCTTAACGAGCAAGGCTGTACCGGGCAGCAAAACGCCAAAGATCAAGAGAGCCCCGGCAAAGGTGCAGAAAGCCGCCGCGATCAGGGCGGGGAAATCGACGGCTAAGCGTGCCAGACGCGGCAGAAAGGCGATCGATCTGACCACGACCGCTTCGATCAACACCGGCAAGATCGCACCGGCGGCACCCGCCGCGGCCGGCGGGGGCCAATATTCGGCGATCGTTGCCCGCTATGCCGCAAGCTACGGCGTGCCGGTGTCGCTGGCCAAAGCCGTCATCAAGATCGAAAGCAACTACAGGCCGAGCATGGTCGGAAGCGCCGGCGAGATCGGCCTCATGCAGATCAAGCCGGCCACGGCGCGCATGATGGGTTATACCGGTTCGACCAAGGGACTGTTCGATCCCGACACCAACATCAAATTCGGCATGAAGTATCTTGCGATGGCGCAGGGTCTCGGCGGCGGCACCACCTGCGGCACAATCCTGAAATACAATGCCGGTCACGGCGCCAGGCGGATGAATCCGGTTTCGGCCGCTTATTGCAGCAAGGTGAAGGTGCAGATGGCGGCGCTGGGTTCGCCGGCTTAAGCCGGCCCACCGAAGTGGATTTGGGCAACGCGTATCTGCTTCGTGCACGTCGTTGTCCCAAACCGCCGCGCATCCGGGCGCTTTTTCGTTTGCGTTTTCGGGCGGGAACACCTTTATACGCGCTTACCAGCTGGCCGGGCGGCCGCACCCGCGAGAACCGAAAGGTTGCGGGTGAGGAAAGTCCGGGCTCCATGGAGACACGGTGCCGGCTAACGGCCGGCGGGGGCGACCCCAGGGAAAGTGCCACAGAAAGCAAACCGCCACGGCATTTGCCGGGGCAAGGGTGAAAGGGTGGGGTAAGAGCCCACCGCGCGACTGGCGACAGGAGCGGCAGGGCAAACCCCACCGGGAGCAAAACCGAATAGGGGCGGTGCGAGGGGAAACCTTCGAGGGCTGTTTCCGGCCCACCGTCCGGGTAGGTTGCGTGAGGCGCATGGCAACATGCGCCCAAGATGAATGGCCGCCACGTTCTCGCCGCAAGGTGAGGGCCATACAGAACCCGGCTTACAGGCCAGCTGGCATTTTTCCAAAGTGCGGTAGCGGCACGAAATCAGAAGGTTACGCCGGAAGGCGGGCCTTTTGATTCAACGTGCGGCGCAATCGCCCTGAACGCGATGACCTGTTCCTTGAAGCTGGTGCGATTAAATCGTACCTTGAAGGAGGAACAGGAGCGCATCATGGGCCAGGTCGACAAACGCAGCATCACACTTTCGCCGGAGCTGGCAGCCGCGGTTGACGATGTGGTCGCGGCTGGCGAATACGCCTCGGCCAGCGAAGTGATCCGCGATGCGCTCAGGCAATGGAAGGAGCGGCGCGATCTGCTCGGCTACAGCGTCGAAGAGCTGCGGAAACTGGTGCAGGAGGGGATCGACAGCGGGCCCGGCCGGTTCGAATCTATGGAAGAAATCAAAGCTGAGGCGCGCAAGCGCTTTCGGTCTGGCGGAGCGGTATGACACTTGCTGCGCATCGTTCGAACCTCGCACGCCGAAGAGGATTTGATCGCGATCTGGCAGTATGTTGCGCGCGATAGCGAAGCCGCAGCGGACCGATTGCTCGATCGCATCGAAAACCGTTGGCAGCAACTCGCCATCTATCCGTCATCTGGTCCCTTACGCGACGATATTGCTCCGGGCATTCGCCATCTCATCGTTGGCGAATATCTCACCTTTTACCGTGTCGGCGAGGACACGGTCCAAATTCTCCGCGTCCTTCATGGCCGGCGCGAAATCGAGGCTGGCGATCTGACGTGATGGGCAGGCTAGGCGCCGATCCTATCCAGCGACGCCTCAATCGCCTGCCACAGTTCCTCGACCGGCTCGCAGCCGATCGCCAGGCGAACGAAGCCGGGCGGCACGGCATCGCCGCGTTTCGAGCGCCGCTCCGCCGATGTGTGCACGCCGCCGAAGGACGTTGCCGCTTCGATAAGCCGACAGCCGTCGATGAACGCCTCGGCCTGTTCTTCGGAGGCGAGTTCAAAGGAAATCAGGAAGCCGAAGCGCTCCATCTGGGCGCGCGCCAGATTGTGCGAGGCATCGCCTTCGAGTCCCGGAAAGCGCAGGCCGCTGACGGCGCGATGGTCCTTCAGGCGGCGCGCGATCGTTTCGGCCGACGAGCACATGCGGTCGAAGCGCACTTCCAGCGTTTCGAGGCCGCGATGCACGAGCCAGGCCTCGAACGGACCGGGGATGCCGCCGGCCGTCTCGCGCCAATCCTTCACCCTGGCGACAATGTCCGGATCGCGGCTGGCGACATGGCCGAAGAGCACGTCGGAATGGCCATTGATCGCCTTGGTGTCGGCCGAAACCACAATGTTCGCGCCAAGGTCGAGCGGGCGCTGGCCGAAGGGCGTCATGGTCGTGTTGTCGACGATCAAGGTCCCCCCTTGCGCATGCACGGCTTTGGCGACCGCGGTGATGTCGCAGATGTCCAGCCGCGGGTTCGACGGACTTTCGACGAAGACCGCCCGGTAGCCGGCGAAGCCGCCATCGAGCATGCTTGCCGTCGGCCTTACGTCATAAGCGACGCCGAGCGGTTTCAGGAAACGCTCGGCCAGCGCGCGCGTCGTGTGATAGCCGTCCGATGGCAACAGGATGCGGTCGCCCGATTTGACGAGTGCAAAGAAAGCCGCGGAAATCGCGGCCATTCCCGACGGGAAGGCAACGCATTGCGCATCTTCCAGATGGCCAAGCGCATGCTCGACCGCATGCCAGGTCGGGTTGCTGAAGCGGCCGTATTGATCGAAGCCCGTCGCGTCGCCCGGCGCGTGGAAGATCGAAGCCATGGTCAGCGGCAAGGGGATGGGATCGCCCTTGGCGAAATCGGCGCTGCGCAGATGGGCAAGTGTCGCGGCGCGTGACTTCGCAGTGTCGGACATCAGTTGGATCCTTGGCTAGGGCAGAAAACCTCAACGGACGCTATGCGCGCCGGCTGTGCGCATCAAGCCGCGTCTTTTTGGGCCAGAGGGCTCTAAACGCTTCGTTAGGCTTAATAGACGATAAAGACGAGACGTGCCTTCAGCCTGCGCTTTGTGGTTGTGGTGCGCGTTTGTGATACCTATTCCCGTTGACGCCCATAGTGCCCCATGATATCCCATTCGCATCATCAAGCTTTCGTTCCGCGTCAGGGTGAAGCGTACGCCAATCGGGCAGCCGCGGCGGCTGTGCGTTTGTCGGTTTTCGCCCCGGTGAATGAAGCGATTTGCCGCAAGCGCGGCGAGGGCGCGGAGAACAACATGAGGGGTGCAGCGGCGCCAGCGGCTGTAGAGTCTATTGGACCGGTTTCTGTCGAACACGGTGAGCAGGATCGATGCGAAGGGACGGGTGTCCGTTCCGGCGCATTTCCGCGCCGTGGTGCAGAAACGCGGCTATTCGGAACTCTACGCGCTGCGCTGCCTGGACCTGTCGGCGATGGATGTCGGTGGGCTCGACCTGCTCGACCGCTACGAGCAGCGGATCGCGCTGGAGGACCCGTTCCTGCAGACGGCGGACGACATGTCGTTCTTCTGCCATGGCGACGGGACGTTTCTGAAGCTGGACCAGGACGGCCGCATCACCATGACCGATTTCATCCGCGAGCATACGGGCATCTCGAACGAGGTGGCCTTTGTCGGCCGCGGCAATTTCTTTCAAGTCTGGGAGCCGGGACGGCTTGCCGCCTATGGGGCGCAGGCGCGGGCCAGGCTTTTGCAGCTTCGGCAGGGGACGAAGCCCGGGGAGCGATCGGAATGATGGCTGGCCACGGCGATGACCCTCACGCCGTTGGCGGACTGGCCCGTCACATTCCGGTCCTCCTTGCCGAGGTGCTCGACGCGCTCGCACCGAAGGCCGGCGAGACGATCGTCGACGGGACATTCGGCGCCGGCGGCTACACCAGCGCCATCCTCGATCGCGGCGCTTCCGTCGTTGCCATCGACCGCGACCCGGACGCAATCGCGGCGGGCAGGGCGCTCGAAGAACGGGCAGGCGGCCGACTGAGGCTTGTCCAGGCGCCGTTCTCGACGCTGGACGAGCATGTCGAGAGCGCCGATGGCGTGGTGCTCGACATCGGCGTTTCCTCCATGCAGCTCGACCAAGCCGAGCGCGGCTTTTCGTTTCGCGCCGACGGGCCGCTCGACATGCGCATGGCGCAGGCGGGTCTCTCCGCCGCCGATGTCGTCAACACCTTCAAGGCGGGCGACCTTGCGCGTATCTTCGGCTTTCTCGGCGAGGAGCGCCATGCCGGCCGCATCGCGCGCATGATCGAAAGCCGGCGCGAGAAGAGGCCTTTCGAGCGCACGCTCGATCTGGGCGACGCCATCGCCACCCATATCGGCCGCGCGCCGAAGGACAAGATCCATCCGGCCACGCGCGTCTTCCAGGCGCTGCGCATCTTCGTCAATGACGAGCTTGGCGAACTGGCGCGGGCGCTGCTTGCCGGCGAACGGGTGCTCAAGCCCGGCGGACGGCTGGCCGTGGTGACGTTCCATTCGCTGGAAGACCGCATCGTCAAGCGCTTCATCGCCGATCGTTCCGAAGCAGCCAGCGGCTCGCGGCATATGCCCGACGCGCCCGTGCGCATTGCCACCTTCCGCAAGGCCGGCGGCGGCGTGACGCCGGGAGAGGCCGAGACGGAGGCCAATCCGCGCGCGCGCTCGGCCAGGCTGCGCGCGGCGATACGCACCGATGCCCCGGCGCGCGCCGGCGACTTTTCGATTTTCGGCCTTCCAAAGCTTCCCGCCGTCGAGCGGCCGGGAGAGAGGTGAGCACGTGTTTCGTACCAGCGACATAGTCCTGATCGCCGTCATGGTCTCGGCCGCCGCCCTGACCTACAAGACGAAGCGCGAAGCCGAAGAACAACAGGCGGCTGTGCAGAAGATCCAGGCGCAGATCCACTACGAGGAAGAGACGATCGATCTCCTCAAGGCGGACTGGAGCCTGCTCACCCAGCCGTCGCGGCTGCAGAAGCTTGCCGATGTCTATAAGAGCCAGCTCGGGCTCGAACCGGTCAACGCGCACCAGATCGGCAGCCTCGACGACATCCCCGTGAAACCCCTGACCATCGAGGACCTCTCCTCGCAGCGGCTTGGCGGCATGGCCGACAATTCCGGGAAGGAGCCATCTGAAGACAAGGATCCGGTGGTCACCGGGAGCACCGTTCAATGATCGGTGGGCTTCCAAGGATCGGCAACCTGCTGAAGCGCCGGAAGAAGCAGGCTGAGGATGGCTCGATCGTCGTCGACGCCGCGCGCAAGGCGACTGGCGGCAAGGCCAAGACGCGCATCGTCATGACGATGGCGGTGTTCTTCACCATCTATTCGACCATTGCCGGCAGGCTCGTCTATCTCGGCATGCAGAATCCCGATCTTTCCGGCGGCCCGGAGAACCGGGTCACGGCATCGCGTCCGGATATCGTGGATCGCAATGGCGAGGTGCTGGCGACCGACATCAAGACGGCGTCGCTGTTTGCCGAGCCTCGCCGCATCGTCGACGCCGACGAAGCGATCGAGAAACTCTCGACGGTGCTGCCGGAGATCGATTACGAGCAGACCTATCGCAAGCTCAAGAGTGGCGCCGGCTTCGTCTGGCTGCAGCGGCAGCTGACGCCGAAGCAGCAATCCGACATCATGGCGCTCGGCGTTCCCGGCCTCGGCTTCCGCACCGAAAAGCGCCGTTTCTATCCGAGCGGCGAGACGTCGTCCTATATCGTCGGCCTCACCAACATCGACAACCAGGGCATCTCCGGCATGGAGAAGTATATCGACGAGCAGGGGCTGAGCGACCTGCAGGCGTCGGGGCTCGCGGTGGCCAAGGATCTCAAGCCGGTCAAGCTTTCGATCGATCTGCGCGTCCAGCATGTGGTGCGCGACGAGATCGCCGCCGGCCTGGAGCGCTATCGCGCACTGGGCGCCGGCGCCGTCGTGCTGAACATCAAGACGGGCGAAGTGATGGCCATGGCCTCGGTGCCGGACTTCGACCCGAACAATCCGTACAACGCCCAGGAAAAAGACCGGCTGAACCGTATGTCGGCCGGTCTCTACGAGATGGGCTCGACCTTCAAGAGCTTCACCTCGGCCATGACGCTCGATTCGGGCAAGGCGACGATGAACAGCCGCTTCGACGCGTCGCATCCGATCCGGGTCGGCCATCAGGCCATCCACGATTTCCATGGCAAGAACCGGGTGCTGTCGCTGCCGGAAGTGTTCCTCTATTCGTCCAACATCGGGTCGGCCAGGGAGGCCGAACTGGTCGGCATCGAGGGGCACCGCGAATTCCTGCACCGCCTCGGCATTCTGGACAGGATGCAGACCGAACTGCCGGAAGTCGCCCGCCCGACCGAACCCAAGGTCTGGAAACAGGTCAACTCGTTCACCATCGCCTTCGGCCATGGCGTGTCGACGACGCCTCTGCAGGCTGCCGTCGGCTGCGCGGCGCTGATGCAGGGCTATCTGATCGAGCCGACATTTCTGGTGCGCAGCGAGCAGGATGCAATGGCGGTGGCCAAGAAAGTGGTCAGCGACAAGACGGTCGAAGGCATGCGCTACCTCTATACGCTCAACGCCGAGAAGGGCTCGGCCAGAAATGCCAGGGTCCCCGGCTACCGCGTTGGCGGCAAGACCGGAACGGCCGAGAAGGTCATCAACGGCCGCTACTCCAAGGACTTGAATTTCAACACCTTCGTCGCCGCCTTCCCGATGGACGATCCGCAATTTCTGGTGTTCACGATCGCCGACGCCCCGCATCCGGAAAAGCCCGGGATGACGGACGTTGCCGCCAACAATGCGGGGGTTATGGCCGGCAACATCATCAGGCGCTCAGCGGCCATGCTTGGCGTGAAGCCAGATTTCAGCCATGAAAATGGTGCAACGCTGGTTTCCTATCAGTGATTCTTGGGGCGCGCCGGCAACTGCGCGCTATTTTGTTGCGGTGAACGGGACTCAATGCATCTAAAAGATCTAGCCGGCATCCTGCCTGTCGAGGGAACAGCTTCCCGCGATCTGGAGGTGACCGGACTTTCCTCCGATTCCCGCTCGGTCAAGACCGGCGTCGTCTTCTTCGCCCTTGCCGGCAGCAAGGCCGACGGCTCGACCTATGCGGCTGATGCCGCGGCCCGAGGCGCCGCGGCGATCGTCACCGGCCGGGGCACGACCGTCTCCGGCCTGTCGGTTCCGGTTCTCGCCGTCGATGATCCGCGCCTGGCGCTGGCGCTCAGCGCGGCGCGCTTCTTCGGGCGCCAGCCGCAGACCATGGTTGCCGTCACCGGCACTGCCGGCAAGACATCCGTCGCGGCCTTCACCCGCCAGATTTGGGAGCAGGCGGGTTTTGCCGCCGCTTCGATCGGCACGACCGGTGTCGTTGCGCCCGGCCGCAACGAATATGGCTCACTGACGACGCCCGATCCGGTGGCGCTGCACCGACTGCTCAAGGAACTGGCGGATGCCGGCGTTACCCACGCCTCGATGGAAGCCTCGAGCCACGGTCTCGACCAGCGCCGCCTCGACGGCGTGAAGCTGGCGGCCGGCGCTTTCACCAATCTCGGCCGCGACCACATGGATTATCATCCGACGGTCGAGGATTATCACCGCGCCAAGCTGCGCCTGTTCGACACGTTGCTGCCGAAGGCCGCCCCCGCGATCGTCTTTGCCGACGACCCGTGGTCGGAGCCCACGATCAAGGCCGCAAAGGCGGCGGGCCTGAAGGTGTTGACCGTCGGTCGTCATGGCGATTTCCTGACACTCAAGCGGGTCGAGCATGAGCGCCATCGCCAGCGCGCCGAGGTCGTGGCGGATGGCGTGCTGCACGAGGTCGACCTGCCTTTGGCCGGCGATTTCCAGATCGCCAACGCGCTGGTCTCGGCCGGCCTCGCCATCTCGACCGGAACGCCGGCAAGCAAAGCCCTGGCGGCACTGGAAAAATTGCAGGGCGCGCCGGGCCGGCTCGACCTCGTCGGCACCACCGCCGCCGGGGCCCCCGTCTATGTCGACTACGCGCACAAGCCCGATGCGCTGGAGAATGTGCTGACCTCGGTCCGGCCTTTCACCACGGGTCGCGTCGTCGTGGTGTTCGGCTGCGGCGGCGACCGCGATCGGGGAAAAAGGCCGATCATGGGCGAGATCGCGACGCGGCTCGCCGATATCGTCATCGTCACCGACGACAATCCGCGCACGGAAGTGCCCGAAACGATCCGCGGGGCGATCCTCGCAGCGGCGCCGGGCGCCATCGAGATCGGCGATCGCCGCAAGGCAATCCACGAGGCGGTTGCGATGCTTCGCGCCGGCGACACGCTCATCGTCGCCGGCAAGGGGCATGAGGAAGGCCAGACCGTCGGCACCGAAACCTTCCACTTCTCCGACCATGAGGAAGTGCGCGAGGCGCTCAAGGAGCGCGTCGCATGAGTTTACTGTGGACGTCGGAAGCGCTGGTCGAAGCCATAGGCGGCAGGCCGATCGGCTCGCTGCCGGAAGGCATCACCGGCATTTCGATCGACAGCCGCAGCCTGGAGCCGGGAAATGCCTTCTTCGCCATCAAGGGCGAAGCGATGGACGGCCATGATTTCGCGACCGCGGCGGTCAAGGCCGGAGCGGCCGTGCTGGTCGTCGCCGAGGGCAAGCTGCCCTCGCTCGGTCGGCTGACGGCGCCGATGATCGTCGTGCAGGACGTGCTTGCGGCTCTCGAGAAGCTCGGTGTGGCCGCCCGAGCCCGCTCGAAGGCCAGGATCATCGCGGTCACGGGCTCGGCCGGCAAGACGACCACCAAGGAAGCGCTGCGCCACGTGCTGTCGGGGGTCGGCAAGGTGCATGCTTCGGCGCAGTCATTCAACAACCATTGGGGCGTGCCGCTGACGCTGGCGCGCATGCCGCAGGACTGCGACTATGCTGTCTTCGAGATCGGCATGAACCATCCGGGCGAGATCCGGCCGCTGGTAAAGATGGTCAGGCCGCATGTCGCCATCGTGACGATCATTGCCGCCGCTCATCTCGGCTTCTTCAAGAATCTCGACGAGATTGCCATGGCCAAGGCCGAGATTTTCGAGGGGATCGAGCCAGGTGGCGCCGCGCTGCTCAACCGCGACGATCCACGCTGGAACCTGCTCGGCAAAATGGCGAAAGAGGCGGGCGTCGAGCATGTCTTCGGCTTCGGCGAAAATGTCCGCTCGGCGTTCCGCCTTGTCGGCTGCGAGCTTCATGCCGACCATTCCGACATCGCCGTCAAGATCGGCAAGAAAGACCTGACGGCTCGTGTCGGGGCGCCCGGCCGCCATATCGTGCAGAACGTGCTGGCGGTGCTCGGCGCCGCGCAACTGGTCGGTGCAGACCTCGACAAGGTCGCGGCTGCGCTTGCGGATCTTTCGGCCGAGCGCGGGCGGGGCCGGCGCCATGTCCTGCATCATCCCAACGGGCCGATCACGCTGATCGACGAAAGCTACAACGCCAATCCGGCGTCGATGGCGGCGGCCATGGCGCTGCTCAACGCTACGCCTGTCTCGGGCGAGGGCCGGCGCATCGCGGTGCTCGGAGACATGCTGGAGCTCGGCAGCCATTCGGCCAAGCTCCACGCGGCGCTTGCCGGGCTGATCGTCGGCACGGGCACGCGCAACGTCTTTCTCGGCGGGCCGGAAATGCAGGCGCTGGCCGACGTCCTGCCGTCAGACATCGCAACCGAGTATCGATCGGAAGCGGAAGAGCTGAAGCCGATCGTGATCTCCGCGCTCAGGCCCGGCGACGTGGTGATGATCAAATCGTCGAAAGGCATCGGGTTTTCAAAGCTGGTCGAGGCATTGCTCGGCAAATTTCCGGCGGAAGCCACAAACATTAAGCCGACCTAGGTCGGGCTCCGGGGGACGGAAAAAACCATGTTCACATTGCTCGTCGATTTCGCGGACAAAATCTCGTTCTTCAACGTCTTCCGCTACATCACTTTTCGCACCGGCGGCGCGCTGATCACGTCGGCGCTGATCGTCTTCATCTTCGGGCCGACGATCATCAATTCGCTGCGCCTGCGGCAAGGCAAGGGCCAACCGATCCGCGCCGATGGCCCGCAGACCCATTTCAAGAAGGCCGGAACGCCGACCATGGGCGGGCTGATGATCCTGTCCGGCATCATCGGTTCGTCGCTCCTATGGGCTAACTTGTCCAGCATCTATGTCTGGGTGGTGCTGCTGGTCACCGTCGGCTTCGGCTCGATCGGCTTTTACGACGACTATCTCAAGGTCACCAAGCAGTCGCATCTGGGCTTCTCCGGCAAAGCAAGGCTGGCGATCGAGTTCATCGTCGCGGCAATCGCCGCGTGGGTGATCATGCACAACGGCCAGGCGCCGTTCTCGTCGTCGCTGACCTTCCCCTTCGCCAAGGAATTCCTCATCAACCTCGGCTGGTTCTTCATCCCGTTCTCCTGCTTCGTCATCGTCGGCGCCGGCAATGCGGTGAACCTGACCGACGGCCTCGACGGTCTGGCGATCGTGCCGATCATGATCGCGGCGGCGTCCTTCGGCGTCATCGCCTATCTTTCGGGCAACGCGGTCTTCGCCGAATATCTTCAGATCCACTTCGTTCCCGGCACCGGCGAGCTCGCCGTCGTGCTCGGCGCGGTGATCGGCGCGGGCCTTGGCTTCCTCTGGTTCAACGCGCCGCCGGCCGCGATCTTCATGGGCGACACCGGCTCGCTGGCGATGGGCGGGCTGATCGGCACCATCGCGGTCGCCACCAAGCACGAGATCGTGCTGGTCATCGTCGGCGGCCTGTTCGTGGTCGAGATCCTGTCGGTCATCATCCAGGTCGGCTACTTCAAGATGACCGGCAAGCGCGTTTTCCTGATGGCGCCGATCCATCACCATTTCGAAAAGCTCGGCTGGACCGAAAGCCAGGTGGTGATCCGCTTCTGGATCATTGCCGTCATCCTGGCGCTGGTCGGCCTCTCCACCCTCAAGCTGAGATAGGACACCGCTTGGTCCCCGCCTTTTCCTTTTCAGGCAAACGCGTTTCGCTCTTCGGGCTTGGCGGCTCGGGGATCGCCACCGCGCATGCGCTGATCGCGGGGGGCGCCGAGGTGCTGGCGTGGGACGACAATCCGGACAGCGTCGCCAAGGCGGCGGCTGCGGGGATTGCGACCGGCGATCTGCACGCCGCCGACTGGCAGCACTTCGCCGCCTTCGTTTTGTCGCCAGGGGTACCGCTGACGCATCCCAAGCCGCATTGGACGGTGGAGCTCGCGCGCGGCGCCGGCGTCGAGGTCATCGGCGATATCGAGCTGTTCTGCCGCGAGCGCATCAGCCGCGCGCCGGCAGCATCTTTCGTCGCGATCACCGGCACCAACGGCAAGTCCACGACGACGGCACTGACGGCGCATATCCTGAAATCGGCGGGCCGCGACACGCAGATGGGCGGCAATATCGGCCGTGCCATCATGACGCTCGATCCGCCCGAGCCGACACGGCATTATGTGGTCGAGTGCTCGTCCTACCAGATCGATCTCGCGCCCTCGATCAATCCGACCGCCGGCATCCTGCTCAACCTGACGCCGGACCATCTCGACCGGCATGGCACGATGGCGCATTACGCCTCAATCAAGGAAAGGCTGGTCGCCGGCTCAGACACCGCGATCATCGGCGTCGACGATTCCTGGTGCGCCCAGATCGCCGACCGCCTGGAGCGCGCCGGCCGGCAGGTGATCCGCATTTCCAAGCGCCTGCCACTGACCGACGGCTATTTCGCAGACGGCACCAATCTGATGGAAGCCGCGCATGGCCGCTACAGCCGCGTCGCCTTCCTCGAAGGCATCGGCTCGCTGCGCGGCCAGCACAATGCGCAGAATGCGCTGGCCGCCGTTGTCGCCTGCCTGAAGGTCGGGCTTGATCTCGGCGAGATCCAGGCCGGGCTCGAAAGCTTCCCCGGGCTGGCGCACCGCATGGAGCAGGTCGGCCGCAAGGACCATGTGCTGTTCGTCAACGATTCCAAGGCGACCAATGCCGATGCTGCAGCGCCCGCGCTATCGAGCTTCGCCAACCGTATCTACTGGATCGCCGGCGGCCTGCCCAAGGAAGGCGGCATCGAGCCGCTGCGCGGCTTCTTCCCGCGCATCGCCAAGGCCTATCTGATCGGCGAGGCGGCGCCCGCCTTTGCGGCGACGCTCGGCGAGACGGTGCCTTACGAGATATCCGGAACGCTGGCGGCGGCGGTGGAGCATGCCGCCGCCGACGCGGCAAAGGACACCGGCGGCGAGGCCGTGGTGCTACTTTCGCCGGCCTGCGCCAGTTTCGACCAGTTCAAGAATTTCGAAGTTCGCGGCGAAGCCTTCAGGCAAGCTGCGACTGCTATAGATGGTGTGAAACCCATCGGAGGGCCACGTTGATGCAAAGCCGTCTCGACAAAAGTCCTGTCGCAACCTGGTGGTGGACGATCGATCGCTGGTTCCTGGCCGCGTTCCTGTCGCTGATGGGGCTTGGCATTATCTTGTCCTTCGCGGCGAGCCCCGCTGTGGCCGAGCGTATCGGCCTCGACAGCTTTCACTTCGCCACCAGACAGGTCATCTTCACCATCCCCGCGCTGATCGTCATGCTTGCGGTCTCCTTCCTGGAGGCGCGGCAGATAAGGCGCATGTCGCTGGTGATGCTCTGCATCATGCTGGTGCTGATGGTGGCGGTGCTCTACGTCGGCGTCGAGGTGAAGGGGGCGCGGCGCTGGGTGTCGCTTGCCGGGCTTTCCATTCAGCCATCCGAGTTCCTGAAGCCGGCCTTCGTCGTCATCTGCGCCTGGCTCTTTGCCGAGCATAAGCGCCAACCCGATATTCCCGGCAACCTGTTCGCCCTCCTGCTGCTTGTGCTGGTGGTCTCTCTGCTGGTCGCTCAGCCCGACCTCGGCCAGACCATGCTGGTGACCGGCACATGGGGTGTCATGTTCTTCATGGCCGGCCTGCCGTGGCTGTGGATCATGGTCCTCGGCGTCATTGGGGCGAGCGGCCTGTTCGCGGCCTATTCGGTGTTCCCGCACGTCGCCTTGCGCATTGACAAGTTTCTGACCGGCGAAGGCGATACCTTCCAGGTCGACATGGGCCGCGAGGCACTCATCAACGGCAGTTGGTTCGGCGTTGGGCCGGGCGAAGGAACCGTCAAGCGCATTGTTCCGGATGCTCATACCGACTTCGTCTTCTCGGTCGCGGGCGAGGAGTTCGGGCTGATCATGTGCTTCTTCATCATGTCGATCTTCGCCTTCATCGTGCTGCGGGGACTGAGCATCGCGCTCAAAGAGCAAGACGATTTCACCCGCTACGCGGTTGGCGGCCTCGTCACCGTCTTCGGCCTGCAATCGGCCATCAACATGTGCGTGAACCTGCAGCTGATGCCGGCCAAGGGCATGACGCTGCCCTTCATTTCCTATGGCGGGTCCTCGCAGATCGCCATCGCCGTCTCGATGGGCATGGTGCTCGCATTGACGCGCAAGCGTCCGGAAAAGCGCAAGCAGATGGGCTTCGTCCTCTCGCAGCGCGCAATGCCGGCGGAATGAGGCAGGATGGCAAAGGGTGTGATCCTGCTTGCAGCCGGCGGAACGGGCGGACATCTGTTTCCGGCCGAGGCGCTGGCGCATGAGCTGATCGAACGCGGCTGGAAGGTGCATCTCGCCACCGACCGTCGCGCCGAGCGTTATTCCGGCCAGTTTCCCGCCGCCGACATCCACGCGATCGCCTCGGCGACGCTGGGATCGAGGAATCCGGTCGCCGTGATCTCGACCTTCTGGAAAATCTGGCAGGGCGTGCGCGAAGCGGGAAGGATCATCGCCAGGATCAAGCCGGAGGCGGTCGTCGGCTTCGGCGGCTATCCGACGCTGCCGCCGCTCTATGCGGCGACAAGGCGAAGAGTGCCGACGCTGATCCATGAGCAGAACGCTGTCATGGGCCGCGCCAACAAGGCGCTTGCCAGCCGCGTCGATGCGATTGCCGGCGGCTTCCTGCCGGAGGGCGCCAGCGCTGACGGCGCAAAGACGGTGACCACCGGCAATCCGGTCAGGCCGCAGGTCCTCGAGGCGGCGAAGACGCCTTACGTGGTACCGAACGAGGGCGAGCCGTTCCGTTTCCTGGTGTTCGGCGGCAGCCAGGGCGCGCAGTTCTTTTCCGATGCGGTTCCAGCAGCGATCGCGCTTTTGCCGCAAGACCAGCGCAAGCGGCTGGCGATTACCCAGCAGGCGCGCGCCGAGGATGTGGCGCGGGTGAAGGCCGCCTATGCCGAACTCGGCGTCGACGTCCAGGTTTCGCCCTTCTTCACCGACATGGCGGCGCGCATGGGGGCGGCGCATCTGGTGATGTCGCGCTCCGGCGCCTCGACGGTTTCGGAAATCGCCGTCATCGGCCGGCCGGCGCTGCTGGTGCCTTATCCGCACGCGCTCGATCACGACCAGGCGGCGAATGCCGCGGCCCTTGCCGCCGCCGGCGGGGCCGAACTCCACCCGCAATCGACGCTGTCGGCCGAGCGGATCGCCGAGTTGGTCGGTGGGCTGATGAAGGCTCCGAACCGGCTGGCGACCATGGCCGCCGCTGCCCGCTCGGCCGGGAAACCGAACGCGGCGCAGTTGCTCGCCGATCTGACAGAGGCTATTGCGTCCGGCAAAACGGTTTCGGACTACAGGAGGACACGCGCATGAAGATGCCGCAGACGATCGGCCTTGTGCATTTCATCGGCATCGGCGGCATCGGCATGAGCGGCATCGCCGAGGTGCTGCACAATCTCGGCTACAAGGTGCAAGGGTCCGACCAGACCGACGGCGCCAATGTGCAGCGGCTGCGCGACAAGGGCATCGAATGCTTCGTCGGCCACAAGGCCGAGAATCTCGGCGACGCCGAAGTCGTGGTCGTTTCGACCGCTATCAAGAAATCCAACCCGGAGCTGAAAGCCGCGCGCGAAAAGTTGCTGCCGATCGTCCGCCGAGCCGAGATGCTGGCCGAACTGATGCGCTTCCGTCAGGCCGTTGCCATCGGCGGCACGCATGGCAAGACGACGACCACCTCCATGGTGGCGACGCTGCTCGAGGCCGGCGGGCTCGACCCGACCGTCATCAATGGCGGCATCATCAACGCCTACGGCACCAATGCGCGCATGGGCGATGGTGAGTGGATGGTGGTCGAAGCCGACGAGAGCGACGGCACCTTCCTGAAGCTGCCGGCCGACATTGCCGTCGTCACCAACATCGATCCCGAGCATCTCGACCACTATGGCAGCTTCGACAAGGTGCGCGAGGCCTTCCGCCAGTTCGTCGAGAACGTCCCGTTCTACGGCTTCGGCGTGATGTGCACCGACCATCCGGAAGTGCAGGCGCTGGTCGGCCGCATCGAGGACCGGCGCGTCATCACCTATGGCGAGAACGCGCAGGCCGATGTGCGCTTCACCAACCACCGGATGCAGGGCGCGATCTCCGAATTCGATGTCGTGATCCGCGATCGCAAGGGGCGGGGCACGACTTCGATAAAGGACCTGCATCTGCCGATGCCGGGCCAGCACAACGTCTCCAACGCGACGGCGGCGATCGCGGTGGCGCATGAACTTGGTCTCTCGGCCGAGGCGATCAAGAAGGGCCTGTCGTCCTTCGCCGGCGTCAAGCGGCGCTTCACCCATACCGGTTCGTGGAACGGCGTCGAGGTGTTCGACGATTACGGTCACCATCCGGTCGAGATCGCGGCGGTGCTGAAGGCCGCGCGCAGCGCGACCAAGGGGCGTGTGATCGCCATCGCGCAGCCGCATCGCTTCACCCGCCTGCACGATCTCTTCGATGAGTTCTCCGTCTGCTTCAACGACGCCGACACGGTGATGGTGGCGCCGGTCTATGCGGCAGGCGAAGAGCCCATCGAAGGCGTGACCTCCGACGCGCTGGTGTCGCGCATCCGCTCGGGCGGCCATCGCGACGCGCGCTATATCGATGGCGCGGCGGCGATCGCGCCAGTCATTCGCGAGCTTGCCAAGCCCGGCGACTTGGTCGTCTTCCTCGGGGCCGGCAACATCACGCAATGGGCCTATGCGCTGCCCAAGGAACTGGGTGGGACGCCCTCATGATGCGTGGCCAGGACCTGATCGACAAGCTCGGCGACAAGCTTTCCGGCCTGCGCGGCCGTATCACGCCGAACGCGGAGATGGACAAGATCACCTGGTTCCGGGCCGGCGGCTTGGCCGAGGCGCTGTTCCAGCCGGCTGACGAGGAAGACCTGGCGGCCTTCCTGAGCGCGGTGCCGGAAGAGGTGCCAGTCACGGTGGTCGGCGTCGGCTCGAACCTTCTGGTGCGCGACGGCGGCATTTCGGGCTTCGTCATCAGGCTCTCGGCCAAGGGTTTTGGTGAGGCCGAAGTTGTTTCGTCGATCGGCATCAAGGCGGGCGCTGCTACGCCCGACAAGCGCCTCGCAGCGGTTGCCCACGAGGCCGGTATCGGCGGCTTCCATTTCTACCACGGCATCCCCGGCGCCATTGGCGGCGCGCTCAGGATGAACGCCGGCGCCAACGGCGTCGAGACCCGCGAGCGGGTCGTCGAGGTGAGGGCGCTGGACCGCAAGGGCAATCTCCATACGCTGCTCACTGACGATATGGGCTATGCCTATCGCCACTCATCCGCGCCTTCCGGCCTGATCTTCACCTCGGCTATTTTCGAAGGGTTTCCGGAAGACAAGGCCGCGATCAAGACCGCGATGGATGCCGTGCAGAACCACCGCGAGACGGTGCAGCCGATCCGCGAGAAAACCGGCGGCTCGACCTTCAAGAATCCGGAAGGCACCTCGGCCTGGAAGGAAATCGACAAGGCGGGCTGCCGCGGGCTGATGATCGGCGGCGCGCAGATGTCGCCGATGCATTGCAACTTCATGATCAACACCGGCACGGCCACCGGCTACGACCTCGAATATCTCGGCGAGACGGTGCGGGCGCGGGTGCTCGAGAACTCCGGCATCCGGCTGCACTGGGAGATCAAGCGCCTCGGCAATTTCCGCCCCGGCCATGCGGTGCAGGAGTTCCTCGGGCAGCTCCTTTAGCTTGGGCTGAAGTTCATGTGATACTTGAACTTCCAGCAGTCTGAAATGGCCGCAAACCGTTGCCTTAATGACTCACAATTCACTTTTTGCGGCTGTTTTCGCGGAAAGTGAATCTCTCGGAATCATAGGCACTTGCCAGCGAATCAACTCTCTGATTCTCTGCCCTAAAGCGTTTCCTGATTTGAGTCGTTCGACGCGTGAATCCGCGTTTTCCGTCTGGGGGGCAACCTGCCGGAAGACTCGGACTCAATGTTTGGAAATACTGTGCGGGAATATCGGTGCAGACCCGGCGTGAGAGGGGATGACGGGAATGAAGAACAAGCATTTGGCTGTCCTCCTGGGTGGATTCTCCTCGGAGCGGCCCGTGTCTCTGTCCTCGGGGAAGGCGTGTGCGGATGCGCTCGAGAATGAAGGCTATCAGGTCACCCGTGTCGATGTTTCGCGCGATGTCGGGTCTGTGCTTGCCGAGCTCAAACCCGACGTCGCCTTCAATGCGCTGCATGGTCCGTTCGGCGAGGACGGCACCATTCAGGGAATTCTCGAATTTCTCGGAATTCCCTACACCCATTCGGGCGTGCTCCCTTCGGCGCTGGCCATGAACAAGGAACTGGCCAAGAAGATTGCCAAGGCGTCCGGCATTCCGGTCGCGGAATCCAAGGTGGTCAATCGCTTCGCTGTCCAGAACAAGCATCCGATGAGGCCGCCTTATGTGGTCAAGCCGGTCAATGAGGGATCGAGCTTCGGCGTGGTCATCGTGCATGAGGGGCAGTCGCATCCGCCTCAGGTGATCGGTTCGACCGAGTGGCAATATGGCGAGACCGTCATGGTCGAGCGCTACATCCATGGGCGCGAATTGACCTGCGCGGTGATGGGCGACGTGGCGCTCGGCGTCTGCGAGATCATTCCGACCGGGCATTCCTTCTACGACTACGATTCAAAATATGTTCCCGGCGGATCAAAACACGAAATCCCTGCTAAAATTTCACCGAATATTTACCAAAAAATACAGACACTGGCGCTCAAGGCTCATCTTGCCATTGGTTGCCGGGGCGTTTCCCGATCGGACTTCCGTTACGACGACCGTCACTCCGAAAACGGCGAGGTTGTCTGGCTCGAGGTCAACACTCAGCCGGGCATGACGCCGACGTCTCTGGTGCCTGAAATCGCCGCGCAAGCGGGGCACTCGTTCGGCGATTTGTTGAGTTGGATGGTGGAGGACGCTTCGTGTCTGCGTTGAGGTGGGGACAGGGTAATGGCGGTGGCGCGGCTGGTTTCGCGCTGTTCGGCATGTCGCTGTCATTCGACCGTTTCGTATTGCCGCGTCAGCTCCGCCGGCCGATGCGCGTCCTGGCGCGCCTGTGCGGCGGCGAGTATGAGGCGCCGCGCTTTTCGGCGGCGATCCTTTCCGCCGCGTTGATCGCATCCAGCAGCGCCTATGGCGCCTATCTTGGCGGCTACACCGACAGCATCGTGCAGGGCATCACGGCCCGTACCGGTTTTGCCGTCGACCAGATCAAGGTGGTCGGCAATCGCCAGACGTCCGAGATCGATGTGCTGGACCGGCTGGGCCTCGACGGCTGGACCTCGCTGATCGGCTTCGATGCCGAGGCTGCGCGCGAGCGCATCGCGACGCTGCCATGGGTCGAGGGTGCTGCTGTGCGCAAGATCTACCCGCATACGCTGGAAGTGCGCATCGAGGAGCGCCGGCCCTTCGCGCTCTGGCAGCAGGGCACCTCGGTTTCTGTCATCGAACGGTCGGGCGAGATGATCGCGCCGTTCTCGGGTGGCAAGCAGGCGCTGCTCCCGCTGATTATCGGCACGGGCGCGCCGGCGATGGCGCCGGCCTTTCTCGCCAAGATCGAGCGCTACCCCGCGCTGGCGGCGCGGGTCAAAGGTTACATCCGTGTCGGCGAGCGCCGCTGGGACCTGAGGCTTGAGAACGGCATCACGATCAAGCTGCCGGAAGACGACGAGGACCAGGCGATCGCCGAGCTCGTCAAGCTCGACCATGACAACGGGTTGCTGACCCGCGACATCGCCGCCGTCGACATGAGGCTCCCCGACAGGCTGGTCGTGGAGCTTTCGCCGGAAGCGGCGACGCAGCGCGAAGCCGCGCTCAGCGAAAAGCCGAAGAACCTGGCCAAGCGCAAGGTGGAGAGAAAGATATGAGCTGGCTTGGCGGCAGCGGTGACGCTTCTTCGCGCCGGTCGGGCACGCTCACGGTGCTCGATGTCGGGTCCAGCAAGGTTTGCTGTGTCGTGGCGAAGCTCAAGCCGAACGAGGACGGCAAGCTTCTGCGTGGGCGTTCGCATCGCATCCAGGTGATCGGCATCGGCCACCAGAAGTCGCAAGGCGTTAAGTCCGGCGTGGTGGTGGATCTCGATCGCGCCGAGCATGCCATCCGGCTTGCCGTCGATGCGGCCGAGCGCATGGCCGGGCTCACGGTCGATTCCCTCATCGTCAACATGACGGCCGGCCGGCTGAAGAGCGAAGTCTTTTCGGCGACGATCAATCTCGGTGGTCATCAGGTCGAGGAAGTCGACATCAAGCGGGTGCTCGCCGCCGGTGCCAAGCAGGCGCTGCGGGCCGAGCGCGAGGTGATCCATTCGCTGCCCGTCGGTTTCTCGCTCGATGGCGAGCGCGGCATACGCGACCCGCGCGGCATGGTGGGCGATGCGCTTGGCGTCGACATGCATGTCTTGACTGGCGATGCCGCGCCGATGCGCAACCTCGAGCTTTGCATCAACCGCTCGCACCTGTCGGTCGAGCGCATGGTGGCGACGCCCTATGCCAGCGGACTTGCCTCGCTGGTCGACGACGAGCTCGAAATGGGCGCCGCCTGCATCGATATGGGCGGCGGCACGACGACCATCTCGGTGTTCTCGGAAGGCAAGTTCGTCCACGGCGACGCCATCGCCATCGGCGGCAACCATGTGACGCTCGACATGGCCAAGGGCCTGTCGACCTCGCTCGATGCCGCGGAGCGGCTGAAGGTCATGCATGGCTCGGCGCTGCCCGGCAGCGCCGACGACCGCGACCTCGTCTCGATCCAGCCGATCGGCGAGGAAGGCGATGTGCCGCTGCAGATTCCGCGCTCGGTGATGACGCGCATCATCCGCGCCCGCATCGACGAGACACTGGAGCTTTTGCGCGACCGGCTGAACAAGTCCGGCTACGGCAATGCCGTCGGCAAGCGCGTCGTGCTCACCGGTGGCGCCAGCCAGCTCGCCGGCCTGCCGGAAGCGGCGCGCCGCATCCTCGGGCGCAATGTGCGCATCGGCCGGCCGCTCGGCGTCGCGGGCCTGCCTGAGGCGGCCAAGGGACCGGCGTTCTCGACCCCGGTCGGACTGATGATCTATCCGCAGATGGCGAGCTTCGAGAGCCATTCGGCGAAAGGACTTTCCGGTTTCAGGATGACCGGGACGGGCGGAAAACTGCATCGCATGAGTCAGTGGTTGAGAGACAGTTTTTAATTTGACGGGGACAGCCCCATAGGCGGCCGCAGCGGCGAGGCGGCGGGAAAGGCAAAGGACGGAGACAATGACCATCAATCTGCAGAAGCCGGACATCACCGAGCTTAAGCCCCGTATCACCGTGTTCGGTGTCGGCGGCGGCGGCGGCAATGCCGTGAACAACATGATCACAGCCGGCCTGCGCGGCGTCGAGTTCGTGGTGGCCAACACCGACGCGCAGGCGTTGACCATGTCGAAGGCCGAGCGGCTGATCCAGCTCGGCGCGCATGTCACCGAAGGCCTCGGCGCCGGCTCGCAGCCGGAAGTCGGCCGCGCGGCGGCGGAAGAGTGCATCGACGAGATCATCGATCATCTCTCCAACACCCATATGTGCTTCGTCACCGCCGGCATGGGCGGCGGCACCGGCACGGGCGCTGCTCCGGTCGTTGCCCGCGCGGCGCGCGAGAAGGGCATCCTCACCGTTGGCGTCGTCACCAAGCCGTTCCATTTCGAAGGCCAGCGCCGCATGAAGACGGCCGACATGGGCATCGAGGAACTGCAGAAATGCGTCGACACCCTGATCGTCATCCCCAACCAGAACCTGTTCCGGCTGGCCAATGACAAGACCACCTTCGCCGATGCCTTCGCCATGGCCGACCAGGTGCTCTATTCGGGCGTCGCCTGCATCACCGACCTGATGGTCAAGGAAGGCCTGATCAATCTCGACTTCGCCGACGTCCGTTCGGTGATGCGCGAGATGGGCAAGGCGATGATGGGCACGGGCGAGGCTTCGGGCGAGGGCCGCGCGATGGCGGCGGCGGAAGCCGCGATCGCCAACCCGCTGCTCGACGAAACCTCGATGAAGGGTGCCAAGGGCCTGCTGATCTCGATCACTGGCGGCCGCGACCTCACCCTGTTCGAAGTCGACGAGGCAGCGACCCGCATCCGCGAGGAGGTCGACCAGGACGCCAACATCATCCTGGGCGCCACCTTCGACGAAGAGCTGGAAGGCGTGATCCGCGTGTCGGTCGTCGCCACCGGCATCGACAAGTCGGCGGCCGAAATCGCGGCTGCGCCGATCTCGATCCGCGCGCCGCAGAAGCCGGCCGCCCGCCCGGCGGCGGCTCCGGTTGCCGAAATCCGCCCCGCGCCGGTTCAGCCGCAGGCCTACGAGCCGCGCGCGGCCGATCCGGTCGCCGAGGCGATCCAGCTTGCCGAGGCGAACGCTGCCGCCATGGCGCAGCCGCGCCCCGCGCCGGTCGACGACTTCCGGCCGCAGAGCAAGATCTTCCAGGCCCCGCCGGCCCAGCCGCAGCCGCAGCCGGTGGTGCCGCAGCAGGTCATGCAGCAGCCCGCGCCGCAGCGCGAGATGCCGCAGCCGATGGCCGCTGCCCCGCAGCGCATGCCGCGCGTGGAGGACTTTCCGCCGGTGGTAAGGGCTGAAGTCGAAGCCAAGACCCGGCCGGCGGACCATGAGAACAGCGGTCCGATGGGGCTGATCAAGCGGCTGACCAACGGCCTGACCCGCCGCGAGGAAGAGCCGGCCCGGCTCCAGCCGGCGCAGCCGCGCGAGCCGAAGCTGCGGCAGGCCGCGCCCGAGATGCGCCGTCTCGCCAGCCAGGATCCGCAGCTCTACGCGCCGCGTCGCGGCCAGCTCGACGATCAGGGCCGGCTGACACCGCAGGCCCGCACTGTCCAGGAAGACGACCAGCTGGAAATCCCGGCTTTCCTGCGCCGCCAGGCCAACTGACAATACGGCGGACCGCCGATCGTCGATACGGGCCGCCGATCGTTAACGATATATAACGGTTGTTAACAGGCAGACGAGGTATCGTCTGCCTGTTGCTTTTATAAAATTCATTGAAAACAGCGGCTTATGAGCTGCTTCTGACACAGTCCCGTAGTTACACGGGGAAAGAAACCGTGATTTGGAGTCTCCAAAGCGGGCCATTATCTTCGCCACGGACTAAAGTCGGTTTGCCGGGATTCGGGGAGTAGCCCTGCCTGCCGATCATACAGAGCCGCATGCTCTTGACTATTTTGCCGCCTTTGTGCGAGCGCCAGACATCCAACTGGCTGCAAGATACCCAAGGCCGATGGAGCGGACGCAGGCATTTTGGGCGTATGGGGTTACTCTTGCACGACTATCAGACGACAGTGAAATCGCGCGCGACGCTGGCTGGCATCGGCGTTCATAGCGGCAAAACCGTCACCGTTCATTTCCTGCCGGCCGACGCCGACACGGGCATTGTCTTCCATCTTTCGAACGGCGGCGAAGCCCGAGAGTTCCGCGCCCTGGTCGCCGAAGTCGGCGCCACGGATCTCTGCACCATGCTTGGCGATCCGGCCGGCGAGCATATCGGCACCGTCGAGCATCTGATGGCCACCGTGTTCGGTCTCGGCATCGACAACCTCATCATCGAGATCGACGGTTCGGAAGTCCCTATCCTCGATGGCAGTGCCATGGCCTTCGTCGAAGCCATCGACCAGGCCGGTATCGAGACGCTGGCGGTGAAGCGTCGCTACATCCGCGTCGTCAAGCCGGTGCGGGTGGAAGCCGGTGCGTCCTGGGCGGAGTTCCGCCCCTATGACGGCACGCGATTCGAGGTCGAGATCGATTTCGAGAGCCCGGCGATCGGCCGCCAGCAATTCGCTTCCGACATCAATCCCGACATCTTCCGCCGCGACATCGCGCGGGCGCGGACCTTCGGCTTCATGAAGGACGTCGAGCGGCTTTGGGCCGCCGGCTACGCGCTTGGCTCCTCGCTGGAAAACTCGCTGGTCATCGGCGACGACAACCGCGTCATCAATGTCGGCGGGCTGCGCTATCCCAACGAATTCGCCCGCCACAAGACGCTCGATGCTATGGGCGACCTGGCGCTGGCCGGCGCGCGCTTCATCGGCTGCTTCCGCTCCTATCGCGGCGGCCACCGGATGAACGCCTCGGCGCTACGCCGGCTGCTTTCCGACCACACGGCCTTCGAGATCGTCGAAACGAGGCGCCGCGAGCGCGGCCGCGTCGCCGAGATGATCGCCGTCAGCCGGCCGGTCTACGCACCCTGGGTGATCTGATTTTTAACCGTTTTCTGGCTTTGTGGTCAGGCTTGTGTTGCATGGCTGCATCACAGGGGTGTCAAAACGCGCGGCTTTCGCCATAGCGTGGGCTTGCCACAAAAATGTGCGATTGGCCGGACATAGCGTTGCCGGGCAAGGGGATAATGGTTTATGGCTTCGGCCGGACCGAAACGACGCCGAAGGGGCGGAATCCAAACATGTTTTTTTCGCGAGTTGGTCAATCGGCAACGCCGCGTCGGCGTGTTTTGCTGGCGCTGTCGGTGATTGCTCCCGCGCTCGTGCTGTCGGCCTGCATGTCCTCCGAGAAGGATGTCAACCTGGCGACCTATGTCGACCAGACCGAGCCGGCCGACGTTCTCTACAACCAGGGCCTGGCCAACATGAATGCCGGCCGCCTCGACGAGGCGAGCAAGAAGTTCGACGCGGTCGACCGCCAGCATCCCTATTCCGAATTCGCCCGCAAATCGATGGTGATGGGCGCTTTCGCCGACTACCGCGCCGGTAATTATGACGAGGCGATCGGTTCGGCCAAGCGCTACCTGACCCTCTATCCCTCGACCGACGACGCGGCTTACGCGCAGTACATCATCGGCCTCTGCTACTATCGGCAGATCAAGGACGTCACCCAGGACCAGAAGGAAGCGCGCCAGACCATCCAGACCATGCAGGATCTGGTGACGCGCTGGCCGAACTCGGAATATGTCGGCGACGCCAAGGACAAGATCCGCTTCGCCAACGACCAGCTCGCCGGCAAGGAGATGCAGATCGGCCGCTACTATCTCGAGCGTCGCGAATACATCGCCGCGGTGAAGCGGTTCCGCACCGTGGTCGAAAACTATTCCAACACCCGCCATGTCGAGGAGGCGCTCGCGCGCCTGACCGAGTCCTACTATGCGATGGGCCTGACCTCGGAAGCGCAGACGGCCGCGGCGGTGCTCGGCCACAATTATCCGGACAGCTCGTGGTACAAGGATTCCTACAAGCTCCTGCAGAGCAACGGGCTTGAACCGCGCGAAAATGCCGGGTCGTGGATTTCCAAGGCCGGGAAGCTGATCACCGGCGCCTGAAGCTTGCGATGCTGTCCAGACTGTCGATCCGCGATATCGTCCTGATCGAGAAGCTGGACATCGACTTCCTGCCTGGGCTTTCGGTGCTGACCGGCGAAACCGGCGCCGGCAAATCCATCCTGCTCGATGCGTTGTCGCTGGCGCTTGGCGCCCGCGGCGATGCCTCGCTCGTCCGCCATGGCGCCGCGCAAGGCCAGGTCATCGCCGTGTTCGACGTGCCGCGCAACCATCCGGCACGCGCGTTGCTCGCCGGGAACGATATCGAGGACGATGGTGACATCATCCTGCGCCGCGTGCAGACGGCCGATGGCCGCACCCGCGTCTTCGTCAACGACCAGCCCTCCGGCGTCACCCTGATGCGCGATGTCGGCCGCGCGCTGGTCGAGATCCACGGCCAGCATGACGAGCGGGCGCTGGTCGATCCCGGCGCACATCGCGAATTGCTGGACAGTTTCGGCGGCCATCTGGGCGCCGTGCGCGGCACGGGCGAAGCCTGGCGGTACTGGCGAAACTGCGAGCAGGAGCTTTCGCGGCATCGTGCCAAGGTCGAGGCGGCGGCGCGCGAGGCCGATTATCTGCGCGCTTCCGTCGCCGAGCTCGCAAAGCTGGACCCGCAGCCAGGCGAGGAAACGGAGCTTGCGGAATTGCGCGCGACGATGATGCGCGTCGAAAAGATCGCCACCGAAATCCATGATGCGCAGGATGTGCTGTCGGGGCCGTCCTCGCCCTTGCCGCAGCTCGCCAGCCTGTTGCGGCGGCTGCAGCGCAAGTCCAGCGAAGCGCCCGGCCTGCTCGACGATGTGGTCAAATCGCTCGATGAAGCGATGATCTCGCTCGACGCCGCGCAGTCTGGCGTGGAAGCAGCGCTTCGTGCCACCGAATATGATCCGCAGCGTCTGGAGAAGGCGGAAGAGCGTCTGTTTGCGCTGCGCGCCGCCTCTCGCAAGCACAGTGTCGCGGTCGACGATCTGGCGCAACTGCGCGACACGATGGTGGCCGATCTTGCCGATCTCGATGCCGGCGAGGAACGGCTGCACGCGCTGGCCAAGCAGGCCGCCGCGGCGCGCGAGGCCTACGATATTTCCGCGGCGCAGCTTTCGTCGCTGCGCCATGCGGCGGCTGGGGGACTGACCAAGGCGGTGATGGCGGAACTGCCGGCGCTCAAGCTCGAGCGGGCCGAGTTCATCGTCGAGATGGGAAGCGATGCCGAAAGCCGCATGGAAGAAGGCATCGACCAGGTCGAATTCTGGGTGCGGACCAATCCAGGCACACGGCCGGGGCCGATGATGAAGGTCGCCTCGGGCGGCGAGCTCTCGCGCTTCCTGCTGGCACTGAAGGTGGCGCTCGCCGATCGCGGCTCGGCGCCGACCCTGGTGTTCGACGAGATCGATACCGGCGTCGGCGGCGCGGTGGCCGACGCCATCGGCCAGCGGCTGGCGCGGTTGTCGAAGCGGGTGCAGGTGCTTTCGGTCACGCATGCGCCGCAGGTCGCGGCACGCGCCGCGACGCATTTCCTGATCTCGAAATCCGGCGGCAAGGAGCGTGTGGCCACCGGTATTGTCGAAATGGACCGCGCCGCGCGCCAGGAAGAAATCGCGCGCATGCTGGCCGGCGCCACCATCACCGACGAGGCCCGCGCCGCGGCGGAGCGGTTGTTGCGCGAGAATACCGCGGCGGCTTAAGATTTCTGGACGCTGGCAGGCTGAGTCAGCAGATGGCTGCATCCCGCTGTTCAGCAACGATTTCTTCGCAACCCGACTCCCTCGCAGCGAATCCTGATTTATAGTGGCGCGCCACAGTCCAGGGATCAATGCATGTCGGAAAAACCAGTCGAATCGCTGACCGAAGGCGAGGCCGCGGAGGAGCTGAAGCGGCTGGCGGCGGAGATCGCCGAGCATGACCGGCGCTATCATGCCGAGGATGCACCGACGATCACCGATGCCGAATATGACACGCTGCGGCGGCGCAACCTCGCTCTTGAAGAGCATTTTCCTGGCTTGATACGTGAGGATTCGCCGTCGCTGCGGGTTGGCGCCGCGCCCGCGGAGGGCTTTACCAAGGTGCGGCACGCGGTGCCGATGCTCAGCCTCGCCAAGGCCTACACCGACCAGGACGTTGCCGATTTCATCGAGCGCGGCCGGCGTTTCTTCGACCGCGACAAGGACCTCGATATCGCCTTTACCGCCGAGCCGAAGATCGACGGGCTGTCGGCTTCGCTGCGTTACGAGAACGGCGTGTTCGTGCAGGGCGCGACGCGCGGCGACGGCGCCGTCGGCGAGGACATCACGTCCAATCTGAAGACGATTGCCGATATCCCGAAGACGCTGAAGGGGTCGGGCTGGCCGGAGACAATCGAAATCCGTGGCGAAGTCTACATGACCTATGCCGAATTCGAGGCGCTGAAGCAGCGTTCGGCGGCCGTCGGCGGCCAGGATTACGTCAATCCGCGCAACACCGCGGCCGGATCGCTGCGCCAGAAGGACCCGTCGGTCACCGCCAGCCGCAATCTGAAATTCTTCGCCTATGCCTGGGGCTATACGACGACGGATCCGGCTCCCACCCAGTACGATTCGGTGCAGAAATTCGCCGAGTGGGGGTTCAAGGTCAGCCCGCTGATGGTGCGGGCGAAGTCGATCGACGAACTCATCGCGCACTACCATCGCATCGAGGAGCAGCGCTCCTCGTTGGGCTACGACATCGATGGCGTCGTCTACAAGGTCGACCAGTTGGAGCTGCAACGCCGCTGGGGTTTCGTCACCGGCGAGCCGCGCTGGGCGGTCGCCCACAAATTCCCGGCCGAGCAGGCGATGACGACGGTCGAGAAGATCGACATCCAGGTCGGCCGTACCGGCACGCTGGCGCCGGTGGCGCGGCTGGCGCCGGTCACAGTCGGCGGCGTGGTGGTCGAGAACGTCACGCTGCACAACGAAGACTACATCAAGGGTTTCGACAGCAACGGCCAGCCGATCCGCGACGGTATCGACGTGCGCATCGGCGACACGGTGGTCATCCAGCGGGCAGGCGACGTCATCCCGCAGATCGTCAGCGTCGTCATCGACAAGCGGCCGGCCGGCGCGGTGCCTTATGAATTCCCGCATACCTGCCCGGTCTGCGGCTCGCCGGCGACGCGCGAGATCAACGAGAAGACGGGCAAGGAGGATTCGCGGCGGCGCTGCACCGGCGAGCTGATCTGCGCCGCGCAGGCCGTGGAGAGGCTGCGCCACTTCGTGTCGCGCGGCGCGCTCGATATCGAGGGCTTGGGCGCGGAAAACATCGACCTCTTCTTCAATTCGGGGCTGGTGAAGACGGCCGCCGACATCTTCACGCTGAAGGATCGCCGCCCGGCCGTCACCAAGGCGCTGGCCGAGCGGCGCGAGGAGCAGGCTCGGCTGCGCGAGGAAGCCTCGGGCAAGGCACGTAAGAATGTGCGCAGCGTCGAGGAGCGCAACTATGAAGGTCTCGACAAGCTGTTTTCGGCCATCGACGCGCGCCGCGAACCGCAGCTCGACCGCTTCATCTTCGCGCTCGGCATCCGCCATATCGGCGAGACAACCGCGGCCGTGCTTGCCCGCCAGTTCTCGACCATCGAGGAATTGATCCGCGTCGGCAAGGAGACGGCGAAGGCGGAAGACCCGCACACCATCTTCCCGTCGATCAACGGCATCGGCGACACGGTGATCAACGCGTTGCGCGACTTCTTCGGCAATGAGCGCAATGACGATGTGCTGGATGCCTTGCTCGCGCAGGTTCATCCGAAACCCTACGTCATGGAAATCTCGGCCGGCAGCGAAGTCTCCGGCAAGACGGTGGTGTTCACCGGCTCGCTGGAAAAGATGACGCGATCCGAAGCCAAGGCGATGGCGGAGCGGCTCGGCGCCAAGGTCGCGGGCTCGGTTTCCGCCAAGACCGACCTGGTGGTGGCGGGTCCGGGCGCCGGCTCGAAGCTGAAGGTTGCAAGCGACCTCGGCATCGAGGTGATCGACGAGGATACCTGGCTGCAGCGCATCGGCAGGGCCGGCTGATGACTGGCGCGTTCAAGGGTTTTGGGCAGAAGGCCATTCCGTTCCTCAAGGCGCTCGACTTCCACCAGAGCCGCGAGTGGTTCCAGGAAAACCGCGACCTGTTCGACAGCGAGCTGCACGGGCCGTTCTGCGATTTGGTCGAGACGCTCAGCGAGCGATTCGAGGCGGCCAAGCTCGGCTTGCGCGGCGACCGCAAGAAATCGCTCTTCCGCATCAATCGCGACGTGCGCTTCGCAAAGGACAAGCGGCCCTACAACCGGCACCTGTCGGCGATCCTCTCGCCCGACGGCAGCAAGATGTCGCAAGGGGTCTTCTATGTGCATATCGGGCTGGAGCGCTGCTTTGCCGGTGTGGCCTGGTGGCAGCCGGCGCCCGAACTGCTGCAGGCGATGCGCAAGGCGATCGTGACCAAGCCGGCCGCGTTCCGCGGCATGGTCTCGTCGCTCGAGAAGGCCGGCCTGGCACTCGATCCGGAAGACCGCCTGAAGCGCGCGCCGCGCGGTTTCGAGGATGTCGGCGACGAGGATCTCGCCCAGGCGGTGCGCAACCGGCATTTCGTCGTCCGGCACGACATCGATCCGTCGACGATCCACTCGCCGGCGCTGGTCGACGATCTCGTTGATTTCACGCTTGGCGCCAGGCCGCTGCTCGACTGGGGCAGGGCGATCCAGGGCACGGCCGTGGCGGCCTGACGCCGTCGTCCGGCGGCCGCCAGGGTTTACATCCGCATCAGCAGGCCGCCGTCGACGGCGAGTTCGATGCCCGTGATGTAGCTCGCGGCATCCGAGAACAGGAACAGCGCCGCGTTCGCCATGTCCCGCGGCGTGCCGATGCGGCCGAGCGGCGCATAGCTCGCCACGGCGGCGCGCTTCTCCTCGGTGTCCCAGCGCGCCTGCAGCGGCGTCAGCGCCATGCCGGGGCAGATCGCGTTGGAGCGGATGCCGTCGCCGGCAAGCTGCATGGCGAGCGACTTGGACAGCGCGCACACGCCGGCCTTCGACGCCTGATAGGCGTCCTGCGGGTTCGGGTCGCCGCGATACCACTGGATGGTGGAGAAATGCACCATGGCGCCGCCGCGGCCGCCGGAACGCATGTAAGGAACGACGGCGCGTGCGGTGTGCACGAAGGATTTCAAATTGATGTTGAAGACCTGGTCCCAGACATCGAGGTCCATATCGAGCGCAGACTTGTCGCGGCCGAACCACAGCACACCGGCGACATTGGCGAGATAGTCGATGCCGCCGCGCTCGCGGCCGGCGGTGCCGATGACCTGTTCGACGAAAGCGGCGTCGGTCAAATCACCCTGCGCGAAGGTCAACCTGTCGTCATAGGCGGCAAGCGAGGCTGGGCGTGGCTTGCTATCGATGGCGGTGACGGAGGCGCTGGCATCGAGCAGCGCCAGCGCGATCGCTTCGCCCATGCCGCCGCCCGCTCCGGTGACGACCGCATGCCTGCCGGTGAAATCAAAGACGACCATTCATTTCCCCTCGGTTTTTGCTGCAAGGCCCGATACTATCTCTGCGCCAGGGCGCGATCGTTCGACAATAGGGGCGGACAAAAAATCCCTTGGCAGGCGTCGCACATCAGGGACTTCGAATGGCAGCGCTATTTCGGCAGCTGAGGCGTGGAGAACTTCCAACGCTTTGCAACGCCAGCGATCAGTTCCGCTGATCATTGGGTCAGGCGAATTGGTGTGACATTGAAAGCGACGCTCCCTAAATGAGGCCGCTCTTAAAGCGCGTCTCGTTGAGCGGATTCAGGTGACGCGCGTTAAGTCTTTGGTTGATGCATGTCGTTGTCCCAGAACCGCTGCGCACTTCTGGGCGACATGCTTAAGGAGCGGCTGATGGCGGCGGAAGCAATCTCCGGAGGCAGGACCGGCGGCGATTTCTGGGACGGCGTGCGATTGAGCATGCCGGTCGTCGTCGCCTCGGCGCCGTTCGCGATCCTGTTCGGCGCGATCGCCGTCGACAATGGTTTCTCCGTGCTCGAAGCCTTTTTGATGAGCGCCATGATCTATGGCGGCGCCAGCCAGATGGTCGGCATCGAATTGTTCGGCCAGCATGTCGCGCCATGGCTGATCGTGCTGTCGATCTTCGCGGTGAATTTCCGCCATGTGCTCTATTCGGCCGGCATCGGCAGGCGTATCGCGCATTGGCCCGTGCTGCAGCAGGCGCTCGGCTACTTCATCCTGACCGACCCGCAATATGCCATCGCGGAGGCAAGGGCCGAGTCCGGCCGTCCTGTCGGTTTCGTCTGGTATCTGGGTCTCGGCCTGCCGGTCTACGTGTTCTGGGTGATCGAAAGCGGCTTGGGTGCTGTGTTCGGCAAGATGATCCCGGATACGCATGCGCTGGGCATCGATTTCCTGCTGCCGATCTATTTCCTCGGCCTGGTGCTTGGCTTCCGCAAGCGGCCGCTGTGGGCACCCGTCGTCGCCGCCAGCGCCGTCGCCTCGATCATCGCCTACAGAACCGTCGGCTCGCCCTGGCATGTCTCGATCGGCGCGGTCGCCGGCGTCCTCCTGGCGGTGATCCTGCCGCCACACCACAGCGGCGTGGGCAAGCGGCCATGAGCACGACCTTCTGGATCATCCTCGCCGGCGCCGTCGCCACCTATCTCACGCGTGTCGGCGGCCATCTCGTCATCTCGCGCTTCGAGACCATCCATCCGCGCGTCGAGGCCGGGCTCAACGCCGTTCCGGCGGCGGTGCTGACGACGCTCGTCGCGCCGGAACTGCTGCATGCCGGACCGGCCGAATGGGCGGCGCTGATCGTCACCGTGCTGGTATCGCTGCGCGGCGGACTGATGGCGATGTTTTTGGCCGGCGCGGCGGTGTTGATTATCGCGCGCCAGTTTATGGGTTAGCTTTCCATCCTGAATGGTTGGCGCTGCCCTCACTGCCTGCCCGTCCTCCGCAGCAGCTGCGCTGCAGCTACGGAGGGTGGACCGGGCATTTCTCCCCGTGAACGGGAGAAAGAAGCTTGCCTCAAATCTTCGCGTCGTGCGGCAGCGGGGCGGTGGCTTTTTCCAGCCAGGCCAGCGTTTCGCCGTCGACCATCGGGCCGATCTCGGCCAGAACCCAGGCGTGATACCGGTCGAGCCATTGCAGCTCGTCCCGATGCAGCAGGTCGCTGCGGATGAGCCGCTTGTCGATCGGCGCCAGGGTCAGCGTCTCGAAGCCGTGCATGGCGATGTCGCCGCCTTCGATCTGCTCCGCAGGCGTGACCAGGATCAGGTTCTCGATGCGGATGCCGTAGGCGCCTTCCTTGTAATAGCCCGGCTCGTTGGACAGCATCATGCCGGCCAGCAGTTTTTCGGTGCCGGTGCGGGCGATGCGCTGCGGCCCTTCATGCACGGCAAGGTAGGAGCCGACGCCGTGGCCGGTGCCGTGGGCGAAATCGCAGCCATGCTTCCACAGCGCCACGCGGGCGACGGCGTCGATCTCCGAGCCGCGGGTGCCGGCAGGGAAACGCAGCGTCGAGATGCCGATCATGCCCTTCAGCACGAGGGTGAAGCGTTCACGCATTTCCTCGGTCGGCTGGCCGATCGGCACGGTGCGGGTGATGTCGGTGGTGCCGTCCTGGTACTGGCCGCCGGAATCGAGCAGGAACAGCTCGCCGCTTTCAAGCTTGCGGCTGGTGGCGCGCGAGACGCGGTAATGCATGATCGCGCCGTTCGGGCCGGCGCCGGAAATCGTGTCGAAGGAGACGTCGCGCAGCGGCATCTGCGTTTCCTCGCCGGTCTGGCGGCGCACTTCCTCGAGCTTGGTGACGACGGCGATTTCGTCCAGCGAGCCGGGCTTCTGGCGATCCAGCCAGCAGAGCAGCTTGGCGACCGCGGCGCCGTCGCGGCGATGCGCGGCGCGGCTGCCGGCGATCTCGGCCTGGTTCTTGGTGGCACGCGGTATGCGCGCCGGGTCGGCGGCCAACACGACGGTGCCGCCATTGTCCTCGACCAGCATCCTCAGCTTGTCCGCCGCCAGCACAGCATCGAGCGCGATTTTCGCGCCGCCCTTGGCGAGCTCGATGATTGCGGCTTCGAATTCGCCTGGATCGTGCAGGTCAGCCAACTGCGTGAGGTAGGCCGCGACCTGGCGCGGGAATTTACGCTGGTCCATGAAGATCTGATGCTTGCCGTCGGCGGCCAGGATTGCGAAGCCGAGTGCCAGCGGCGTATGCGGCACGTCGCCGCCACGGATGTTGAAGGCCCAGGCTATCGAAGAGGGATCGGTCAGCACTGCGTGGGTGGCGCCGTCCTTTCCGATCGCGCCCGCCAGCCGAGCCAGCTTGTCCTTGGCGAGCTCGCCGGCGAGGTTTTGCGGATGGATTTCGATAGGCGCGCGCGGCGGCTCCGGCTGGTCCTTCCAGATGATGTCGATGGGATTCTTGTCGAGCGGCACCAAAGTGGCGCCGGACTGCTCGGCCGATGCCTTGAGCGCCTTGATCTCGCCGATCGTGTGCAGCCAGGGGTCGAAGCCGAGCCTTGCGCCCTTGCCGAGATTGTCCTTGATCCAGGCGGCCGGCGGATTGTCGATTAGGCTCTCGATGGTGAAGATCGAAAGGTCGACCTCGTTGCGCACCTGCAGCGTGTAGCGGCCGTCGACGAAGATGAAGGCGCGGTCGCGCAGGATTATGGCGACACCGGCCGAACCGGAAAAACCGGTCAGCCATTTCAGCCGCGCCGAGCGGTCGGCGACATATTCGCCCTGATGCTCGTCGGCGCGGGGGACCATGAAGCCGTCGAGGCCATTCTCGGACAGCCATCGCCGCAGCAGCGCCACGCGCGGCTTGCCGACGGCCGGATCGCCAGCGGAATCAAAGGTCTGGAACATTTTTGGCGTCTCCCTCGAATGCGAGCCGAGAGCGTAGCGCATAGACCCTCAAACCGGAATCGATTTCGGCAGGGCCAGACAGGCTGGATTTTGCCAGGCTCAGCGCTTGAGGTGGATGGTCACCCAGCCCTCGCGATGTAGCGTGCGGACGTGGCGGAAGGCTTGGCCGACATAGGCCGAGATCACCGCGTCGCGCTGCCGGTCGAGGATGCCGGAGAGCACGAGCGAACCGCCGAGCCTGATATGCTTGGCCATCTCCGGCGCCAGCCGCATCAGCGGCCGGGCCAGGATGTTTGCGACGATGAGGTCGAAAGGCGCGCGCCTGGCGAAGATCGGATTGTGGAAGCCGGGCGCCGTCACCGTCTCGACCAGCGCCTTGACATGGTTGAGGCGGGCATTGGCGGCGGCGACGCGGATGGCGACCGGATCGATGTCGGTCGCCAGCACCGGGATATGCGCGAGCTTGGCGAGCGCGATGGCGAGCACCGCGCTGCCGGTGCCAAGGTCGAGCGCGTTGCGCGGCCGCTCGCGCAGCACCACCTGCTCCAGCATTTCTAGGCAGCCGGCGGTGGTGCCGTGATGGCCGGTGCCGAAGGCAAGGCCGGCCTCGATCTCGATGGCGAGGTCGCCGGCGTGGCGCTTGGCGCGGTCGTGCGAGCCGTGGACCAGGAAGCGGCCGGCGCACACCGGCTTCAAGCCTTCCAGCGAGCGCGACACCCAGTCCACGTCGGGAAGGACCTCGCGCGCGACGGGCTTCGGCAGTCCGAGACCGGCGAGGAGATCCTTGACCCGCGCTTCGACGGGATCGACGTCGCCATCGGCATAGAGCGACACTTCGTGGATGTCTTTTTCCTCGTCGAGCTCCAGCACGGCGATCGGCAGGCCGTCATCCTCGAAAGCGGCGTCGAGCGCCGCGAAGATACGGTCGGCCTCGACCTTGTTGGCAGTGAGATGGAGCCGGGTCTGGCTCATCATGTTTGCCCGCCCGCTGCCAGCCGCTTCAGCTTGGCGACAGCAGTGTCGGCGCTCTCGCCATAGGCGATGGTGCCGGCGAAATCGCCCTTGGCATTGAGCAGCAGCACCGAAGCCGTATGGTCCATCGTGTAGTCGCCGTCGCCTGTGTCGACCTTCTTCCAGTAGATGCCGAAGGCCTTGGCCATGGCATGCACCTTGTCCGGATCGCCGGTGATGCCGGTGATGCGGTCGGAGAAGTTGCTGACATAGGTGTTCATCGTCTGCGGCGTGTCACGCTCCGGATCGACGGTGACGAAATAGGCGTTGAGGTTCTTGCCGCTGTCGCCCATCGTCTTCAGCCAGCCGGCCAGCTCGAACAGGGTCGTCGGGCAGACTTCCGGGCAATGGGTGAAGCCGAAGAACACGACGCTCGGGTGCCCTCTGAACGCCGCTTCGGTGATCGGCGCGCCTTTCTGGTCGACCAGCGTGAAGGGCGCGCCAAAGGGCTCGCCGCCATAATGGCCCCGGTACCAGTCGAATGTCAGCCAGCCGATACCCGCCGCCATCAGGACGAGAATGCCGACCAGGATTGAACGCATCATCAGTGAATGTCCATTGCTTTGGCTGGAAGCCAGGTTCGGCGACAGTCTTAGCGGGTCGGCGCCGGGCGCGCAAAGATGTCGCGTTGCCGCAAGCGGCCGGACAGGCCGATCGGCTTGTAAACGCCACGATCCTGCCCCACCTGACATCGGCAAAAACCGAACCGAGGAGGCCTCCTTGCGAAAATTGATCGGCTTGTTCGCCGCCTGTCTTGCCCTGAGCGCCAGCGCGGCCATGGCTGACGAAGTGGGTAAAGTCGGCGTCGACTGGATCGGCAACGACATCATGATCGACGCGATCAAGGACCCGAAGGTCGACGGCGTCACCTGCCATGTCGCCTATTTCGACCGCAGCATCATCGACCGGCTGCATAAGGGCAACTGGTTCGAGGATCCTTCCGATTCCTCGATCTCCTGCCGCCAGACCGGGCCGATCACCATCGGCGACATCGACATGAGCGAGGGCGGCGAAGAGGTGTTCAAGCAGGGCCTCAGCCTGATCTGGAAGAAGCAGGTGGTGAACCGCATCTACGACAAGAAGAACGAGACGCTGATCTATCTGTCGCATTCGCGCCAGGTGCAGAACGGCTCGGCGAAGATGTCGGTCACGACCGTGCCGCTTTACGGCCAGAACGTGGTCTGGACCAAGGGCAAGCCGCAATAGCGTCCCGATAGGCCTCGCCGAGGACAGGCCGCGCTTGCGGGAGCGTCCCTGCCGGCGTAAAGCCGCGTCATGGACCGCCCTGAAAACCTCGTCCTCAAGGATCCCGAGCCGCGCATCCATCCGACCGCGGAGTTGAAGGCGTGCAAGCTCGGCCGCTATGCCTCGATCGGCGAGCGGGTGATCCTGCGCGAAGTGAGCGTCGGCGACTTTTCCTATTTCGAACGCCATTCCGAGGCGATCTACACGACGATCGGCAAGTTCTGCTCGATCGCCGCCAACAGCCGCATCAACGCGCTCGAGCATCCGATCGAGCGGCTGACGCAGCACAAGATCAGCTACCGGCCCAACGAATATTTCCGCTGGCTGGGCGTCGACACCGAATTCCGCGCGCGGCGCCAGGCAAAATCGGTGAGCATCGGCCATGATGTCTGGATCGGTCACGGCGCGGTCATCATGCCGGGCGTCGCGATCGGCAACGGCGCCGTCATCGGCGCCAATGCCGTGGTGACGCATGACGTCGCGCCTTACACGATCGTCGCCGGCGTTCCGGCCAAGCCGCTGCGCCGGCGGTTCGCGGCCGCCGTCGCGGCGCGCATCGAGGCGCTCGCCTGGTGGGACTGGACGCCCGAGAAATTGGCGAGCGCAATCCCCGACATGCAGGCCGTGCCGATCGAGGCCTTTCTCGATCGTTGGGAAGACGGCACCCTCTAAAGGCGAACCAGCGGCGGAGCGCCAGAGGGCGCTGAGGGGCGCTACTTGGATATTACGCTTCGCTCTCGGGAATAGTTGCCCCTTCCGCCATGCGGGGGTGGCGCAGCGGAAGGGGCTGGAGGTAAACCGCCGTGAAGCGGAAGGAACAGGCTTTCGGCCTGCACCAGCACTATCGCAAACAAACAAATAAGGTGTGTTTTCCCCTGTTCGCGCCTTTCGCGTGCAGCCGATTGTGGACGCGCGCATGCGAGAAAATCCAACGACTTGGAACCGGAAGCCGCGGCTGTCTGTTTCCTGTGAGCGCCGCGCCGATGCGGCCTGTTGTGGGATCCAGATGATAGAGAAACTATTCACAAGGGTTGCCAATTGGGTGGCACATCTCGCCGGCATGCCGCCGACTTTCGCCGTCTGCGTGTTGATCGTGGTGGTCTGGGCGGCAACCGGCCCGCTGTTCGGCTTTTCGGACACCTGGCAACTGGTCATCAACACCGGCACCACCATCGTCACCTTCCTGATGGTGTTCCTGATCCAGAACACGCAGAACCGCGACGGCGCGGCGATCCAGGCCAAGCTCGACGAGCTGATCCGGGTCGGCCGCGCCCAAAACCACTTCATCGGCATCGAGCATCTGACGGAATCGGAGGTCGAGGAGATCCGCGACAAATGCGAAGCGGCGGCCAAGCGGCACGACCGCAAGATTGCCGAGATGGCGGCGAAGAAGGCTGTGGCGGGCAAGGCTGGTTCCAAGAAGAAAGCAGCCGCCTGAGCCTGGTCGGCTCGAGCGTTTCGCAGAAACATCGAACCGCTCTAGATATTTGCTTTTGCGCAATTCCGGACGGAAAACCGCTACGCACTTTTCCTGGAATTGCTTAGCGGCCCATGAAGGCCGCGAAGGCGTCCTTGTGATCGGGATGCCAGCGCGACAGAGCAGGGCGGTTCTCGATGATGTCGCCGATCGCCCAGGCCATGCGCTTTTCATCCGTCGGCCGCGCCACCTCGTTGTCTGGGCACAGGATGTAGAAGTCGCCGTCCATCAGCGATGCCAGCATGAAGTCGATCACCTGCTCGCCAGTCCAGGCGCCGGCGGGCTTTTCCGTCGCGCCTTCGGTCAGGCCGGTATAGGTGAAGCCGGGGATCAGCAGATGCGCCGACATCTTGGCTCCCGGCTCGTTGCGCAGCGCGTGCGCCAGCCCTTCGGTAAAAGTCTTCACGCCGGCCTTGGAGACGTTGTAGGCGAGGTTGCCGGGTGGCGTGGTGATGCCTTGCTTCGATCCGGTGTTGATGATCGTGCCCGGCCTGCCCGCCGCGAGCATGCGCGGCGCGAAGGCCTCGACGCCATGCACGACACCCCAGAAATTGATGTCGAGCAGCCGCTTCCAGGCGTCGCGGTTCTCCCAGGGCTTGCCCGGATTGTTGCCGACGCCGGCATTGTTCATCAGCACCGACACCGCGCCGAAGGCGCCGTTGGCGAGATCCGCCAACCGGTCTACCTCCTCCGCCCTGGAGACGTCGGTGGGGATTGGGAGCACGGCGTCGTCGCCGGCGATCGCCGCGACCGCCTCTCTTGCCTGATCGAGGCGCACGCCGCCGATATCGGCCAGCACCACCTTCATGCCCATCGCCGCGAACCGTTTTGCGGCGGCAAGGCCGATGCCGCTGGCGCCGCCAGTGATGACGGCGACGTTGCCGGAAGCGAAAGCGGGCAGGGCGATCTGGATCTGGGCGTCGCTGGTCATGGTTTCCATCCTTATGAGGGTCGGGCCGAACTTAACGCCGGACGTCGCCGAGGCAAGCCCGGTTCGTCCCGCATGTGACCGCAACAACAGCCGCAACGGGTTGACGGCAACAGCCGCAACGGGTTGACGGCGATGGCCGCAACGGGTTGACGGCGATGGCCGCAACGGGTTGACCATGGCGGCGCCCGCCGCGCATGGTGTCCCAAAAAGGAGTTCGGCATTTGACCGACTGGATCGGAATCCTGAAAGAGCAAACCGTCAACGGCGATCAGATGGGTCGCGAGGTGCCGAAGATGCTCGCCAATCCCGACATCAGCGAGGCGCAGGTGAAAACGCTGTTCGCGGCGCTGGAGAAGCAGGCGGATTTCGCCGAAAAGCTGCGGCTGGCGCTGGAGAAGTTCGGCCATGACTTCCCGATCATCAAGGCGGCAGAAAGGCTGGAGGAACGCTATGCCGATCTTGCCGCCTCTGTGGCGGAAAAGCTGAAAGTGATGCGGAAATAGCCGTTATTTCTCCACCAACCGCTCGAAGCGCTTGTCCGGCGCGAACCAGACGGTCGCCACCAGCACATAGATCGCCACGCTGATCCACTGGTTGAAGAAGCTTAGCAGCACGGCAACGATATAGAGCGCCAGCGAGATCTTGCCTTTTTTGTCGTGGCCGACGGCCTTGGCGAAGGTCGTGTCGGCGCCATGCAGATGGCGAAGTTTGATGACCAGGATGGTGTAGGCGACGGCGCAGAGCGCGAGGTCGATGCCATAAACGGCGACCGGCGCAGCCGCGAAATGGTTCTCTCCCATGAACGCCGTGGTCACCGGGATCAGCGACAGCCAGAACAGAAGGTTGAGATTGGCCCATAGCACGCGTCCGTCGACGCGCTGCACGGTGTGGAACATGTTGTGCAGGTTGTTCCAGTAGATGCCGACATTGATGAAGGAGAGCACGTAGCAGAAGAAGATCGGCCACTGCGGCAGAAGTGTTGAAAAATCCTCGCCGTGCGGCACTTTCAGGTCCAGCACCATGATGGTGATGATGATGGCGACGACGCCATCGGTAAATGCCTCGACCCGTCCCTTGCCCATGATTCCTCCCTCGGTGGCTGACGGACGTTACGAGAGGATTTTGCGCCTGACCATCCTGCCAGAATTGTCAGGAGGGCGTTCGGCAACCGGAACAGCCGTCATTGCATAGGCGTTGGGCTTGCAACGCCGGAGGTGCCGATGGCCAGCGACGCTCAAACCATGACGCGTGAGAATGAACTTGACGGGGCCGCCGCAAAGGCCGCCGTCGCCGCCATGATCGCCGCGCTCTTTGCCGGCAGCACCGCGCTGACCCCGCTCTACGTGATCTACAAGCAGGAATTCGGCTTTTCGCAGATCACGCTGACGCTGGTCTATGCCGTCTATGTGGTCGGCAATCTGGCGGCGCTGCTGTTTTTCGGCCGTCTCTCGGATGCCGTCGGCCGCCGCCCCGCCGCACTTGCCGCGATGGCTGTTGCGGTGGTCAGCGCGTTGTCGTTCCTCTTCGCCGAAGACCTCGCCTGGCTCGACATCGCCCGCATCCTGAGCGGGCTCGGCATCGGCGTCGGCGCAGGCGCCGGCACCGCGTGGCTGGCCGAACTGATCGAAGGCAAGGACAAGTCGCGCGCCGCCGTCATCGCCACCAGCACCAACTTTGTCGGCCTCGGGGCCGGCGCGCTCGTGGCGGGGGTGCTCGCCCAATTCGCGCCATGGCCGCTCAGGCTGACATTTGCCGTCTATCTCGTCCTGCTTGGGCTCGTCACCCTGCTGATCTGGCGCACGCGGGAAACCGTCTCCAGGCCTGGACGGTTCTCCGACGTCCCGCTGCGGCCGCGGCTTTCGGTGCCTGACGATATCCGCGCGCAGTTCGTGGCGCCGGCGGTGACCGGTTTCGGCGCCATGGCGCTGGTCGGCTTCTATGCCGCGCTGGCGCCGAGCATTCTCGCGCAGCAGCTGCACGTGACCAATCATGCCGAAGCCGGCGGGCTTTTCTTCGAGCTGTCGAGCGTGGCGGCCATCACCATCGTCGGCACCGCCTGGTTCTCCAGCCGCTCCACCATGCTCGCGGCGCTGGCGCTGATGATCCCCGCCGTGGCGCTGATCGTGGCGGCGCAGGTCTACGCCTCGATGGCGCTCATGATCGCCGCGACGGCGGTCTGCGGCGTGGCGGCGGCGCTTGGCTATCGCGGCGGCCTGCAAGTGGTCAATCAGATCGCGCCGGCCGACCGCCGCGCCGAGGTGGTGTCGGCCTTCTTCATCTGCTGCTTCTGCGGCAACGCGCTGCCGGTGATCGGCATCGGCATCCTGTCCAGCCTGGCGAGCGCCACCGTGGCAAGCCTGGCCTTTGCCGGCATGATCATCGTCTTCTCGCTGGTCGCGCTCGGCTTTGGCGTCAGATACGCACGGTAGGTCTTGGCTATTCGGTCTCCGGCAGGAGCTGCGCGCGTTGGCGCGGCACGCCAAGGCCGGTGTCGGGCGGCTCGCCCGCCGCCGGCCGATCCTCGATCATATGCATCGTGCGCCAGCGGCCGAAGCGATAATAGGCGGCGGCCAGCACCAGCGAAGCGATCGAGCCCGCCGGAAAGCTCCACCACAGCGCCTCCTGGCCGATGACGCTGCGCATGGAATAGGCAAAGCCGGTGCGAATGATCAACACCGAAATGATCAGGATGATGAGCGGCGGCATGACGGCGCCGGTGGCGCGCACCGTGGCGAACAGCACGATCGTGATGCCGAACAGGATGAACGACCAGGACGCTATCCTGTTGATGTGGGCGGCGATGTCGATCGCGGCGCTGTCGTTGCTGAGGAAGAGGCTGAGCACCGCGCGGTCGAAGACGAAAAGCAGCGCCACCAGCGCGCCGGTCAGCACCAGGTTGAAGCCGACGCCGGACGCCGCGACCTTGCCGATGCGGTCCCAGCGCCCGGCGCCGACATTCTGCGCCGCCATCGAGGAGACGGCGGCGCCGATCGCCAGAGCCGGCATCTGGATATAGGTCCAGAGTTGGGCTGCGATGCCGTAGGCGGCAGCGACCTGCGAGCCATAGGAATTGACGATGCCCATCACGGTCAATGCCGCGGCCGAGATGACGATCATCTGCAGGCCCATCGGAATGCCCTTGAAGACGACGATGCGCAGCAGCGCCGGGTCGGGCCTGAGCAAGGCGAGATCGGCGCCCGCCAACCGCAGCGGGTGTTTGCGGGCATAGAGCACGATCAGGATGGCGATCACGCTGACCGTCTGGCCTATGAGCGTGGAAGTCGCCGAGCCGGCGATGCCGAGCTCGGGGAAGGGGCCGATGCCGCGGATCAGCAGGGGATTGAGCACGACGTCGAGCACGACCGCCAGCGCCATGAAGACAAACGGCGTGCGCGAATCGCCGGCGCCGCGCAGCACGGTCATGACGAAGGACAAAAGGTTCATCATCGGCACGGCGACAAAGATGATGCGCAGGTAGGCGCGCGCCAGCGGCAAGGCATCCGCCGGCGTGCCGAGCCCGGTGAGGATGGCGTCGACCCAGACCCAGCCGCAGACCGCGAACACCACGGAAACCAGGAAGAAGAAGGTGGCGCTGGTGCCGACGATGCGCTTGGCTTCCGGCAGATCGCGGGCGCCGACGGACTGCGCGACCAGAATGGTCGCCGCCATGCCGATACCGAACACCGTGCCAAGGATCAGGAACAGCACCAGATTGGCGTTGGATGTCGCCGTCAGCGCCGCCTCGCCAAGGAAGCGCCCCACCCAGACGGCATTGATCGAGCCGTTCAGCGACTGCAGCACGTTGGAGCCCAGCACCGGCAGGGCGAACAGAAGCAGCGTGCGCGGAATGGGGCCGCTGGTCAGGTCGCCGGTCCGCCGGCGGGTGGGCTTCTTGTCATCCATGGCAGCACCGAAAATGAATCAGGCCCGCGATGGTATCGCAGGCCTGATGGTCATGCATCCTTTTCAGGATCAGTGGGATGACGGGCAATCGCCCGTCAGCGCCTACTGGCCGGCGACAGTGTTCCCAGACAGGCCGGGGAGCGTCACCTGATAGACGAGGAAGGTGGTGTCGACGTCGGCTCCATCCTCGGCCTTGTACGAAGCGCCGACCTGGAAGCCGTCCTGAGTGAGGAAGTCGTTGTCGTTGGCGACGAACAGGAAATAGTCGTCGGGCAGCTTTGGATCGAGCACGGAGACCAGCGACATCGCCTCCCACTTCTCCGAAAGGTTGTCCTTGTCGTTCGGAGCGCCATTGTGCAGGCCGAAGCGGCCGAGCTCGCCCTTGTCGTTGATGTCGATGAACGAGGTAAGCTTGGCCGGCGTCACCGACGGGTCGAGCACGCCCTTCGGCGCGACCGGCTTGTCGGCCGCGTCGAACGGACCGTTGGCGATATCGGTGGCGGCGGAAAGGTCGACGATCTCGATCTTGCGATAGAGCGACTCGTCGCCCTTGAGACCCTGGCCGTTGCCCGAGTCGCGCGCCAGCATCAGGAAGCTCTTGTCGGAGAGCGCGACGATCTCGCTCTGCGCGGCCACCTTGGTCTTGCCTTTGGGATCCTTGAACACCGGCAGCGGCACGACATATTCGTGCGCCAGCTTGAGGTGGGCGAGGTCGGAAGCATCATAGACCAGCGCGCGGGTGTTCTGGCGGGTCGAGCCGGAATCGCCGCCGTCCTGGCGGGCCGCCGACTGCAGCACGGCGATCAGGAACTTGCCGTCGGGCGTCATCGACATGCCTTCGAGCCCCTGGTTGTTCTGGCGGCCGGTCTCCGGGTCCTTCGGATCGGGCTCGGCGGCGCCCGGGCCAGGGTTGTCGGAGGCGAAATTCGGCTTGCCGTGGCGCATCGGCACAAGGGCCGCGGGCGGTTGCGTCGCCGACATCAGGTGGCCGTCGGCCGAAAAACGGTAGATGTTGGGGCCATATTCGTCGGAGATGAACATCGTGCCGTCCGCCAGCCGTGTGATCGCTTCGTTATCCAACGCCAGCTTGCCGTTGTCGGCCTGCGGCAGGATCGGCATGTCGCTGGCGGCTTCGCGCACGCCGTTCAACGGATCGAGGCCGGTGGCGTCGGCGCCCTTGTCGTCGGTCAACAGCATCGTGTCGGCGAGCGTCGCTTTCACGCCAGACTGTTCCTGTCCGGCGGCGGGCGCCGCGCCGGGGGCAGTCGGGGCCAGCTCGATCGAGATGGTGTTGAGGCGCGGGCGATAATCGGTGGTGCCGACGACATTGTAACCGCGGTCCGGCAGCAGCCAGAGCGAGCCCTTGTAGCCGGCGCCGTCACGCGCCCAGGACTTGGTGTCGATCGCCATGCCGGACCCTGAACCGAAGGTCTCGCCGAACTTGTCCTTCTGGCTGGCCGGGATGCGGCCGATGCCGACCAGCCCCTTGTTGACATAGGCGACGCCATCGGCGAGCGCCGGGGTGAGGGCGGTGAACAGGGCAAGCGCCGCGCCGAGCGCGACGGTTCGGTTAAGGTGTTTCATCGATATCCCCTTTTGACGAGCAGAGCGGCCAGTGGCTCAAAAAGGCGCGGCATCGACGATGCGGCCAGCCCTGGCCGCCAAGCGGTCTAGGACGTGAACGTGATGGTTGCGTGACAGGCGGAGGTTCTTTCCTTCTTCCACAGGGGGAGAAGGAAAGCGCTTCCGCTCAATCGCTCTCCCGAACGACCAGCTCCAGCGGCCAAACCTCGCGGATGATGCGTGTGCCTTCGGGGGCGGCGAAGGCGGGAAGCGAGGCGAGCAGCATCTCGGCCAGTCTCCGGCCCATCGGCTCAAGCGATGGACGGAAGGCTGTCAGAGTCGGCGAGAAATAGCGGCAGAGCGGCGTGTCGACGATGACGGTCACGGCGATGTCGTGGCCCGGCCGGATGCCCATCTCGGCCAGTGCCTTGCAGCCGCCGAGCGCCATGGCGTCGTTGTTGAAGATGATTGCCGTCGGTCGGTCCTTGGAGAGCATGACGCGCGGCGTCACTTGGTAGCCGCCGGCCTCGTTGATGAAGCCGTCGGCGATCAGGCCGGGATCGACCTCGATGCCGTGCCGCTTCAGCGCCTTGCGATAGCCGTCGAGGAAGAGATATCCGAAATTGAGGTTGAGCGCCGGGCGGATGGCGGCGATGCGACGATGGCCGCGCGCGACCAGCCGGTCGACCGCGTCGCTGCCCGCCTTCTCGAAATCGAGATCGAGCGAAGGGTAGGACTTGCCGCCCGAGCGGCTGCGGCCGAGCGTTGCGAAGGGAAAGCCTCGCTCGGTCAGATAGTCGATGCGTTCGTCCTCGCGCCGGGTCCAGGCCAGCACCACCGCGTCGGCGCGGCGGGTCTCGACGACGCGGCGCAGGCGCTCCTGCTGGTAGTCACCAGGCGCGCCCATCACCACGATCAGGTCGAGCCCGCTTTCGGCCAGCCGCGCCTGCAGGCCGGTCAGGAACGGGATGAAGAACGGCTCGCCATATTGCTGGTCACCGGGATGCGGCTGCAGCATGAAGGCGACGGAATGGGTGGCGCCTTGCCGCAAGCTGCGGCCGGACTGGTTGGGCGCGTAGTTCAGCAGCTTGGCGGCTTCCAGCACGCGCCGGCGGGTGTCGGCATTGACGTCGGCGCGGCCGTTCAGCGCCCGCGACACGGTGCCGATCGAAATGTTCAGGTGACGCGCAAGGTCGTGGATGCTGGACGCCAAGGACGGTTCTCCCCCTGCCTTGGCTAGCACCGGCTGCCGCTCAGGCCAAGGCTTCGGGACAATTTTCGACAAGCAGCCGATTGACATTCTACGCCATCGGGTGTGTTCTCGTAAACGTTTACGGAAAAACGTTTACGGTTGATGCCGCGGATGCCGTGACACTCGGCCTGGAGGGGCCGAGCCGAGGAGGAGTGCTGGATGATGAAGGTCGTCCTGGTCGGGTGCGGAGCCATGAGCAAGCACTGGCTCGATGCCGCAAGGCGGATCGACGGGCTCGCCATTGCCGGCCTTGTCGATCTCGATGCCGAACGGGCGCAAGCGACGGCGCGCGAATACGGGCTCTCCAATGCAGTGGTCAGCACAAGCCTCGACGCCGTTCTCGATGAGACCAAGCCCGACGCCGTATTCGATGTCGTGGTCCCGGCTGCCCGCCGCGAAGTCGCGCTTTCGGCCTTCGCCCATCATTGCCATTTGCTCACCGAAAAGCCGCTGGCCGACAGCCCGGACAATGCGCGCGCCATCATCAAGGCGGCGCGCAAGGCCAGGCGCGTCCATGCCGTCGTCCAGAACCGCCGCTATGTCGCCAATGTCAGGCGCATCAGGCGCTTCCTAGACTCCGGCGCCATCGGCGCGCCGACCAGCATCCACGCCGATTTCTTCGTCGCGCCGCATTTCGGCGGCTTTCGCGAGGAGATGCGCCACGTGCTGCTGCTCGACATGGCGATCCACACTTTCGACGCCGCGCGCTACATGGTCGCCGGCGAACCGGCCAGCGTCTACTGCCAGGAATGGGAGCCGGCCAATTCCTGGTACCGGCAGGGCTCATCGGCGAGCGCCGTCTTCGATCTCGGCGGCGGCAAGGTGTTCACCTATGCCGGCTCCTGGTGCGCGGACGGCTTCCGCACCAGCTGGGAAGGCAGCTGGCGCATCGTCGCCGAGCGCGGCAGCGTGCTGTGGGACGGCCATGACGGGCTCAAGGCGGAGGTGGTTGCGTCTGGCCGCGACGGTATCATCGACAAGACCCAGCCGATCGAAGTACCGCCGCTCGATCCGACCGACCGCGTCGACGGCCATCTCGGCATCATCAAGGATTTCATGCACGCGATCGAGACCGGCGCCGAGCCGGAGACGCGCGGCGCCGACAACATCAAAAGCCTGGCCATGGTCTTCGGCGCGATCGAGAGCGCGGAGAGTGGGCGGCGCGTGGCAATCGTCAAGGAAGCACAATGATGGCAAATCCGCTTCTCGACATCAGGATCGGCACCATGGTGCGGGCCAATCTCGACGACCCGGGCGCCTATGTCGGGCAGATCCTGCCGCTCGGCTTCGAGAGCATCCAGCCTTTCTTCTGGCAGACGCTGGGCGGCAAGGACCTGAAGCGCCTGGCGGGCGAAATCCGCGAAGCGATCGGCGATGCCGACGTTACCGTGTCGTCGATCGGCGTGTTCGGCAACCCGCTGGAAGGCGGCGAGGTCGATCGCGGCGTGCTCGCGGCCTGGGAGACCGTCATCGACAATGCGCATCTGTTCGGGACATCCATGGTCAGCGGCTTCACCGGCCGCATCCGCGGCAAGAAGCTGACCGACAGCCTCCCGCGTTTTCGCGAGGTCTGGGGGCCGTTGGCGAAACGCGCCGCCGACAAGGGCGTGCGCATCGCCTTCGAGAATTGCGCGATGGACGGCAATTGGGCGAGCGGCGACTGGAATATCGCGCATAACCCGGACGCCTGGGAGCTGATGTTCAACGAGTTGCCCAACGACAATCTCGGCCTCGAATGGGAGCCGTGCCATCAGCTCGTCTATCTGATCGACCCGATCCCGCAGATCCGCAAATGGGCGCCGCGCATCTTCCACGTCCACGGCAAGGACGCCACCGTGCGCTGGGACGTCATCCGCGAGCACGGCGTGTTCGGCCGGCTGCCGTTCGTGCAGATGCGTACGCCGGGTTTTGGCGACAGCGACTGGGCGCGGGTGATCAGCGAGTTGCGTCTTGCCGGTTACAAGGGCGCCATCGACATCGAGGGCTGGCACGATCCGGTCTATCGCGGCGACCTCGAAATCACCGGCCAGGCGCGCGCGCTCGACTATCTGAAGCAATGCAGGGGAGGGTCCAGCTACCTGCCCAATCCGGCTTGAGGCCAAATTTGATGTCAGGATTGGTCGGCGGGAGGAGCCGGCCGGCACTGCGGCGCGCCGCGCCGAGCGATTGTCGAAAACCCTCCGATGCGAGGGATCAAAAGGGAGGAACGTGCATGAGCATGACGACCAGAAGGACTGTTCTGCGCTCGACCGTCGTGGCGGCCGCCACGGCGCTCTGCGCCTCAATCTCCACTTTGCCGGCACAGGCGCTGGACGCGCAATGGTGCAAGGACGTGCACATCCGCTTCTTCGTCGGCGGCGCCGAGGGCGACGCCTTCGGCACCATCGTCTACAATGGCGCCAAGCAGGCGGCCGCCGATCTCGGGCCGAAGGTCGACTACATCTTCTCGCAATGGGACGTCGAGAAAATGGTGCAGCAATTGCGCGAGGCGGTCGCTGTCAAGCCGCAGGGCATCGCCATGATGGGCCATCCGGGCGATGCCGCGATCATGCCGCTGGCCGAGCAGGCGCATAAGGACGGCATCAAGATGATGTACCAGAACGTGCCGGTGCCGAAGGTGGTGGAAGCGTTCGGCGGCGGCTATGTCGGCGCGCAGCAGGAGCAGCAGGGCCGCGCGCTCGGCGCCGAGGCGTTCAAGCTTGGCAAGCTGAAAGCCGGCGACAAGGCAATCATGATCGGGCCGTTCGAGAATGAAAACCGCGGTGCCCGCGAACGCGGCACGGTAGCTGCCTTGAAGGAGGCGGGCGTCGAGGTGATCCAGCTCTCCTCGCCGCCGAGCGGCGAATGGGCTTCCGATCCCAATCTCGCCATTCCGGTGATCACGGCAGCACTTCTCAACCATCCCGACGTCAAGGCGGTCGGCTATCCCGGCGGACAGATGCTCGGCAATGTCGCCACCTACATGCAGGCGGCGGGGCGAAAGCCAGGCGACATCTTCAATTTCGGCTTCGACACCAGCCCGCAGATCGTCGAAGCCTTCAAGGGCGGCTGGGTGCAGCTGACGGCCGACCAGCAGCCGTTCCTGCAAGGTTACCTGCCTATCCTCAGCCTTTGCCAGCAGGTCGTGCTGGGACTGGCGCCGATGAATGTCGATACCGGCGCGGGTTTCGTCACGCCGCAGAATTATGAGATCGTCGCCGAGCTCGCCAAGCAGGCGCTGCGTTGACCTCCCAAGCCGCCGGCCGGGATTAGGCCCGGCCGGCCGGATCGCCGGCGCAAAGGCCGGCAGATGGACAATTCAAGCGAGGATCGCATGGGCGAACGCATCATCGAACTGCGCGACATCAAGAAATCCTATGGCCAGGTCTATGCGCTGGGCGGCGTCAATCTCAGCGTCGACCGCGGCGAGGTGGTCGGCCTGATCGGCGACAATGGCGCCGGCAAGTCGACGCTGATCAAGATCCTGTCCGGCGTGGTCAAGCCGACCAGCGGCGAGATCCTGGTGCGCGGCAAGCCGGTCAGCGGATGGAGCGCGGCGCGCTCGCGCGACGCCGGCATCGAGACGGTGTTCCAGGACCGGGCTTTGGCCGTGCAGCAGACGATCGTGCGCAACATCTTCATGGGCCGCGAGCTCACCAGCTTCATGGGCTGGCTGAAGGTCAACAAGGAGATCGAGGAAGCGAGCCGGCTGATGCGCGAGATCGGCTTCACCTCGAAAGTGTTCACGCCGCAGTCGATCGTCGGCCAGCTTTCCGGCGGCGAGCGCCAGGGCGTGGCGATCGCGCGCGCCATCTACAAGCAGGCGGAGCTGATCATCCTCGACGAGCCGACGACGGCGCTGTCGCTGACCGAGACCGCCAAGGTCTTCCACTTCGTGCGCCAGGTGCGGGCGAGCGGCCGCTCGATCCTGTTCATCGGCCACAACATCCACCATGTCTTCGATATCGCCGACCGTTTCGTCGTGCTCGACCGCGGCAAGGTGGCGCTCAGCGCTGACCGTAGCGACGTCAAGTCGGCCGACGACCTCATCAATTTCATGGAAGACGTCGCGCATCCGGGCGGGCTGCCCGGACTGCAGGAAGCCGGCGAAGCGGAGCACGGAGCGCGATGAGCAAGGCCATGGAACCCGATCTGCAGAAGCCCCTTGCAAGCGCGCGCGGCGCGGCGGTTGGCAAGGAATGGAACCATCCCTCCGATCACTGGCTGCGCGGCTTCGTCCTCGATAACCGTGCATCGCTCGGCACGCTCGCCGTCTTCGTCGTCATGATGGCGGTGTTCATCATCGCCAACCCGACCGTGTTCTCCACCTGGTACCTTTACAGCTCGGTGCTGACGACGCTCCCGGTGGCGCTGTTCGTGGTGGTGCCGCTGGTCTTCGTCGTCACCTGCGGGGAGATCGACCTGTCGTTCCCGGCGACGATGGGCTTCGCCTCCTGGGTCTTCGCGCTGGTCGTGCAGGCCGGCTACGACCCGTTCCTCGGCATCGCGGCGGCGCTCGTCACCGGCACGCTGCTCGGCTTCCTGGTCGGATCGCTGGTCGTCTATGGCGGGCTGTCGTCGCTGATCGCCACGCTCGGCATGAATTTCCTGCTGCGCGGGCTGATCCAGATCATCAACGAGGGCAAGTCGATGGCGCTGACCGGCCTTGCCGACAGCTCGGCCTACAGGATCTTCTCCAGCCAGGTCTGGGGCATCCCTGTGCAGATATTCTGGGCCATCGCCTTCGTTGTGTTTTCGGCGCTGCTCTACAACCGCCATCGCTTCGGCGCGCAGGTCAAGGTGGTCGGCGACAATCCCGACAGCGCCAGGCAGATGGGCATCGACGTCAAATGGGTTCGGGTGAAAGTGTTCGTTTTCGTCGGGATCGGCGCTGCGATCGCCGGCACGTTTTCGGTGATGATCAACTTCACCTGGTGGCCGACGGCGGGCGACGGCTATCTGTTGCCGGTGCTCGCCTCGGTGTTCGTCGGCGGCACGCCGACCTGGGGCGGCATCGGCACTGTGGTTGGCGGCGCGATCGGCGCGGTCACCGTGTCGTTCATCCAGACCGGCGTGGTGGCGGCGGGCTTGAGCGGCTTCTACGTCCAGTTCTTCAACGGGCTAATCATCATCCTGTCGCTGCTCGGCCATAAGTGGAACCAGGCGCGGTATCGGTAGGAAGGCCGGTCACACCGGCGCGACAAACCCGTCCAGCACGCGTTTCTGGCCGGCCTTGTCGAAGTCGATGGTGAGCTTGTTGCCGTCGATGGCCGCGATGTTGCCGTTGCCGAATTTCTGGTGGAAGACGCGGTCGCCGACATTGAAGGCGGATGGCGTGTCGGCGACGGATTTGGCGACCAGCTCGCCCTCGATGGTGCGGCCTTTCACCGAGGTGCGGCCGGCGCCGTAGCCGGAGTCTGTCTCGCCATAGCCGATGCGTTCCACCTGATGGCCGGAGCGGGTGCCCCAGTTGCGGTCGGTCGCCTCGGTGCGGTTCGCCTGCGCGCGCTGCCAGCCGGGCGTGGCATAGGTGTTGGAGAAGCTGCCTTGGTCCTTGGCGCCGATATTGTCGAAGCGCGAGGCGCCGTAGGGATTCTGCCGACCGCCACCGCGCCCGGAAGCGAAGGCGCCGCCGCCATAGGGATTGCCGTAGCCGCCATAGCTGTTGCCGCTGTCGGCGATATCGATATGGGTTTCGGGCAATTCGTCGACAAAGCGCGACGGGATCGTCGATTGCCACAGGCCGTGGATCTGGCGGTTGGAGACGAACCAGATGTGCAGGTTCTTCTTAGCGCGCGTCAGGCCGACATAGGCAAGCCGGCGCTCTTCCTCGAGGCCGGAGCGTCCGCCTTCATCCAGCGCGCGCTGATGCGGGAACAGGCCTTCCTCCCAGCCGGGCAGGAAGACGGTCTCGAATTCGAGGCCCTTGGCCGAATGCAGCGTCATGATCGAGACCGCATCTTGCGACTCGCCCTGCTCGGCCTCCATCACCAGCGCGACATGCTCGAGGAAGGAACGCAGCGATTCATATTCCTCCATGGAGCGGATCAGCTCCTTGAGGTTTTCCAGCCGTCCGGGCGAATCCGCCGAACGGTCGTTCTTCCACATGTCGGTGTAGCCGCTTTCCTCCAGGATGGTCTCGGCGAGCTCGGTGTGCGGGGTGGTTTCCAGCGCCTTCTGCCAGCGCTCGAAATTGGCTGCGACCTCGCGCAGCGCCGCGCGCGGCTTCGGCTTCAGCTCGTCGCTTTCGGCGAGCGTCGCGGCAGCCTCCAGCATCGGGACGCGCATGGCGCGCGCCGTGTCATGGATCTGGCGGATGGTGGCTTCGCCCAGCCCGCGCTTCGGCACGTTGACGATGCGCTCGAAGGCGAGGTCGTCGCCGCCGTTGGCGACGACGCGGAAGAAGGCAAGTGCGTCGCGGATTTCCAAGCGCTCGTAGAAGCGCGGGCCGCCGATGACGCGGTAGTTCAAGCCCAGCGTGATGAAACGGTCTTCGAAGGCGCGCATCTGGAACGAGGCGCGCACCAGGATCGCCATGTCGTTGAGGTTGTGCTTTTGCCGCTGATAGGTCTCGATGGTGTCGCCGATGGCGCGCGCCTCTTCCTCCGAATCCCAGGCGGCGTGGACATGCACCTTGTCGTCCTCGGGGTCGTCGCGGTCGGTGAACAGCGTCTTGCCGAAGCGGCCTTCATTATGGGCGATGAGATGCGAGGCCGCGCCCAGAATATGCGCGGTGGACCGGTAGTTGCGCTCCAGCCGGATGATGGTGGCGCCCGGAAAATCCTTGTCGAAGCGCAGGATGTTGTCGACCTCGGCGCCGCGCCAGCCATAAATCGACTGGTCGTCGTCGCCGACGCAGCAGATGTTGACTTTGTTCTCGCTCACGGCCGCGCGCTCGCTCCGCTCGCTGGCCTCCGCGTGGGCGGCCTGACCGGCCGGCGCCCGGTCGGGCTTGCGGCCTTCGGCCGATGGCGCGCGCCCTGACTGAGGTCTTTGCGCCAACAGGCGCAACCACATATATTGCGCGGTGTTGGTGTCCTGGTACTCGTCGACGAGTATGTATTTGAACCTGCGGTGGTATTCCTTCAGCACGTCCGGATAGGCGCGGAAGATGCGGATCGGGTGATAGAGCAGGTCGCCGAAGTCGCAGGAATTCAGCGTCTGCAGCCGTTCCTGATAGGCCTTGTAGAGTTGGCGGCCCTTGCCGTTGCCGAAACTGCGCGCATCGCCTTCCGCGATTTCGTCGGGTCCGAGACCCTTGTTCTTCCAGTTGTCGAGCATCTGGGCGAAGGTCTTGGCCGGCCAACGCTTGTCGTCCAGCCCTTCGGCCTGGATCAGTTGCTTGATCAGCCGCACCACGTCGTCGGTGTCGAGGATGGTGAAATCCGATTTCAGCCCGGCAAGCTCGGCGTGGCGGCGAAGCAGCTTCACGCCGATCGAGTGGAAGGTGCCGAGCCACGGCATGCCCTCGACATTGCCTTCGCCGATCAGGTGGCCGATGCGCTGCTTCATCTCGCGCGCGGCCTTGTTGGTGAAGGTGACGGCCAGGATCTGCGAGGGAAAGGCCCTGCCGGTGGCAAGGATGTGCGCGATGCGGGTGGTGAGCACCCGCGTCTTGCCGGTGCCCGCGCCGGCCAGCACCAGAACAGGGCCCTCGGTCGTCTCGACGGCGAGGCGCTGCTCCGGGTTGAGGCCCTTCAGATAATCGGGCGCGCCGGTCTGGCCGCTGCGCGCCGCCATGGCGCGCGCGGCTATGCCGGATGGAGCCGCTGCCGGCCGCGCATTCGGTTCATCGAAAAAAGGCATGTCCTCGGAAAAGCCCGACATCGCCCCCGAATGTAGTGATTCGGCAGCGAAAGACCAGAACTGTCTACGTTTTGTTCTAGTTTTTGGCGATCCGCATCAGCTCGCTTATCGCATCCGCCACGTAGCCGGCGTCCCTTTCCGCGCCGTGGATCATTGTCGAGGAGGGGGAGTGCTGGAATGGCAGGCCGCAGACATAGAGCCCAGGTTCGCCGGTAACGGACCCGCGATATTGCCCCGGCCGGCCGCTTTCATCAAAAATCGGCAGCTTGATCCAATCCAGTCCGGGCCGGAAGCCGGTGCACCAGATTACGTTCTCGACCTCGAGAGCCTCGCCGGTCTCGAGCACCGGCTTACCGTCCTTGACGGTGGCGACGCGCGCAACCCGGTTTATCCCGGCCGCGTCCATGTGTTGCGGCTTTACCCGGATCAGCGGAAGGCCATGGACGAGATGTGCTGGTCTTACCCTGCGCCCGATCGGCGTATCCACGGAAAGCAGACGGTGGAGAAGGACGCGGAAAACGAACGGTATCACCACACGGAGAGCGATGGTGCCGTTGTAGGCCACGGGAATGTGGCCTGGATGCCGGCCGGCCAGCCAGACGCGGTGCGTGCCGGCCAGGTCCATGGCAATCTCCGCACCTGAATTGCTGGCCCCGACCAGAAGTACCCCGCCCGGCCTGAGCTGCGACGGGTTTTGGTAGGCGGATGAGTGGAATTGCCGTATCGCGGGATCAAGCAGCGCGGCGAAATCCGGAAGCTTCGGCTTCTGGTAGCTCGCGGCGGCAATGACGACATGATCGGCGGTGAAACGGCTCGCGCCGGCGGTGACGACATAACGCCCGCCGTGGCGATTAACCTCGTCAACCTTGGCGCCCGTGCGTACCGGCAAGGCGAATTTCTCGGCATAGGCTTCCAGATAATCGGCCATTTCATCCTTGGTCGGGAAGGAATGGGCCGGGGCCGGGAAACGCATGCCCGCCAGTCCGTCGAAGCGCGCCGGCGTGAAAAGGCGCAGCGAATCCCATCGCGCGCGCCAAATATCCCCGACGCGCTGGCGAGCTTCCAGGATGACGAACTTTATCCCCTTGCGGGCCAGATAGTAACCGACGGAAAGGCCGCTCTGGCCTGCGCCGACGATGACGACGTCGAAATGCTCCTCTCGCGGCGCGGGGCGCGGCTCGCTGTCGATGTTCGCGTCGCCCAGCTGCGTCTGCGCGGTGTCAGCCTGAAGTTTCATGAAGGCTGTCCCGAGTTCGAGCAGCGCGCCGGCACGCGCCTTCGTCTCCGCTATGCCGATTGCGCCCGTGCCTTGCGGATTTGCCTGTTGAATTGAAATCACTTCCGTTCGTCCGTTCATCTCTGTCTCCATCGGCTTGGTGAGCCATGGGAGAAGAGTAGCGAACCAGCCCGTCGACACGCTTCGGGGATAGGCCCCATGCGGCAAAGGAAAGATGATGGGGATTTCTCCCCATGGGGCTAGCAGTGCCTAAAGCGCGCCGCGACGAACGGATTCGGGCGACGCTCCAAGTCTTTGTTTCGATACTTGTCGTTGCCCCAAAACGCTGCGCAATTTGGACGATATGCGTTAGAGCAGGCCGTGCTGGAAGGCGTAGGCGGTCGCTGCGGCGCGCGAGTTGACCGCGAGCTTGTCGAAGATGTTGGAAACGTGACGGTCGACGGTCTTTTCGCTGAGGCCAAGTTCGACCGCTATCGTCCTGTTTGTCTTGCCGGTGGTGATATGGGTCAGCACCTCTATCTCGCGCCGCGTCAGGCCGTGCGCCGATGAGGTGACGGGCCTGGCCAATGCGTTAAGGCGATCGAGATCAGGCGCGGCGCCGAGTTCCACAAAAACCGAACGCGCGGCGTCGAATTCGAGTCCCGCGCCATCCTCGTCCGCGAGCGTACGGCAGGCCTGGCCGGCCAGCACGCGCAGCCGCGCCTCCAGATAGGGAGCGCCGGCACGTTGCCAGATCGCGAGCGCCGCGCGGAAGTGACCGAGCGCAGCCGCGGCGTTGCCGTCGTGCATTTCGATTTCGCCTCTTGCCTGAGATGCGATCGCACCCAGTATCTCGGTCGCGAACCGGCTGGCGGTCGCTTCCAGCTCACGGCAGGCGTTGCGGGCCTCCTCGATCGCCCCGGCGGCGATTGCAATTTCGATCATCGCCGGAAGCAGGCGGGCACGGCTGAGCGGTGCTTCGGTGGTGGCGAGCACACGGCGCAGGGTCGCGGCCGCCTGCTCCGTGCGACCTTGCATCAGGCGCAGCAAGGCCATGCCCGGCTGCGGCTCGAGTCCTAGCCGGCTGGCATTCCGGTACATCTCCTCGGCGGCGGCGAATTCGCCGCGCAGGCGGTGGATTTCGGCTTCTTGATAGGCGGCGCCCGCGATCGTGTTGTCGCGAGCCGCCTTGGCAACAGGAGAAGATGCCGCACGGCGCGACTCCGCGATCGCCTCCGGCCAATTGCCGTTCATTTCCATGATCTCTGCCCGGTGCAGCATGCAGGCACCGTTGAATTGAACCAGTTGCGGCTGCGCTCCGCACCAGGCCGACAGCGCATCCGTCCATTCGCGGGAGCGATCGAGCGCATAGACCTGGCGGCACTCGGCGATGAGATTGCAATAGACCAGCCCGGTGACTACCGGCGAGAGCTCGCCTCCGATGACGGGCAACATGGCTTCATCCAGAGAGGCGATGCCTTCCTCGACGCGCCCTTGCCGTACCAGGGCGCGACCGAGAACGCATCTGGCGAAAGCGACCAGGTCGATATCGCGACAGCGCTCGCCTATCGCAAGCGCCTGCCTTGCATGTGCAGCGGATGTTTCATCACTGCCTGCCCTGAGATCTTTCTGTGCCGCCAGCAAAGCCAGATAGCCTTGTGTCGAGCATTCGCGACCAAAGCTCTCCACAAGGCGCTGCGCTCGCTGCAGCCATGCGGTTGCGCGGCCATGCTCGCCCAATGCCAGAAGCCGGGAGCCATGGAAGCAGGCCCAATATGCCGCTCTATCGTCACGGCCCGCATCGCTGTGCGCTTTGACCAGGCGTTCGGCTGCGGCAACGATATCGGGATCGCGATCAAGCATTCCAGCCGACCAGAACATGCGCTCCAGATCGTCTGTTCCCAAAGCGGTGACTTCGTCCGCGGCCCGCAACAACCCCAGCGCGTCCGCCCAAGCCCGCTTCTCATAGGCGTCGCGGGCGCGTCGGAGCATTGTGGCAACGCTGTCCATCGACAAGACATAGCACCGGCCGACGGATTTCCGAAAGACCGTCCGGCATGCGCACTCGCTCACGCACCGGCCAGCGGGATCGAAACGCCGACTGCGCAGTGGGAGGACCGGCGCCATGAATTGACACGGCGCACGGGCCAACCGAAACTGCCGCTGCAGAAGAGAATCGGAAGCATACTGGTTCCAGGTTTGTAGCGAGGATCTTTCTGCTGCGCATAACTGCGGGAGTCTTTCGTGGCCACCACCATCACCTCCCTCGTCCTTTTCCTCATCGGTCTCATTCTCGGCGGCGGCGGCATCTGGCTCGCGGTGCTGGGCGGCAGCTGGTACTACCTGATCGCCGGCCTGGTCTTCCTGATCGCCGCCTGGCTGTTGTTCAGGCGCAGGTCGGCCTCGCTCTGGCTCTACGCGCTGTTCGTGCTCGCCACTTTGTGCTGGGCGGTCTGGGAAATCGGCTTCGACTGGTGGCAGCTCGGTCCGCGCGGCGGTGTCATCGTGCTCATCGCCCTGTGGCTGCTGACGCCATGGGCAAGGCGAGGCCTGCGGGGGCCGGACGGACGCGCGCCGCTGATCCTGGCCGTGCTCGCCTCGCTCGCGGTCGCCGGTTATTCGATGACCGCCGACCCCAAGGATATCGGCGGCACGCTGGGCACCGAGAAGGTGGCGGCGGCGGCCAATCTCGGCGGCGACATGCCGGCCGGCGAGTGGCGCTTCTACGGCCGCACGCCCTTCGGCCAGCGCTATTCGCCGCTCGACCAGATCACGCCTGACAATGTCGCGAAATTGCGGCCGGCCTGGACCTATCGAACCGGCGACGTGAAAGGCCCCGACGATATCGGCGAGACGACCTACCAGGTGACGCCGCTGAAGATCGGCGACGCGCTGTTCATCTGCACGCCGCATAATTTCGCCATCGCCATCGATGCCGCGAGCGGCAAGGAGAAGTGGCGCTACGACCCGAAGATCAAGCTCGACCCCGACCGCCAGCACCAGACATGCCGCGGCGTGTCCTATTATGCCGACGCCAAGATCGCCGCCGGCCAGCCTTGCGCCGCGCGCATCTATCTGCCGACTTCCGACGCGAGGCTGATCGCGCTGGACGCCGCCAACGGGCAGGTGTGTCCGTCCTTCGCCGAGGGGGGCACGTTGAACCTGATGGCCAACATGCCCTATCCGAAGTCGGGCTATTACTATTCGACGTCGGCGCCGCTGATCGTCGCCGGAAAGATCATCGTCGGCGGCGCGGTCAACGACAATTACTCGACCGAGGAGCCGTCCGGTGTCATCCGCGCCTTCGACGTCGATACCGGCGCGCTGCTGTGGAACTGGGATTCCGGCAATCCGGATGTGACGACGCCGCTGCCCGCCGGGCAAACCTACACCCACAACTCTCCCAACATGTGGTCGACCGCGAGCGCCGACGAGAAGCTCGGGCTGCTCTACGTGCCGCTCGGCAACCAGACGCCGGACCAGCTCGGCATGGGCCGCAGCGCCAATGTCGAGAAATTCTCGTCCTCGATCACCGCGCTCGACCTCAACACCGGACAATTGCGCTGGGTGCGGCAGACCGTGCATCACGATCTGTGGGACATGGACGTGCCGGCACAGCCGTCGCTGGTCGACATCACCACGGCGAACGGCGTGGTGCCGGCGCTGGTCGGGCCGACCAAGCAGGGCGATCTCTACGTGCTCGACCGGCGCACGGGCGAGCCGATCATTCCAGTTAAGGAAGTGCCCGCGCCCGGCGGCGCGATCGAGGGCGATCATGCCTCGCCGACGCAGCCAGCGTCGGACCTTTCATTCAATCCGAAGCCGCTGACCGGCGCCGACATGTGGGGTATCACCATGTTTGACCAGCTGGCGTGCCGGATCGAGTTGAAGAAGCTGCGCTATGAGGGACGCTACACGCCGCCCTCGCTGCAGGGCTCGCTGATCTATCCCGGCAATTTCGGCGTCTTCAACTGGGGCGGCGTCGCGGTCGATCCGGTGCGGCAGGTGATGTTCGGCATGCCGACCTACCTCGCCTTCACCTCGAAGCTCATTCCGCGCGCGGACGTGCCGGCGCCGGGCGACAACACCAAGGGCAGCGAGCAGGGGCTGAACCGCAACGAAGGCGCGCCTTACGCGGTGGTGATGGGACCGTTCCTGTCGCCGCTCAGCATTCCCTGCCAGGCGCCGCCCTGGGGCTATGTCGCCGGCGTCGACCTCAAGACTGGAAACATCGCCTACAAGCACCGCAACGGCACCGTCTACGACATGACGCCGCTGCCCTTGCCCTTCAAGGTCGGCGTTCCAGGCATAGGCGGACCGATGATCACGGCGGGCGGCGTCGCTTTCCTGGGCGCCGCGGTCGACGATTATCTGCGCGCCTATGATCTCACCACAGGCAGGCAGCTCTGGCAGGCGAGGCTGCCGGCCGGCGGCCAGTCGACGCCGATGACCTATACGGTGGCCGACGGCCGCCAGTTCGTCGTCATCGTTGCCGGCGGTCACGGCTCGGTCGGCACCAAACCGGGCGATTACGTGATGGCCTATACGCTGCCGAAATAGGTGCGGGTGAGGCCGGTCTGCTACGAAAGCAGGAAGCCCGCCAGCAGGACGGTCAGGAGAAGCGACACGGGTACGGCGAGAAGCCAACGAGCCTCCAGGACACTGTTCCGATAGTCTTCCATTTTCTCGCTCCAACCTTTTAAGACGGCTCCAGCGCGTAACCCGCCAGCGCTGGAGCCTCTGCTTCGTGCTCAACCGCCGTCGCGGGAGCTTCCGGCAGTCGGTCAACGGAGGGTCGGTTGGTTCGTTCCCGGCGCAAGTCCCCAGTCGGCTATCGGTTCCGACTGAAGTCGCACATCACAAGCATTGGTCCCAAGGACGAAACATATAGCCCGCTATCTCATTGTGTCCCCGACTGGCGGCCATGAGTCCCTTCATCGCCAGTTTATGGATGCCCGTCACCCCAGCAGGATGGCGGGCATCCGTTGAGGGGCGGGCAAGAGGTGGACGGTGTCGATTTCCAATGAGTTGCGAGACGTGAGCATCCGTTACGAGCGCCCTAGCCGCCACTCGCCGACCATCAAAACCGGTTCATGGGTCAAGGCGGTAAGCATCTTCAGCTGCGATGACTGCAAGACCAAATTGACGTCTGGCACACATACTAACGGAGGCAAACCATGATCGAAACTTCCAGATCCCTGGAAACCAAGGTGGCGGGTCTGCATGAGAGGATGCGGACGGCCAACGTCAGCGTGGATGATATGGTCGCATTTCAGAAGGTCGCCCACATTTTGGACAATGGTCGCGGCGGCATCGACGTTGATGACCTGATCGCACTGTCCTTTGTCACGTCGGATGAGTGCTCAGGAAAATGCTAAATGGGACCGGAGGCGTCAGCGATAATGGTTTTGCTTTCGTGCAGTCCGGAGTGGGCTTGTCGGCCGCTCGAAATCGCGCGTCAAATCTACTCCGTCGATAAATGCAGAGCGGCCTTGGCGGATCGTTTGGCCAAGTCCCCTGTCGGCGAAATTATTGGCCAGTGCAGGGAGGTTGACGCCACGTTCACCGATTCGCTGCCGCCTGGATATTCCGCCCTAACAATCACCCGAGGCACAAAAACTACGAACTATCTTGTTCCCCATGAGGCGGACTAGGCGGCTTCGCTGGTGGGACGCCTTCGGTCGTCAGAAAGCGGATCGGCCCCGCCGTCGAATGGCCGAGCCGCTCAAGACCTGTTCGGAACGCTTCAAAGCCCGAGATGGCCCCTCAGGCTCGGCACCTGGTCCAGCACCTGGTTGGTCAGGTCCGGGCCGGCGGCGGCTTCGGCCTGCTTGATCAAGGTTTCGCCGGCCTGCCGGATCTGCGCCATGTCGAGGCCGGACGCCTTCAGCACGGCGACGCCGTTGATCAGCGCACCGGCTTTTTCGCCGAGCACGCCGCCAAGCGCGCCCTGCAGCGACGACAGAAGTCCGCCGCCCGAATTGGCCGTCGCGCCGGCGGCCATCACGTCGTATCTCTGCGCCAGCGCACCGGCGCCGGGTATCTGGTCGAAGAAGGACGAAACGCTGGTGCCGTCCGCTTCGTGCTCCAGCACGGAAAAGATGGTGCCGACAACCTTCTCGGTGGTCGGCTCGTCGAGGCCGGCCTTCGAGGAAACGGTGTTGATGATGTCCTGGGCGTTCATGGCATTCCCCTTTTCGTCATTCGTATCGGCGAGGCGGCTCGGCCAACTTCGTGTCCTAATGTGACAGCACCATCAAGACTTTCGGAAATGACCAAAATGTGATGAATCAAGCTGCTTGTCGGCGCAGCGGCTCTACTAAGATTCCCCAAGGGATCATCACCCGGGCGTGACTGGACCGTGCAATTCTCGACCCTATGTTGCGGATCACCCGCCAATCGTCGAGGACAGCCATGACCGAACCCGTTGCCAAGCCCGTCATCACTCAGCCTGTCATCAGTCAGGCGATGATCGATGCCTATGACGAATACACGCATCTGACGCTCGACCGCCGCCGCTTCATGGAGCAGTTGACCAAGCTGGCGGGCTCGGGCGCCGCGGCGGCTGCGATCGCGCCGATGCTGGCGGCCAATTCCGCCCAGGCCGCGATCGTCGCCGAGGACGACAGCCGCGTTCAGGGCGAGGACATCACCTATCCCGGCTCAAGCGGCGAGATGAAAGCCTATCTGGTCAAGCCGGCGGATCAGTCGGGCAAGCTCGGCACCGTCATCGTCATCCATGAGAACAGGGGTCTCAACGCGCATATCCGCGACGTCGCCCGGCGCGTGGCGCTGGAAGGGTTCGTCGCGTTGGCGCCGGACTTTCTGTCGCCGCTCGGCGGTACGCCGTCCGACGAGGACAAAGCGCGCGACATGTTCACCAAGCTCGACGCTGCCCAGGTCGCGGCCGACGGCGTGGCGACGATCGCCTACCTCAAGGGCCTCAAGGACGGCAACGGCAAGGTCGGGGCGGTCGGCTTCTGCTGGGGCGGCGGCGCGGTCAACCAACTTGCCGTCCATGCGCCGGACCTCGGCGCCGGCGTCGCCTATTACGGCATGCAGCCCAAGGCCGAGGACGCCGCGAAGATCAAGGCGCCCTTGCTTCTGCATTATGCCGGGCTGGACAGCAGGACCAATGCCGGCATCGACGCCTACAAGAAGGCGCTCGACGCCGCGCATGTCGAATACACCGTCTATGTCTATGACGGCGCCAATCACGCCTTCAACAACGACACCTCGGCCGCGCGCTACGACAAGAAAGCCGCCGATCTCGCCTGGGGGAGGACGATCGCTTTCCTGAAGGAGAAGCTGGCCTAGCCGAGCGGTCCAGAGCAATTTCCAGGAAGAGTGACAAATGGCAACCTTTCAAAATCCCTGTGTCGGGGAACCAGGGCGTTTCACTGTCTCACGGAAACGGCGCCAGGGATTGGTTGAAGCCGCCCAACCTCGTCATTCTATGGTCTGCGCCGCGTCGCTTCGCTCCTGCTCCGCCCTAGAATGACGATCGTGATGGGCGTTTCGGCCAATCTCCGAGGCATGTCGCCTGCCGACAACGCAAACAGAGCCGACCGGTCAAAATCCCTGCGCAGTGCCACTAGGCGTTTGCCGCCGGCTTGTGGAAGGCGACGCCGGCGATGACCAGCGCAATGCCGATGCAGTCGGTGACGCTGGGCACCTGGCGCAGCACGACGACGCCGATCAGCGTTGCCGTGAGCGGCAGGAGCGAGAGCATCAATGCGAAGCTCGCGCGCGGCAACCGCGCCATGGCGAACTGGTCGCAGATGTAGGGGATGACCGAGGAGCAGACGCCGACGCCGATCGCGGCGACGAGGAGTTGCGGCGACGAGAAGGCAGGCAGCGCCTCGCGAAAGCCGATGGGCAACACGATGAGGAAAGCGACTGCCATGGCGGTGCCGAGGCCGGCGATGCCGATGCCTGCCTGGGCGACGCGGTGACCGATCACGATGTAGCCGACGAAGAGCGCACCATTCAAAAAGGCCCAGAACAAGCCGACCGGATCGCTGGACCATTTCACGTCGATGAGCAGCAAGGTGCCGACAACGGCAATGGCGAGCGCAGCAAAGTTGCGCGGGCTGCGCAGGCCGACCAACGCGACCGCGATCGTGCCGACGAATTCGATCGCCGCCACCAGCGAGATCGGCAGGCGGTCGAGCGCCAGATAGAACGAGCAGTTCATCACCGCCAGGCAGATGCCGAAGGCCAGCAGCAGCTGCCGCTGAGCGCGATCCGCGCGGGCGAAGACGCGCCAGGGCCTTGTCAGCGGGGCGAAGATGACGGCGGCGGTGGCGATGCGTAGCCAAGCCATGCCGAGGACGCCGACCTGAGCGAAAAGCAGCACCGCGAAGGCCGGGCCTAGATAATGGAACACGGCGCTGACGCAGAACCAGACATGCGGCGGCAACGCGTTGGCCATTCCAGCAAGTGTGGTGGGGCCGGCGAGGGCGGCGCGGGCATCGATATCACCGCTGGCCTGCTTTGCAGCCGGAATTTGCGTTTGAGCTTTCATAGGAGCATTATCGCAGGCAAAATTCACGGAATATATGCGCAATGAACGGCTGAGTGCTAGTTTGGCTTTCTGATGGAAGAGATTTGGTTTGAAAAACCTTCGAAGTGAAAATGTCGACATTGACGCGATCGATCTGAAGGTCCTGCGTCTGCTGGAAAAGGACGCGCGCATCAGCACGGCGGAACTGGCGCGCGCGGTCGGGCTGTCGGCGCCGAGCGTGGCGGAGCGCATCCGCAAGCTGCAGGAGAACGGCGTGATCGAGGCCTATACGGTCAGGATCAATCCGGCCGCTCTCGGCATGAAGCTGTCGGCATGGCTGAGAATAAGGCCCGTGCCGGGACAGCTTTCGGTGGTAGCGGACATCATCCGCGAGCTGCCGGAAATCGCGCAATGCGACCGGGTCACCGGCGAGGACTGCTTCATCGCGCTTGCCCATGTCGGCTCTGTGAGCGAGCTCGAGCGGGTGATCGACCGGATCATTCCCTATGCGATGACCAACACCGCCATCATCCAGTCGTCGCCGGTCGAGCCGCGCTCGCCGCTGGGCGGGTTCAAGCAGCTATGACTGGGCAGAGATGACTGGGCAGGGCAGCGACCATGGATCAAGCGTGGCCGCGCTTCATGCGCGCCTGCTTCAGAATCGCGCGCCAGCGGATCATGTCGAACGGGATAGGTTCGTTGTTGTTGGCGATGTGGAAGATCTCGTTGTTGACGTTCTTCAGCGATCGCCAGAAATCATAGTCGGTGATGCGTGGATCGGCCGCCAACCGTTCCACTTCGACCTTGATGTCGGTTTTCATGCACTGTCCTCGCACCGCATTCCGCCAGCCGCCCGCGCGTAAACCCGGTAGGGCGGTTTTCGAACGCACCGGTGAGTCGTTCAACGGACTCAACCGACTTGTTCACGTTAAAACCTTGGTAAGGTTAACGCGGGCGCGCGGGTTTTCAAGCGCCCTTGCGCTTGATGCCGATCGAGCGGCCGGCGCGCTCGGGCATCGGCAGCGCCGCATGGGCGGCGCGCACGGCCTCCAACTTGGCCATCACGTCGGCGGGGAAGGGGGCGACCTTCGGTCCTTCCATGTCGACATGCAGCGACAGCGTTTCGGACGTGGCGGCAAGCCAGCCGTCGACATGGCGGATTTCCTGATAGGTTCTCAACCGCTTGTCGTCATGATCGATGAGCTGGAACGATACCTTGACCGTGTCGTGGAGATGCAACTCGCGTACGTAGCAGACATGGACTTCCGCGGTGTAGACGCTGAGGCGGCGCTCCTTGGTATAGCTCGAGTCCACTCCCATCATTGCGAACGCTTCGTCGGTGCCGCGATCGAACAGCACGTTGTAAAAGGCCATGTTGAGATGGCCGTTATAGTCGATCCAGTCCTTCTCGATCGCCAATGGGCGGGAAATGATGGGCGCGGGGATCGTCATATGGTTTCCTTGATCGTCGCTGGACAGAGCGTGGTTGGTGAGGTTCTGTTCATGTGGCGCAATTCCGGACGGAAAACCGCTTCACACTTTTCCCGGAATTGCTTTAGGCATCATCCATAGCTGCATAACAAGGGTGGCCGCTGGTCCATTCGCGGAGGAATTCATGGCTTTGAGCGACCTCAACCCCGTCGAACGCAACGAGGAAGGCATCGCCGCGGTGCTCGGCATCCTCAAGCAGCGCTTCGGCGAGCGCTTCCAGACCGGCGAGGCGATTCGCGGCCAGCACGCGCACACCACCACCTATATCCCGACCCAGGCGCCCGACGGCGTCGCTTTCGTCGAGACAGCCGCGGACGTGCAGGAGATCGTACGCGCCTGCGCCGCCCACCGCGTGCCGGTCATCGCCTTCGGCGTCGGCTCCTCGCTCGAGGGCCACACCAACGCGCCGGGCGGCGGCATTTCCATCGACACCTCGCGCATGAACCGGATCCTGGCCGTCAATCCGCAGGATCTCGACTGCAGCGTCGAGCCCGGGGTGACGCGCGAGGACCTCAACAGGCACCTGCGCGACACCGGCCTGTTCTTCCCGATCGATCCCGGCGCCAACGCGTCGCTGGGCGGCATGGCGGCAACGAGGGCTTCCGGCACCAACGCGGTGCGCTACGGCACCATGCGCGAAAACGTGCTGTCGCTGACCGCCGTCATGGCCGACGGCGAGACGGTGACGACCGGCAAGCGGGCGAAGAAGAGCTCGGCCGGCTACGACCTGACGCGGCTTTTGGTCGGTTCGGAAGGCACGCTCGGCGTCATCACCTCGCTGACGCTGAGGCTGCAGGGCATTCCGCAGGCGATCTCAGGCGGCGTCTGCCCGTTTCCAAGCCTGGAGGCGGCCTGCAACACGGTGATCGCGACGATCCAGATGGGCATCCCGGTGGCGCGCATCGAACTGGTCAACGCGCTGCAGATGCGGGCGATGAAGAACTATTCCAAGCTCGACTATCCGGAGAGCCCGTGCCTGTTCGTCGAGTTCCATGGCAGCGACGCCGGTGTTGCCGAGCAGGCCGAGATGTTTGGCATGATCGCCGAGGAGAATGGCGGGGGGCCGTTCCTGTGGACCAGCGTCGCGGAGGAGCGGACAAAACTCTGGAAGGCGCGGCACGACGCCTACTGGTCGTCGCTGACGCTGCGCCCCGGCGCCAAGGGGCTGTCGACCGACGTCTGCGTGCCGATCTCGCGGCTTGCCGAATGCGTCACGGAAACCGAGGCCGACATTGCCGAGATGGGGCTTGTCGCGCCGATCGTCGGCCATGCCGGCGACGGCAATTTCCATGTGCTGGTGCTGATGGATGTCGACAATCCTGAAGAGATCGCGCTCGCCGAGAAATTCGTCGCCCGGCTCAACATGCGCGCGATCGCCATGGAAGGCACCTGCACCGGCGAGCACGGCATCGGCCAGGGCAAGGTCGGCTTCCTGCGCCACGAACTCGGCCATGGCGTCGATGTCATGCGCACGATAAAGCAGGCGCTCGATCCGCTCAACATCATGAATCCCGGAAAGATATTGCCGGCGGCGGGGTAACCGCCGACCCGAGGCTATTCCTGAACGCCCTCGACCAGCTTCTGCAGCATGGGCCGCGTCGGCGCGAAGAAGGTCGTGCCGGTATGCGGCGTCGAGAAGTCGAGCAGCCGGTCGTAAGCGCCTGGCGGTTCGCCGACATACATGCGCTGCAGCATTTTTTCGATCACCCACAGATAGCGCGTATAACCGATGAAATAGGTGCCGAACTCGTTCTGGCCGGGGCGGCCGAACGGCATGTTGTCGCGCAGGATGTCGTATTCGTTGCCGGCGTCGTCCTCGATGGTAGCCAGCGACTTGTGCGACTTGCGCGGCTTGTCGTCGTCATCGATCTCGATGTTGTCGATCTTGGTGCGGCCGATGATTTCTTCCTGGACATGCGTCGGCGTTTTGCCCCAGGCGGCCATGTCGTGCAGGTATTTCTGCACGACGACATAGCTGCCGCCGCCAAAGTCGCCGTCCTCGTCGCCGACCAAAGCGGAGGCGGGCAGGTCGAGGCCGGTCGGATTGGCTGTGCCGTCGACGAAGCCCAGAAGATCGCGCGCGTCGAAATAGCGAAAGCCGGACACCTCGTCGGCGACGGTCACGCTGGCGCCAAGACTGTTCAGCAGGATGCGCTCGAACTCGAAGCACATGTCGGGCCGCTCGGCGCGGATGTGGAAGAGCAGATCGCCGGGGGTCGAGGGCGCCGAATGCGCCGAACCCTCGATCGGCGCGAAGGGTTTCAGCTCGCGCGGCCGGCGGTTGGGCGACAGTCGGTTCCAGAGCCCTGCGCCGATGCCGGCGATGCAGGACAGCCGGCCCGACAGGTCGCGGAAGCCGACATTCTTGACGAGGTCGTCGAGCTCGCCCAGCACTGAAGCGACGGCCGAAAGCGCCGCCTTGTCGCCGCCGACCGTGACGACCAGGAAAATCGCGGCTTGCGACAGCGGCGCGTCGACGCTCTGCGCGTCGATCGGCACTCTATCCCAGTTCTTGCCTGACATCGGGGACGCTCCATGTTGGGTTCAGATTCATGGCGGCCAAGGACGCGGCCGGAAGGGCAGGGATTTGCAAAAGAGATATCGCGACCGCGAGCGGTCACGCAACTGGAGACATTGGCGGCTGTCGCACGCTGAATTGCCTCTTTATCGACACGCGGATGCAGGTAGAGTGCGGCTGACTTTCAACCCGGGAAACAGATGCTCGCCCGCCTGTTCGTGATCTTCGGTGGCCTGTTCGTGCTGGTGCTGTGCGCGGCGCTGGTGGTGCCGTATTTCATCGACTGGACGGGTTACCGGGGCGATTTCGAGCGCGAGGCGAGCGCCATCCTCGGCCGCAAGGTGACGGTGAAGGGCGACGCGACGGCGCGGCTGTTGCCGTTTCCGTCGGTGACCTTCTCCAATGTCGAGGTCGCGGGGGGGCCGGAAGGCCAGCCGGCGATGACGGTCGAGACCTTCTCCATGGATGCCGAGCTCGCGCCATTCCTGCGCGGCGAGGTGCTGATCTTCGACATGCGGCTGGTGCATCCGAAAGCCACCATCAATGTCGCCGGCGACGGCACCGTCGACTGGACACTCCGGCCCTCGACGCCCTTCGACCCAGGCCAGATCGCGATCGAGAAGCTGTCGGTAACCGAAGGGCAGATCGAATTGCGCCACGCCGCCGGTGGACGCAGCCATCTGATCTCGGAGATCAACTCGACCATTTCGGCCAAGGCGCTCACCGGCCCATGGCGCATGGATGGAACGCTGCGCTTCGACGGCCTGCGCGCCGACGTCTCGGCTTCGACCGGCAAGGTGGAGCCGGACGGCCAGATGCGGCTCAGGTTGAAAGCGGATCCCGATGCCTATCCGCTGATCATCGAAACCGACGGCAATGCCGGCATCGTCAAGGGCGCCGCGGTCTATTCCGGCCAGTTCAAGATTTCGGGTGACGACAGGAATTCGGCCGAGCTGCGCGGCAACGAGGGCCAGCCGGTCAAGATCAGCACCAGCAAGCCCGACCCAGGCTTCCGGCTGAACGGCAAGTTCGCGCTCGACCACCAGAAGCTCAATTTCGACGAGTTCCGCTTCGAGACCGGCCCGCTCGACAATCCCTATACCGCCGACGGCAAGGCATCGGTCGATCTCGGCCTGAAGCCGCATTTCTCGGTCGAGGCCAGCGGCGCGCAGGTGCAGTTCGACGAGGCCGTCGGCGGCGGGACCGCTGGCGCCGGCTTCACGCTCGACCAGCGCATCGCGGCATTCGAGCGGACGCTGCAGCACATGCCGAAGCCGACCATACCGGGCACGGTCGAGGTCAGGCTGCCGGCGGTGGTGGCGGGCGACACGACGGTGCGCGACGTGCGGCTGTCGGCCGAGCCGGTCGAAGGGGGCTGGTCGGTCAAGTCGCTCGCCGCGACGCTGCCGGGCCGCACGACGCTCGAAGCCGACGGCATGTTGAGCGTGGAAGACCACTTCGGCTTCACCGGCTCGTTGCTGCTCGCCGTCGGGCAGCCGTCCGGCTTTGCCGCCTGGCTATCGAAGGATGTCGACGAGGCGATCCGCCGGCTGCCCGCGGCAGGCTTCAAGGCCAAGGTCGATCTCAGCGAGAGCCGGCAGTCCTTCAGCGATCTCGAGCTCATCCTCGGCAAGGCGAAGTTTGCGGGCAGCATCGATTCCAGCCAGCAGGATGGCGCCAGGCCGTCGGTGCTGATGCGGCTGACGGGCGGCGAGATGGACCTGGACGGGCTCGCCGCCTTCGCCTCGATCTTCATCAGCGACAAGGGCGCCAACCGGTTTTCGGATCGCGATCTCGATTTCCAGATCAAGGCGGGTCCAGTCAGCGCTGCCGGGCTCAGCGCCGACACCGTCGACACGGCGCTGCGGCTGCGCGAGGGCCTGCTCGAGATCGATCGGCTTTCGATCGGCGGCCTGGCTGGCGCCTCGATCAGCGCCACGGGCCGGGTCAAGGATTTCCCGCAGAGCCCGACCGGCAAGCTCAACGCTTCCGTGGTGGCGGTGGACCTCAAGCCGCTGATCGATGTCGCCGCACAGCACTATCCCGACAATGGCGTGCTCAAAGGCCTGGCCAGCCGCGCGGCGGCCTATCCCGAACTGTTCCAGGACGCGCGCATCGATCTCTTGACCAGTGCCGCCGACAATGGCGACGGCACCACGGGCTTGGCGCTCTCGGCCCAGGGCAAGGCCGGCGGCTCGGCCTTCTCGGCGTCGCTTTCCGGCAAGGGGACCGTGGACAAGCTCTCCGAGGCGCCGGTGTCGATCACCTTCAACGCCCGCAACGACAACGCCACCACGCTGCTTGCGCTTTACGGCCTGCCTGCGCTGCCGCTCGGCATGCTCGGCCACGCCAACACCGACGTCTCGGCGAAGGGCTCGGTTGCTGGCGGTCTCGCGACCAGCTTCAACCTGACGGCCGATGATTTCAGGGCAGGCTTCGACGGAACAGTCGCCTCGACGGCGCAAGGCCCGACCGCCAAGGGCAAGGTCAGTCTCGATGCCGCCGATATCGAGCCGTGGCTGATGACGACGGGTGTAGGCCTGCCCGGCATGGGAACCGGGACGGCAACGTCGCTGGCGGCCGATGCCGATTTCGGCAATGGGCTCCTGGTGCTGAGCGGTCTTACCGGTTCGATCAACAAGGCGGCGGTTTCCGGCGACGTCAACATCGACGACGCCAAGGATGGGCTGCCGCATCTTGCCGGGGCGCTGGTGCTCGACGAGCTCGACCTCGATCCGCTGGCGGTCTCGCTGTTCGGGGACCAGTCTTTCGCCCCCGCCAAGGGCGGCTGGCCGACGACGCCGTTCAGCCAGAAGTCGACGCTGCCGTTCAACGCGGATCTCGATCTCAACACGTCGGCGCTCGCCGTCGGGCCCTTCGCCACGGCGCATGACGCTTCATTCTCGCTGAAGCTCGACCGCGAAGGCATCCACGTCTCCGACCTCAAGGCGAAGCTCTACGGCGGTGACCTGACCGGCCTGTTCGACCTGAAGAACACGGAGGGCACCGGCCTGTTCTCGGGCCAGATGAGGCTGGCCGGCAGCGATCTTTCCGCGGTTCTGCCCGGCGCCGGTATCGGCGGCAGCGGCGATCTTTCGACGGCGCTGTCGACCAGCGGCAAATCCGTCGACGCCATGATTGCGGCCCTGTCCGGATCCGGCACGGCGGCGCTGAAGGGATTGAAAGTGGACGGCATCAATCCGGAAGGCTTTGCCGCCATGATCGCCAAGGCCGACGCGATCGGACGCGACATCGACACGGCCAAGACCGCGGAGTTCGCGCCCCAGATCGCCGGGGAGGGCAGCTTCGCCGCCGTTGATACCGATGTGGCCTTCACCGTCGCCAACGGCACGTTGCGGGTGCCGCCGATCAGCCTCGACAATCCCGGCGCGACCTTGTCCGCCGACGTGACGGCCGATCTCAACACGAGCACCGTCACGGCAAAGGGGGCGCTGACCTATCATCCCGGCGACGAGGCGCTGGTCGGCTCCGAACCGGCCGTCAATTTCAGCCTGGCCGGTCCGCTCGGGGCGACCGCGCCCCAGTTCGACAGCGGCCCTCTGGCGCAGTTCCTGACGCAGCGCGCGCTGGAGAAGGAACAGCAGCGCGTCGAGGCGATGCAGGCGGCGCTGCTGGAGAAGCAGCGGCTGCGGCGCGAGGTGCGCTATTACGCCTCGCTGCAGACGGAGCGCGACAACGCGGCCGAAGAGTTGCGCCGGCAAGAGGAAGAGGCGCGGCAGAAGGCCGAGGCGGAAGCCAGGGCGAAAGCCGAAGCGGAAGCGCAGGCACAGGCACAGGCTGAAGCGCAGGCAAAGGCTGAAGCTGAAGCAAAAGCCAAGGCCGACGAAGAGGCCAGGGTGAAGGCGGAAGCCGACGCCAAGGCGCAGGCCGAAGCGGACGCCAAGGCCAAGGCCGATGCACAGGCGAAGGCCGAGGCCGAGCAGCGGGCCGCGGACGAGGCGGCCAAGGCACAGGCCGAGCGCAAGAAGGCCGAGCAGGCGAAGCTGGAAGCAGCACGCAAGGCGGCCGCGCAAACGCCAAAGGCCGAGGGGGCGCTGCCCGGCGTCAATGATGGTTCGACTTCAGCGCCGGCGAAGCCGAAGGCCAACCCGTTCACGATCGACAATCTGCTGAAGTCGCTCGACGGCGGTTGAGCTTCGCGTCGCACACGTAGCGAATTAGCCACCGCGCCTAGGACTGTTCCTGGCGCGAGAGCAGGCGCCGCAGCATCGGCTCGATGCGCGAAAGCTCGTCGAGATGCGCGGCCGACAAGTCGGCCAGGCGATCGTCGGCCAAAGGGGTCAGCTGCAGCAAGACGCGGCGGTGATCGCTCTTGTCCTGATCGCGTATCACCAGGCCCGCCTCGGCAAGGCGGTTCACCAGTTCCACCGCGCTGTGGTGGCGGATACGCAGCCGCTCGGCAAGCTCGCCCACCGTCACCGGTCCGCCGCCGGGAAATCCCTTGATCGCCAGCAGCGCCTGGTGCTGGCGCGGCGTGAGGCCCGCCTCATTGGCCTGGACCTGGCTGAATTCGAGAAAGCGGCGGATCAGATAACGGAACTGCGACAGCCGCTGGTAGTCGGCCTGGCTGATGGCGGGGCGTGGTTTCGGCGACGTCATTTCCCGACTTATGGTCTTTTCCCGCAAAAGCTCAACTGGCCGTCGCGATCCCTGTCCAAAATGACGCGGTGCGGCGATTGAAAACAGCCTTGCAGATTTATATCGTATTACGATATGAGGCCGCCTGAAACCGGACGGCCTTCGCCGCCAGAAAGTTCAGGCTCCCAAGATGAAACCTGCTCACGCCGGCAACGGCAATCTCCGCGACTTCACGACCGATCCGCGTGTTCTGCTGATCGCGGCCATTGCCGTCGTGGTGGCGACCGCTGCGCTCTTCGCCGGCATCGTACTTATGCAGCTCATCCGTCTTGCCACCAACATCGCCTATTTCGGCCAGTTCTCGCTGGCCGAACTCAAGCTCGAGGACTCGCCGCTGGGCTATGCCGCTGTGATCGTCCCGGTGATCGGCGCCCTGATCATCGGCCTGATGGCGCGCTTCGGCAGCGAGAAGATCCGCGGCCACGGCATTCCCGAGGCCATCGAGGCGATCCTGCTCGGGCGCTCGCGGCTCGACGCCAAGGTCGCGGTGCTGAAACCGCTGTCTTCGGCGATCTCGATCGGGTCGGGCGGACCGTTCGGCGCCGAAGGCCCGATCATCATGACCGGCGGCGCCATCGGCTCGCTGATCGCGCAGATGCTGCCGGTCAGCGACAATGAGCGCAAGACGCTGCTGGTGGCGGGTGCGGCGGCCGGCATGACGACGGTTTTCGGCACGCCGATCGCCGCCATCATGCTCGCCGTCGAATTGCTCCTGTTCGAGTGGACGCCGCGCAGCTTCATCCCTGTCGCCGTCGCCGCGATCGTCGCGGAAGTCGAACGCAGCTTGCTTCACCTGCCGAGCCCGATCTTTCCGTTCTCGGGCAGCATGGAGGTCTCGATTGCAGGATTGGGCGGCTGGGTGCTGGTGGGCATTGCCGCCGGGCTGCTTTCGGGCCTGCTGACGCAACTGGTCTATGCCTGCGAGGACGCCTTCCTGAAGCTGCCGATACACTGGATGTGGTGGCCGATGATCGGCGGCCTGGTGGTCGGCATCGGCGGCCTGATCGAGCCGCACGCGCTTGGCGTCGGCTACGACAACATCGCCAATATGCTCGACGGCCGCACCGTCGCCACCGCCGCGCTGCTGCTGCTGGTGGTGAAGGCCGTCATCTGGTCGGTGGCTCTGGGGTCCGGGACCTCGGGCGGCGTGCTGGCGCCGCTGCTCATCATGGGCGGAGCGATGGGTGCGGTGCTCTCGGGCATCCTGCCCGAGGCAAGCCCCGGCTTCTGGCCGCTGCTGGCGATGGCCGCGACCATGGGCGGCACCATGCGCGCGCCGTTGACCGCGACTTTCTTCGCTACCGAGCTCACCGGCAACACGCATGTCCTGGTGCCGCTGATCGCGGCCTGCGCCACCGCCCACGCGGTCACCGTGCTGTTGATGAAGCGCTCGATCCTGACCGAAAAAGTGGCGCGACGCGGGCATCACCTCGTGCGCGAATACCGCGTCGACCCTTTCGCTTTGACAAGGGTCAAGGAAGTGATGACGACGAAGGTCGAGAGCGTGCCGGCGACGATGACGCTGCACGGCGCGGCAACGTTCCTGACCGCGCCGGACACGCGGCACCCGAGCTTCCCGGTGGTCAACGGGGAGGGGCATGTGCTCGGCGTCATCGATCCGCCCGCGATCCTGCGCTGGCGGCGCGCCGGCAAGCATCGCAGCACGACGCTCGGCGAATTGCTCGCCGGCAGCAAGATCACGCTGGCTTATCCGGACGAATATCTGGAGGCGCTTTCCGACAAGCTTCTGCTCGCCAACGTCTCGCATCTGCCGGTCGTCTCACGCGACGATGAACGGCTTGTCGGCTATATCGGCTGGAAAGACATGATGCGGGTAAGGTCGAAAAAGCAGGCGGAGGAGCGCGACCGGTCGGCCCTGCTCAGCTTCGGCGCCAAGCGCAAGGCAGGGCAAAGCGTGGGCGATCCGGCTTAGGCATCACGGCGCCGCGCCGCCGCGTTTCGCCCAGGCCAGCACATAGAGCCTCAGCGCGGACGACAGGTTGGCGTCGCGGGTGCGCGTCTCGTCGATCTCCGCGACCAGGGCCGCGAGCGACAGCGAGCGTTGCCCGGCGATGGCGATGAGATCGTCATAAAAAGGCTGTTCCAGGGAAAAGCTGGTGCGGTGACCGCGGATCGTTACCGAACGTTTTTCGACCGCGGCCATTGCAGGGACTCAGCGCTCGCCGGGGTCGTCGGGTTTTTCCCGGCGATGGCCGGCCACGAATTTCCCGGCCTTTTCCGATGCCAGCCGGTCACGCTCGCGCTCCGTCTTCGAGCGGCCGTGCAGCGCCCGGTTCTCGCCGGACTGGCGTTCTTTCTCGATGCGCGCTTTCTGCTTGCGGGCCTGGCGGAGATTGACGACCTCGCCCATGGCGCTGGCTACTTCTTGCGGAACGCGTCGAGCGAAACGACGTCGGCGCCCTTGCCGCCGGTCTCGGCGACCGCCGGCTTCTTCTCGGCCTCGGCGGCCTTCTTTTTGGATTCCGGCTTCTTCTCGGGGACGACGGCGACCGGCTCGGGCGCCGGAGCGGCGGCCTCGTCTTCGGCGCTCTCCGTCTTGACGTCGAATTCGAGCTCGAAATTGACCGACGGATCGTAGAAGCCGCGCACGGCCGAGAAGGGGATTTCGAGCTTCTCCGGCACGTCGGAGAAGGAAAGTCCGACCTCGAAGCCGGCATCCGTCACCTTCAGGTCCCAATACTGGAACTGGATGACGATGGTCATCTGCTCCGGATAGCGCTCGCGCAGCCTGGACGAGATGCGCACGCCCGGCGCGCCGGTCAGGAAGGTGATGAAGAAATGATGATTGCCCGGAAGGCCAGTGCGCGCGACTTCGGCCAGGACCTTGCGCATGACGCCGCGCAGAGCCTCCTGGGCCAGAATGTCGTAGCGGATGTGGTCGTCGGCCATCTGATGGTCGGGTTCCGTTGAATCGTCCGCATAGCTGTAATCAAGCTTGAGCGCGGCGTAAACCGCATATAGGCGCAAAGCCGTGAGGCCAAGAGGGGCGTCGGCGATTTGATCGCTCAGGCGTGAACGAGCGCCGCCTGTTTGCCGGCCGGCAATTTCTTCCTGGCGAAGGCGCCGAGAAAGGTCCGCACACCGTTGGCGGCGGAGCGCAGCACCTCTTCCTCGGTTGGTAAGCCGCCCAGCATGAAAGTGATCTGAAGCTCGGCGTTGACGAGGGCGAGGAACTGACGCGCCGCGACGTCGGGGTCGCCGATCGACAGGTGACCGGCGAAGGCAAGCCGGGCGAAGCGCGCGGCAAGCGCCGACCAAGTGCGGCCCGGGCCTTGTTCGCGCCATTCGGCAAACAATTCCGGATAGCGCTCGCCTTCGGCCTGGATCAGCTTGCGCAGGAAACGGCCGTCGCGGTTGCAGATGCAGTTGCGGTTCATGCGCACCGCAAAGGCGACCAGGTCGGCTTCCAGGTCCGTAGGCTGGTCGGGAAAGGTGGCGATGGTGGCGAAGATGCCGGCATTACAGCGCTCCGTCAGGTCGCGCACGACGGCGACGAAGAGCTTTTCCTTATCGCCGTGATGGTTGTAGACGGTCTGGCGTGAAACGCCGGCCTCGGCCGCGATCAGGTCGATATTGGCGCCGGCATAGCCTTCCCGACAAAAAACCGAAGCAGCAGCCTCCACCACCGACACCCGCTTGGCCTCATGGCTGCGTGGCGGGAAAGTGTCAGGAGAAATGCCGTGCTTCATGAAAATCTATATAGCGGTGATTGACGAATTGGACAAGCCTGTCTAAATTTGTGGACACAATAACGGGAAGTCTGCGCTACCGAGACGAACAAGTTCGCTCTAGTGACGAATGAATTCGCTCTCAGGTGTCGGATTTCCGCGGGATGGAACGTACTGGGTTCAGACGCCGATATTCGCGGCGGCAACCAGATCCGAAAAGAGCCTTATCATGAGTCCAAAATTCCTCCGCATCGCGGTCGTGCTCGGCTTGTTGTCCGCGATCGGCCCGTTTGCGATCGATATGTATCTCCCCGCGCTGCCTTCGATCGGCCAGGATCTGCATGCCGGCACAGCCGCCGTGCAGATGAGCCTTCTGATCTTCTTCCTGTCGATGGGCTTCGGGCAGATCGTCGTCGGACCGATCTCCGACATGGTCGGCCGCAAGGCTCCGCTTTATGCCGGCCTTGCGCTGTTCATGGTCGGCGGCGTCGGCTCGGCGATGGCGCCGACCATCGAGTGGCTGATCGCCTTCCGCTTCCTTCAGGGTCTTGGCGCCAGCGCCGGCATGGCGGTGCCGCGCGCCATCGTGCGCGACCTGCACACCGGCAACGAGGCCGCCAAGCTGATGTCGCTTCTGATGCTGGTGTTCTCGGTGTCGCCGATCCTGGCGCCGCTGACCGGCAGCCAGATCATCGAGAGTTTTGGTTGGCGCGCCGTGTTCTGGACGGTGACGGGTGCCGCTGCTTTGGCCACCATCCTGCTTGCCACCTCGCTCAAGGAGACGCGGCCGGTCGAAGAGCGCGCCGGCTCGTCCTTCGGTACGGCGCTTGCCGGCTACCGCTACCTGATGGGCGACCGCAACTTCCTCGGCCTTGTGGCGATCGCGGGCTTCGGCATTGCGAGCTTCTTCGTCTATCTGTCGAGCTCGTCCTTCATCCTGATCGACCATTACGGCCTGTCGCCGTCGGTCTACAGCGTGTTCTTCTCGATCAACGCGGTGGCCTTCATCGGCATGTCGCAGTTGACCGGGATGCTGGCCGATCGCTTCGGGCTGAAGCGCGTCGTCTGGGTGGCGGTCACCGGCTATGCCACGGTCATGGTGGCGCTGTTCGCCATCATGGCCTCGGGTGTCGACCGGCTCGACGTGATGGCCGCGCTGCTCTTCGTCGGCTACGGCTTCCTTGGCCTCGTCATCCCGACAACCTCGGTGCTGGCGATGGAAGAGCATGGCGAGATCGCCGGCACGGCCTCGGCGCTGATGGGCACGCTGCATTTCGCCATCGGCGCACTGGCGATGGGCGTCGCCGGCATCTTCTTCGACGGCACGCCGCTGCCGATGGTGGCGGGCATCACGCTCTGCGCGGTGATTTCCTTCACGCTGGCCAAGCTGACGCTCGGCCGCGAGCGCGAAGCGGTCGAGGCGCCGGCGGAGTAGGCAATCATAGACAAGACAGAAAAAGGCCGGGCTTGCCCGGCCTTTTTCATGTCTGTTGCAAGCCGGCCTGATCGATGACGAAGCGCAACCGTTCCTCGACCGGAGCGAGAGGCAACGGCACCAGTTCGTAACCGAGTTCCACATAGACGCCGGTCACCGAGCGGAATGTGCGCTCGGCCTCGTCGAGCGTCTGCTTGCGCTCCTCGTCCTGGGTGAAGATCTCCGGCCAGAGTGGCGCGACGAAGACGCGGCGCGCGTAGCGGAATTTCCTCGCAGCGCTTGTGAGGTGGTCCGGCACCGGCAGGCCGCAGAGTCTGAGATAGCCAATGGTGTCGGGCGCGCCGCGGTCGAAGAAGACCGGGCCAGGAGGTTCGGCATGCGCGGCCTGCCAGGAGCGCAGCTCCCACGACAGCATCAGCTCGGCAAAGAGCGCGCGATCCTGCCAGGGTAGGGCAGGGCCGCCGATGGCCATCTGGTCGCGGATGATGCCGCGCCCGGCCTCAGGCGCCGTCGCGAAGCCCTGGGCCCGCAGCGCTTCGATCAAGGTGGTCTTGCCGGAACCTGGACCGCCGGTCAGCACGAAGAATCGGCCGCAATCGTTTCGCATCGCTTGTCCATTGAGGATGGGCGGCAAGGCTGTACGCCGCGCATCAAGCGCCGGACGAGCCTTGGCCGTTCGGTTGGTGGGAAGAAGCAAAAGAGGGGAAGGTGGAGGTTTCTGTTGCCAGGTACCTCCGAACCCCGCCTAGAAGTGCGAACCGCTAGGGCTTGATTTGAAGCGTTCGCGCCGCATTAAGCAGCGAGACGAGCTTCCGCATAGTTGTCGTTGGCAACTATAAGTTTAGCCCGATGACGGTGGTACAATGCCGGGCAAAAGTACGATCTTTACACCTTCGTCGATCCTATTTCGCCCCCAGCAAAAGCCGCTCCGTCAGCCAGAGCGGTTTTTGGTGGAGGCGCCGGGTACCGCCCCCGGGTCCGAACGGCTTATTTCATCGCCTGTTTATCGCCATAGTCGGTCAAGCCGACGAAACGAATATAGGGATCGATAACGGAAAAAGAAAGGCCAAACCGGCGCTTATCCGGTTATGCCAAACTGCGCAGCCAAGGGTTGACTTGCGCGCCCACTCAATCAAATCTCGCTGCCGGTGAGGAGTCTCTGACCTAACGCACAGGTTGCGTAGCGCGCCACAACCCTCACCGATCGGATCGGTGGCGCCGACGAGGGGAAGTTTGATGGCCGACTATCTTGCGGATGTGAAGAAATACGACGCCGGCGCCAGCGCCGACGCGGTCGATAAGATCGTCAAGCATCTGGGCATTGCGCTCAGGAACCGCGATTCCTCGCTGGTGTCCTGCACCGACCCGAAGGAACTCGACCGCGTGCGGGAGAACTGGATCGGCAAGAAGCTCGGCATCGCGGATGCCGCAAAGGCGAATGCGTCGATCGAGAAGACCTGCAAGGCAATGCACGCCGACAACACCAAGAGCCGCGTGACCTTCTATTATCTGGTTGCCAAGGACCTCGGCAAACTCGGCTCTCTGTAAGGCACTGCCATCCGGCGGCCGGCACGAACCCGTGCCGGCGCCGTTGGTTTTTTGGCGCGACCCACATCCGTAGCCTGCTTTGCGGTGTTCGATCGGCTGTCGGTCGGGTATGATTGCCTGTTACCCGAATCGAGGCGGAGCCGATGCGCCAATATCTCGACCTCTTGAAGCATGTGCTGGAGAACGGCGCCGACCGCGGCGACCGCACCGGAACAGGCACGCGCTCGGTATTCGGCTACCAGATGCGCTTCGACCTTTCGCGCGGCTTTCCGGTCACGACCACGAAGAAGCTGCATCTGAAGTCGATCATCCACGAGCTTTTGTGGTTCCTGGCCGGCGACACCAACATCAAATATCTCAACGACCATGGCGTCACCATCTGGGACGAATGGGCCGATGAGAACGGCGATCTTGGACCGGTCTACGGCAAGCAATGGCGCTCATGGCCGGACGGGCATGGCGGCGAGATCGACCAGATCGCGGGCCTTTTGAAGGAGATGCGCAAGAATCCTAACTCGCGCCGGCTGATCGTCTCGGCCTGGAACCCGGCCGAAGTCGAGGCGATGGCGCTGCCGCCCTGCCACTGCCTGTTCCAGTTCTATGTCTCAGAGGGCCGGCTCTCGTGCCAGCTTTACCAACGCTCGGCCGATATCTTCCTCGGCGTGCCATTCAACATCGCTTCCTATGCCTTGCTCACCATGATGGTGGCGCAGGTGACCGGGCTGAAGCCCGGCGATTTCGTCCACACACTGGGCGACGCGCATCTTTATTCGAACCATTTCGAGCAGGCGCAGGAGCAGATGCTGCGCACGCCCAAGGCCTTACCAACGATGTGGATCAATCCGGAGGTGAAAGACCTCTTCGCCTTCCGCTTCGAGGATTTCCGGCTCGAGAACTATTTCGCGGATGCGAGCATCAAGGCGCCGATCGCCGTATGAGCCAGCCTTCGGCTCAGTCGATGCCGACCATGACGTCCGAGGCCTTGATCACCGCATAGGCCTGCTTGCCTTTTTCGAGCGCGAGGTCGGCGACCTCTTCGTTGGTGATCGAGGCGGTGACGATGACGCCGCCGCCGATGTCGATCCTGACATGCGAGGTGGTGGCTCCCTTGACGATCTCGGTGACCTTACCCTTGAGGATGTTGCGGGCGCTGATCTTCATGCGTCTCTCCTTAAAGCTTCGCCGTTCCGTTTCGCATTCATCGCAGGCCGAGACCACGCCGGCGCACAACATCATGGCAGGCGAAAAGCCTTCCCTTGTTATGTTCATGCGGATATATCGATGCGAGGCTTTGCGCTGTACGGATTTTGAAACCAGGGAGAGATTCCATGACGGGCAAGGGTTTTGGGTTGAAGGCGGCAGCTATTGGCGGTCTGGCGACAATGCTGATGGCGGCGGTACCGGCGGCCCATGCCGACGACAAGGTGATCGTATTTGCCGCGGCTAGCCTCAAGGACGCGCTCGACGCGGTCGACAAGGCCTGCGAGCCGGAAGTCGGCGAAGCCGCCACCATTTCCTACGCGGCGAGCTCGGCCTTGGCCAAGCAGATCGAAGGCGGCGCGCCGGCCGACGTTTTCGTCTCGGCCGACCTCGACTGGATGAAGTATCTCTCCGACAAGAAGCTGACCAAGCCGGATACCGAAGTGAAGCTGCTCGGCAACCAGATCGTGCTGGTGGCGCCGAAGGATTCCACGGTCGAGACCAAGGTCGAGAAGGGCTTTGACCTTGCCAAGCTGATCGGCGACGGCAAGCTTGCCATGGGCGATTTCAAGGCCGTGCCCGCCGGCAAATACGGCAAGGCGGCGCTGGAATCGCTGGGCGTCTGGTCGTCGGTCGAAGGCAAGGTCGCGCAGGCCGAGAATGTGCGCGCCGCGCTGAAGCTGGTGTCGACGGGCGAGGCGGCGCTGGGCATCGTCTATGCCACCGACGCGCATGCCGAAAAGGGCGTCAAGGTCGTCGGTAACTTCCCGGAAGATTCGCATCCGCCGATCGTCTACCCGATTGCCCAGACCGCGGATTCGAAGGACAAGGATACGGCTGCCTTCCTGAAATGCGTCGAGTCGGCCAAGGCCGCCGAGCTCTTCAAGGAGCAGGGTTTTACGGTGCTCGCGCCGAGCAACTGAGAAAGACCTCGCAGACATAGCTATGAATTGGCTGTTGGACCTCACTCCCGACGAATGGAATGCGGTCCGGCTGTCGATCAAGGTGGCTACGGTGGCGATGCTCGCCAGCCTGCCGCCCGGCATCCTGCTCGCGCTCCTGCTCGCGCGGGGGCGTTTCTGGGGCAAGACCCTGCTCAACGGGCTGGTGCATCTGCCGCTGATCCTGCCGCCGGTGGTGACCGGCTATCTGCTCTTGCTCACCTTCGGCCGGCGTGGCCCGGCCGGCGCCTTCCTTGCCGAGCATTTCGGCATCGTCTTCTCGTTCCGCTGGACGGGCGCGGCATTGGCCTGCGGGGTGATGGGCTTTCCGCTGATGGTGCGGGCCATCCGGCTCTCGATCGAGGCTGTCGACCGCAGAATCGAGGCGGCGGCCGGCACGCTCGGCGCCAATCCGTTCTGGGTGTTCGCCACCATCACGCTGCCGCTGATCCTGCCCGGCCTGATCGCAGGTGCGGTCCTTTCCTTCGCCAAGGCGATGGGCGAATTCGGCGCCACCATCACCTTCGTCTCCAACATCCCCAACGAAACGCAGACGCTGCCCTCGGCGATCTACACCTTCACACAGGTGCCGGGCGGCGATGAAGGGGCGCTCAGGCTGACGCTGATCTCGATCGTCATCTCGATGGTCGCGCTGGTCGCTTCGGAAGTGTTGGCGCGGCGGGTCGGCCGGCGAATGGACATCGAATGACGCTCTCCGTCGATATCCAGCATCGCCTCGGCGATTTCGCCGTGGAGGCGCGTTTCGAGAGCGCCGGCCGGCTGACGGCGCTGTTCGGGCCGTCCGGTTCGGGCAAGTCGACGCTGATCAATCTGATCGCGGGCCTGATCCGTCCGGACAAAGGCCGTATCTCGGTCGACGGCAAGGTGCTGGTCGACACCGCCGCGCGCATCTTCGTGCCGATGCACAAGCGGCGGATCGGCATGGTGTTCCAGGACGCGCGGCTGTTCCCGCATATGAGCGTCGCCGGCAATCTGCGCTACGGCCGCTGGTTCACGCCGGCTTCCGAGCGCTACGCCAAGATGGATGCGGTGGTCGACCTGCTCGGCATCGGTCGCCTGCTCGACCGGCGGCCGGCGAAACTGTCGGGCGGCGAAAGGCAGCGGATCGCGATCGGCCGCGCGCTGCTTACCAGCCCGAAAATGCTTCTGATGGACGAACCGCTCGCCTCGCTCGACGAGGCGCGCAAGGCCGAGATCCTTCCCTATATCGAGCGGTTGCGCGACGAGACGAAGATCCCGATCGTCTATGTCAGCCATTCCGTCGCCGAGGTGGCGCGGCTGGCGAGCGACGTCATGGTGCTTTCGCAGGGCAAGGTTGCGGCCGCGGGCCCGACAGAGGCGATCATGCGGCGGCTCGACCTGTTGCCGGCGGAGGAACGCGGCGAGGGTGGTGCCGTGCTCGATACCAAGGTCCTGCGCCACGACGAGGCTTTCGGCATGACGGTGCTTGCCTCGCAGGCCGGCGAGATCCGCGTGCCGAAACTGGCGCGGCCGGCCGGTGCTTCGGTTCGCATACGCGTCCGCGCCCGCGACGTGATGGTCGCCATCGAGAAACCCGCCGGACTCAGCGCGCTCAATATCCTGGAGGGAACAATCGTCAGCATGAAGCCCGGCGAGGGGCCAGAGGTCGAAATCGGCATCGATTGCCACGGCGCGGTTGTGATCGCGCGGATCACGGAACAATCGCGGCAGGCGCTTGGTCTCAAGCTGGGAAGCGAGGTCTTCGCGGTCATCAAAACGGTGAGCTTCGATCGCGCAAACACCGGCGCCGGCCTGCCGGCCGAAGCCGACGTTTGAGGATCTCGATCATGTCGCTATGTATATTTGGAATAGCGCTTGCTTCGCATAGAGACTATTGTCGTGCCGTGGAAGCCGAGGAGATGAAATGCCGTCGCTCAGCCTGCGGATAAATCTCGACCCCGACGGCCGAATCGGCCCGGGCAAGATCGAACTTCTGGAGCAGATCGCCGCCTTCGGCTCGATCTCGGCCGCGGCACGCGGCATGGAGATGTCCTACAAGCATGCCTGGGATCTGGTCGAAGACATGAACCGCGTGTTCGGCAAGCCGCTGGTCGCGGCGCAGACCGGCGGCCGCAAAGGCGGCGGCGCGCAACTGACGTCGGTGGGTTTGGCGGTCGTCAGCCGGTTTCGCGCCATAGAGCGAGCCGCTTCATCGGCCGCCGCAGTCCATATGCAGGCCCTGCAGGCGGAGATCGATGCGGGATAAGGCAAGGCAGTAGGCAGTAGGCAGTAGGCAGTAGGCAGTAGGCAGTAGGCAGTAGGCAGTAGGCAGTAGGCAGTAGGGGTATGGTGTCCTGGATGCTCGAAATCGAGGCCCCTATCGCCTCCATTATCTTACTGCCTATTCCCTACTGCCTACTGCCTACTGCCTACTGCCTAATCCCCTGGCTTCCTCAGCAGGTAGGTGTCCATGATCCAGCCCTTCTTTCGCCGGGCTTCCTCGCGAACCCTTTCGATTTCGGCGCTGACATCGCCCAGCCGGCCGGAAATGACGATCTCGTCCGGCGTGCCGAGGTAGGCGCCCCACTGGATGAGGACGTCTCGGTCCGCCAGCGTGTTGAAGGCGCATTTGCCGTCGAGCATGACCACGGTCGAGCCGGCATTGGCGGCCAGGCCTTCCTCGGTCAGCCGCCGGCCGGTGGTGACCAGGATCGAATCGCCGATGCGATTGAGCGCGGTCGCGTGGGCGGCGGCCAGCGCCTGGATCGCGGTGATGCCGGGGATGACTTCGAGCTCGAAACCGACATTGCCTCTGAGGCGAACGCGTTCGAGGATACGCAGCGCGCTGTCATAGAGCGACGGATCGCCCCAGATCAGGAACGCACCGCAACCGTCGTCGGCAAGCTCGTCGCGGATCAACGCCTCATAGATCTCGGCGATCGCCTCGTGCCAGTCGTCGACGGTTGCCCGGTAAGACGATGTCGGTTCGGCCCGGACCGGTACATCGAACTCGACCCGGCGCGATTTCGGATTGGTGACGAAGCGGTCGCATATCTGCCGACGCAAATCAGCAAGATCGTTCTTCTTCGTTCCCTTGTCGGGAATGAACAGCGCGTCGGCGCGGTTCAGGCCGTTGATGGCCTGTACAGTCATGTGGTCGGGATTGCCGGCGCCGATGCCGATGACGAGAAGCTTGCGCATGGCGCTCTCCTGCCCGATCGATGGCGCGGTGTCCAGAAGTCCCGATGCCCGATGACGAAGGGCTTTGAAACGGCGCACTGAAACGGTAGATGAAAAGACGCCCGGTATCGCCGTCGAGGAGGGGTCCATGTTACGCACCGTACTGACCGCAGCGCTGGCAATCATGGCCGCTCCGGCCTTCGCCAATGATTCCGTCGCCGAGCTCGGCACCGGCGGCCTGATCCTGTCGCGCAGCGACGCCGTCGCCATGCAGAGCGAGGATCTTTTCATCTCGCCGGAGAAGGTGGCGGTCGACTATGTGTTCCGCAACAACACCGACAAGGATGTCAGCTCCATCGTCGCGTTCCCGATGCCCGACATCGAGGGCGATCCGAACGAGATGCCGGCGATCCCGGAAGCAGAGAGCGACAATTTCCTCGGCTTCGAGGTGACGATCGACGGCGTCGACGCGAAGCCGCAGCTCGAGCAAAGGGCGTTTGCGCTCGGCATCGACATCACCGCGGACCTCAAGGCGCAGAACGTACCGCTCTATCCGTTCGGCGACGCCGCCAAGGCGGCGCTGGCGAAGCTGCCCAAGGATGTCGCCGAGGATTGGGAAAACCGTGGCATCGTCATCGAGGATACCGCCGATGACGGCTCGGGCATGAAAACCGCCTATGCGCCGTTCTGGCAATTGCGCTCGACCTATTGGTGGCGCTCGACCTTCCCGGCCAACAAGGAAGTCCATGTTTCGCATCGCTATAAGCCCAGCGTCGGCGGCACTTCCTCGGTCAGTTTCTTCTCCGACGGCCAGTTCCAGGGCCAGTATGCGGCCTACAAGACCCGCTATTGCATGGACGGCGCATTCGAGAATGCGGTGCGCAAGGCGGCCAAGGCAAATCCGGATGGTTATCCGAAATATTACGAGAGCCGCATCGCCTACATCCTGACCACGGGGGGTAATTGGGCCTCCGGCAATATCGGTAACTTCAAGCTGACGATCGACAAGGGCAGCCCCAAAAACCTCGTCTCCTTCTGCGGCGACAATGTCAAAAAGGTCGGACCGACGACGTTCGAGATCACCGCGAAGGATTTCTATCCCGAGCACGACATCGACATCCTGCTGCTGGAGCCGTCGGATAATGGCGGGAATGGCGGCTGATGGACATCGCGATCTATGTCGCCATCGCCGAAAACGGCGTGATCGGCCGCGAAGGCGGCCTGCCGTGGCGGCTTTCCACCGATCTCAAGCGGTTCAAGGCCGACACGATGGGCAAGCCGATCATCATGGGCCGCAAGACCTATGAAGGCATCGGCCGGCCGCTGCCCGGCCGTCTCAACATCGTGGTGACGCGCGACAAAACCTGGCGGGCCGAGGGCATCGAGGTGGCCCACTCGCTGGATGACGCGATCGCGCTGGCCGGGGTGCGCGGCCGCTGCATGGCGGGCGCGCAGGAGATCTGCGTGGTCGGTGGCGGCGAGATCTACGCCCAGGCTTTGCCGCTCGCCGACCGGCTGCATGTGACGCATGTGCTGGCCAGCGTCGATGGCGACGCGCATTTCCCGCCGATCGACCCAAATGTCTGGCAAGTCGTCAGCGCCGAGGATTTTCCCGCCGGCGAGAAGGACAGCCACGCCACGCGTTACACGGTTTACGAGCGCCGACGCGACGATCGTTGACGACGACAAAGGGTCGCTACCGATCCAAATCGCACGGAGACGATGACACATCGCGTTGAAAGCGGGTCAAGGCGTCCCTATAGAAGAACGATGTTGCAGCGGTACAGCGTCCAACCATACGCGCAAGAGGCCGACGTAATACTTTGATTTTGGCGCATGATTCCTTTTCGAAAACCGATATGGGTTTTCCGGGTCATGCGTTAGGATTGCGCCGCAAGGCCTGAGGGAACCGGAGCGAAAGGACATTCATGCCCTGGAACGACAAGAGCGGTGGCGGCGGCCCATGGGGCGGCGGCGGCAATCAGGGGCCCTGGGGGCAGGGACCGAAAGGGCCAAGCGGCCCGCAGGGTTCGCCCCCCGATCTTGAGGATATCATCCGCCGCGGCCAGGACAGGCTGCGGCGCGCGCTTCCGGGAGGCGGCGGCGCTAGCCCGGCCGTGCTTGGGCTGATCGCGCTGGCCCTCATCGTGCTGTGGGCCTTCAAGGCGATCTACACCGTGCAGCCCGACGAAGTTGCGGTCGAACTGCGCTTCGGCCAGCCGAAGACCGAGCTTTCGCAGCCAGGCCTGCATTTCCACTGGTGGCCGATCGAAACGGTCGAGACCGCCAAGATCTCCGAGCAGCTCGTCAGCATCGGCGGCGGCTCGAGCAGCGGCTCCGGGCTGATGCTCTCGGGCGACCAGAACATCGTCAACGTGCAGTTCTCGGTCGCCTACCAAGTCTCCGATCCCAAAGCCTATCTGTTCGATGTCTCCGATCCCGACGGCATGCTGACCCAGGTCGCCGAGAGCGCCATGCGCGAAGTCGTCGGCCGGCGGCCGGCGCAGGACATCTTCCGCGACGACCGCCAGGGTATCGCAACCGGGGTGCGCGAGATCATCCAGGGCACGCTCGACGGCTACAAGACCGGTCTCCAGGTCAACGCAGTCTCGATCGAGGACGCGGCACCACCGCGTGAGGTGGCCGACGCGTTCGACGAGGTGCAGCGCGCCGAGCAGGACGAGGACAAGTTCGTCGAGCAGGCCAACCAGTATTCCAACCAGAAGCTCGGCCAGGCGCGCGGCCAGGCGGCGCAGGTCCGCGAGGACGCCGCCGCCTACAAGAACCGCGTCGTGCAGGAGGCGGAAGGCGAGGCGCAGCGCTTTATCTCCGTCTACAACGAGTACGCCAAGGCGCCCGACGTCACGCGCAAGCGCCTTTATCTCGAAACCATGGAGAAGATCCTGAAGGACTCGAACAAGGTCGTCGTCGAACAGGGCAACGGTCAGGGCGTGCTGCCTTACCTGCCGCTGCCGGCATTGCAGCCGAAAGCACAGCCGGCGCCGGCCCCTATGGGCGGCGTCACGACGGGAGGTAACCAGTGATGGCCAACCGTCTTCCCATCATCGCCGTGATCGCGGCCGTCCTTCTGTTCCTGCTCTATTCGTCGGTGTTCGTGGTCAATGCCGGCCAGCAAGCCATCGTGCTCAGGTTCGGCGAGATCATCGACGTCAAGAGCGAGCCCGGCATCTACTTCAAGGCGCCGTTCGCCTTCTTCGATGCCGACAGCGTGCAAATGGTCGAGAAGCGGGTGATGCGCTTCGACCTCGACAACATCCGCGTCCAGGTCTCGGGCGGCAAGTTCTACGAGGTCGATGCTTTCATCGCCTACCGCATCTCGGATCCGCGCACCTTCCGCGCGGCGGTGTCCGGTCAGGTCGAACTGGCCGAAGCCCGCCTGAGGACGCGTCTCGACGCGGCGCTGCGCCGTGTCTACGGCCTGCGCGACTTCGAAGCCGCTCTTTCGGAAGAGCGCGGCAACATGATGCGCGAGGTGCGCGATCAGCTTCGTCCCGACGCGACCTCGCTCGGCCTCGACATCGAGGACGTGCGCATCCGCCGGACCGATCTGACGGCGGAGGTCTCGCAGCAGACCTATGACCGCATGAAGGCCGAGCGCCTGGCGGAAGCCGAGCGCCTGAGGGCTCGCGGCAACGAGGCGGCGCAGCGCATCAGGGCGCGAGCCGACCGCGAGGTCGTCGAGATCATCGCCGAGGCGCAGAAGGAATCGGAAATCCTGCGCGGCGAGGGCGAGGCGCAGCGCAGCGCGACCTTCGCCGACGCCTACAAGCGCGATCCGGCCTTCTTCGACTTCTATCGCTCGATGAACGCCTACGGCACGGCGTTGGACAACACCGGAACGACGATGGTGCTCTCGCCCGAATCCGAGTTCTTCCGCTACTTCCGCGATCCGGACAGCAAGCCCGGGCCGGCACCTGCCGCGCCTGCGACACCACCTGCAACGCAACCTGGCACCGCCCAGTAGCGGGCGGTGCAGGATTTTCTGGCGGCAATCGGCCTGGTCCTCGTGATCGAAGGGCTGGTCTATGGAGGGTTTCCGGCTTTGGCCCGGAAACTCGCTACTGAAGTGCTGTCGGTGCCGGAAAATGTGCTGCGGATCGGCGGGCTGGCGGCGATCGCCATCGGCGTCGGCATCGTCTGGCTGGTCCGCGGTTGATGAAATTCCTTGGTGCCGAAGCGATTGACGATTTATCTTCCGCCGATAGCTATAGCCGCAAACGTGCCTTATTTCTTGCCAACATGAATCGGACAGGCGCCTTTGCGGATGCGTCGTTCCTTTTCTGAAACACCGGGAGGCCACGATGATATCCGACACCCTGTTGCGCGCGGCGCGGCGCACCTTCTTCGCCGGCGCCACGGCATTCGCAGTCGGCATCGTTGCCGTTCCGTCCTTCGTCACGCCGACGATCGCCTCCGACGGTCCGCCTTCGGTCGCCGATCTGGCCGAGCGCCTGCTTGGCGCGGTGGTCAACATCTCGACTTCGCAAACGGTGAAAGGCACGGAAGGGCCGGGCGCGGTGCCGATGCCGCAGCTGCCAGAGGGCTCGCCGTTCCAGGACTTCTTCGACGATTTCTTCAAGAACCGTGGCGGCGACAAGGGCGGTGCCGCGCAGAAAGTGCAGTCGCTCGGCTCCGGCTTCGTCATCGACGCCGAGCAGGGCATCGTCGTGACCAACAACCATGTCATCGCCGATGCCGACGATATCGAGGTCAATTTCTCCGACGGCATCACGCTGAAGGCGACGCTGGTCGGCACCGACACCAAGACCGATGTCGCGGTGCTGAAGGTCGACCCCAAGGGCCACAAGCTGACGGCGGTGAAATTCGGCGATTCCACCAAGATGCGCGTCGGCGACTGGGTGATGGCGATCGGCAATCCGTTCGGCCTGGGCGGCACGGTCACGGTCGGCATCGTCTCGGCGCGCAACCGCGACATCAATTCCGGCCCCTATGACGATTTCATCCAGACCGACGCCGCCATCAACCGCGGCAATTCCGGCGGCCCGCTGTTCGACGCCGAGGGCGAAGTCATCGGCATCAACACGGCGATCATCTCGCCGTCGGGCGGGTCGATCGGCATCGGTTTCTCCATCCCCTCGCAGCTTGCCGCCGGCGTCGTCGACCAGCTTCGCCAGTATGGCGAGACGCGGCGCGGCTGGCTCGGCGTGCGCATCCAGCCGGTGACGGACGACATCGCCGAAAGCCTCGGCATGGCAACCGCCAAGGGTGCGCTGGTGGCCGGCGTCATCAAGGGCGGGCCGGTCGACAACGGTTCGGTGCAGGCCGGCGACGTCATCATCAAGTTCGACGGCAAGGACATCCACGAAATGCGCGACCTGCCGCGTGTCGTGGCCGAAAGCCCGGTCGGCAAGGCGGTCGACGTCGTCATCGTGCGCAAGGGCGTCGAGCAGACCGTCAAGGTGACGCTCGGACGGCTCGAGGACAGTGAGAAGCTGGCCAGCGGCGAGAACGGCAACACCGACCAGGACAAGGGCGACAAGGCGACGCCTCCGGTATCGACGGCTTCGGTGCTCGGCATGACGGTCGGCGAGCTCAATGACCAGACGCGGCAGAAGTTCGGCATCGCGGCCGACGTGTCCGGCGTGGTCATCACCGATGTCGCCAAGAATTCGGCGGCGGCCGAGCGCGGCATCCAGCCTGGCGAGGTGATCACCGAGATCGCGCAGGAATCGGTCGGCACGCCGAAGGACGTGATGGACCGGATCGGCGCGCTGAAGGAGCAAGGCCGCAAGAACGCGCTCTTGATGCTGGCTTCGAAGACCGGCGAACTGCGCTTCGTGACGATCCGGATGGATTGAGTCCGGCTTGCTAGCCCGGCCGAGTTGCTGGAAGGAACACGAACATGAGCAAGGCAACATATCCTTTGAAGCTGCCCCTCTCGGTCAAGGAAGCGGCGGCGCGCCTGGCAAAAGCGGACGGTGTCTCGCTCAATCAGTGGATCGCCTCGGCCGTGGCAGAAAAGATCGGTGCTATGGAGACTGCGGCCGATTTCCTACGCCGACGGGCGGGCAATGCATCCGGCGCGGATTTTGCCAGGATTCTCGATCAGGTCCCGGATGGTCCGCCACAGTCCGGAGACGAACGTCCTTCTGAGAGGCATTGATCAGATACGCCGTGCCTGCCAATCCTCGCGCGACAGCCTGTACATGACATGCCGCTTGAGATGCGGATGGCTATCGGGGACGGCGGGATGGTCGAAATCGGCGGCGGGATCGACTCGCATGCCGAGCCGCTTCATGACAGCGATGGAGCGATGATTGTCAGCAACCGCGAACGACACGATTTCGCCGACGCCAAGCGTTCCGAAGCCATAGGCGAGCCAAGCTTCCGACGCCTCGGTGACGTAGCCCTTGCCCCAGAATTCGGGTGCCAGCCGCCAGCCGATCTCGATGGTGCCGGGCGCCAGCACGTCGATGTCTTCCGTTCCGGACAAACCGACAAAGCCGATGCATTCGCCGGTCGCGGCAATCTCGGCCGCGGCGAAGCCGTAGCCATCCTCATCGATCCAGGCGCGGACCTCGTCCATCTTGGCATCCGCCGCGGCACGGTCGCGGCGGAACGGGAAGAATTCCATCACGCGCTCGTCGGAGTTGATGCGATGGAAAAGCGCGCGGTCGCGCTCTTCCCAATTGCGCAGGATGAGACGCTCGGTGCGTATCGGCGTCATTGGAGACCTCACAAGACGAATTCATCCCGGCGGTAGCCCTGGAGATAGAGCAGCGCCGTCAGATCGCCATGATCGATGCGGATCCGGGCCTGCTCCGCCACCGCCGGCTTGGCGTGGAGCGCGACGCCGGTGCCGGCAAGGCGGATCATATCGAGGTCGTTGGCGCCGTCGCCGACGGCGATGGCATCCTCGGTCGTCAGTCCGAGCCGCGCCGCGATATCGAGCAGCGCTTCGGCCTTGGCGGCGCGGCCGAGGATCGGCTCGGCCACCATGCCGGTGAATGTGCCGTCTTTCTCGATCAGTCGGTTGGCCCGGTTTTCCTGGAAACCCAGCATGGCGGCGATGCGGCTGGTGAAGACGTCGAAGCCGCCGGAGACCAGCGCCGTCCAAGCCCCGTTGGCGCGCATCGTTTGCACCAGGGCGCGGCCGCCGGCCGCGAGCGTCAGCCGGTTGCCGATGATGCGGTCGACCACGGCTGTGTCGAGGCCTTTCAGCAAGGCGACGCGTTCGCGCAAGGCGGGCTCAAACGCGATCTCGCCATTCATCGAGCGCGCGGTGATCGCCGCCACATGATCCTTGACGCCGATCTCGTCGGCAAGCTCGTCGATGCATTCCTGGTCGATCATGGTCGAATCCATATCGGCAAGCAGGATCTTCTTGCGCCTGCCTTCGGCGGGCTGGACGATGACATCGACCGGCTCGGAAGCCAATGCGGCGCGCAGATTGGCGGTCATTTCGCCGATATCCGGCGTCCGCGGCAAAACGAGATCGCAGGCGATGTCCTCGGCCAGCCAATCAACGGCGCTTGCGCCGGCGGCCCGCAAGGCCATATTCGCAAGCGAGGCCGGCACGGCGCGGGCTTCTGGACGGGATACTAAAGTGGCGATCAGCGGCATCGAACATTCCGGCAGGCAGGCGGGCGAAGGCCGCGTCAAGAACGCGATCCTGATAGCCGGGCCGACAGCCAGCGGCAAGTCGGCGCTGGCGCTCGATCTCGCCGAACGCGACGGCGGCGTCATCGTCAACACCGATTCCATGCAGGGCTATTCGGTGCTCGATGTCCTGACGGCGCGGCCGAGCGCCGCCGAAATGGCACGCGCGCCGCATTTCCTTTACGGCCATGTCCATCCCTCCACGGCCTATTCCACTGGCGCCTGGCTGCGCGACGTCACGAAGCTGATAGAAGACGGCGTGCTGTCGGGCCGACCGGTCGTTTTCGTCGGCGGCACCGGGCTCTATTTCCGCGCGCTGGCCGAAGGCATCTCGGACATGCCGGATATTCCGGCCTCCGTCCGCGAGCGCTGGCGCTACGAGCTCAAGGAACAAGGGGCCGAAAGGCTGCATCGCCTGCTGATGCGTGAGGATTCGACCGTCGCCATGCAGCTCAGGCCGACCGATGGCCAGCGTATCGTGCGGGCACTCGAGGTGCTCGACGCTTCGGGGCGCTCGATCCTGGAATGGCAGGCGGCGCGCGGCCGGCCGCTGATCGATCGCGACAGCGCGCGTTTCCTGGTCATCGAGCCGGACCGGCAGCAACTGGTGCGGCGCATCGAGGCGCGTTTCGACCAGATGCTCGACAAAGGCGCGCTCGACGAAGTGCGCCGGCTCATCGCGCTCGGCCTCGACGCGGATCTGCCGGCGATGAAAGCGATTGGCGTGCGCGAGCTGCAAGCGGCAATGGCCGGACAGTCGGGTTTTCCCGAAGCGATCGAACGCGCAAAGATCGCGACCCGGCAGTATGCCAAGCGCCAGTCGACCTGGTTCAGACACCAGCTGGGCGCGGAGTGGCGCAGGCTGCGGCCGGGCGACGAACCGGCGCTCCCGGACTGACGAAAAGCTTTTTCAATCAGCACCTTAAAATCCCTGGCTCTAATTCTCGCCAAGGTTGTCCGGGTTAACTGTCCGTAAGGTCCACCATGCCATAACCTCAAGGCTTGTAGTGCCGCGGGGAGTAGATGCGTTTCCATAAGGCGGAATCCGCATTTTTTGTCTTTATTTTCGTGATCCTGGCCGCAGGCCTGGTGACCTTCCACGCCTATGGCCAATTGCAGGACATCGCCGCCGACCTCGATACCGCATCGCGCGTCGACAAAATCGTCTATCTCAACAAACTGCTGTTCGTCACCGGGGCGCTGCTGGCGACCGCGCTGTTCTTCGGCACCTTCTTCATCTACCCGCTGATCCGCGGCCAGGTGCGGGAAGAGGGCAAGCTCAGGGCCATGACGGTTTCGCTCAGCGCCCGTTCGCAGACGCTCGAGCAGGCGGCGCTCACCGATGGTCTTACCGGAATGCAGAACCGTCGCTATTTCGATGATGCGCTGCGCGAATATCTCCACGAGTTTCGCCGCATCGACAGGCCGGTCGGACTGATGATCCTCGATCTCGATCATTTCAAACAGGTCAACGACACGCATGGCCATGACGTCGGCGACGAGGTGTTGAGGGCCGTCGCCGCGTGTCTGAGGGGCATGACGCGTTATCACGATGTGGTGGCGCGGCTGGGCGGCGAGGAGTTTGCCGTCGTCACCCCCAATATGGATGTCGAATTGCTCGCCAGGTTCGCCGAACGCATCCGCAAGGCGATCGCCAACATGTCGATCATGTCGGGCAATGTGCGGCTGAAGGTCACCACCAGCGTCGGCCTTGCCGTCTGGGACCACAAGGAGAGCGCGGAGGATTTCTACCGCCGCGCCGACCGCCAGCTCTATGAGGCGAAGAAGCAAGGCCGCAACCGCGTCTGCGCCTAAAATCTCATCATCAAATTCGTGAGGCTGGCCGTCTGGAGGCGCTTTCTGCGCTTCCGGTGCTCACGGACCCAAATGTCCGCTCCGCTCCGGTTCTCGAAAACGGCTCCAGCCGACTCAGCCTGACGAATTTCCTGACGAGATTTACCCATTCAAGCGGGGCTTCAGGCAGAGCGGAAACTCAGTCGTTGAGCTGGCGCATGCCGAAGGTCGAGGGCTTCAGGCCGTAGCGAGTGTCGAAGTCGTCGTCGGGCTGGACGCGGGAAGCGCCGGTGGCCGGCTTCTTGTAGTCCGGGTCGCCGGCCTGGCGGGTCGAATCCACGGTCTCGGCGAAAGCCATGGACTGCTGCGGCTTCGGCACGTTGCGAAGCCGCTCGACGATCATGGCCAGATCGACGTCGCTGCCATCCACGGAGGGCTCGACCTGCTCGCCTTTCGCGGTGCCGGGGATGAATTGTTGCGGCAGCTTCTCGAATTTCAGCCGCATGGTCGTCGCCACGCCTTCGCCGAAAGCGATGGCTTCGCGTTGCCCCATCGAGGACAGGAAAGCCAGCGTCGAGGCCGAGGAGTCGGCGATCGCCGAGCGGATGATCGCCTGGTCCTGCTCGTTTGCGAGGCGCATGGCGAAAAAGGTAGAGCATTGCGACAGGATGGTCGGGTCGAGCTCGCCCGGGCGCTGGGTGACGACACCGAGATAACAGCCATATTTGCGGCCTTCCTTGGCGATACGCGACAGCGCGTGGCGGGTCGGCGCGAAGCCGAGACGCGGATCGGCCGGCATATAGCGGTGGGCTTCCTCGCAAAGCAGGAGCAGCCTCAGCCGGCCCTCGCTCCACAAGGCCAGGTCGAAGGCCAGGCGCGCCAGCACCGAGCAGACCGAATTGACGACTTCCGAAGGCATGCCCGCCATCTCGAAGCAGGTGACCGGGCGGCCATGGCTGGGGACGCGGAAAATGTTGCCGATCGTTTCGTGGATGGTGTCCTCGATCAGCCGCGAATTGAACATGAAGCGGTAGCGCGGGTCGGCCGCCGCCGACTCGATGCGCGTTTTCAGCGACTTCAAGATCGGGCGGTCATTCTTGCTTTCGAGCAGGCCCATGCGCTCGTCGATCTGCTTGATGAGATCGGCCATGCGGTAGGGCACCGGCGTGTCCGCCGTCAGCGCGTCGCTGCCGCGCCTGACATAGGTGCCGGAATTCGGGTTGCGATAAAGGTTCTTGGCGGCCGGGATCAGGTCGCGCAGGACATCCACTTCCTCGGGCACCGTCTCGCGGCCGCGAAACAGCACTTCGGCGAATTCCTCCAGCCTGAACATCCAGAACGGCAGGTCGAGTGTCTTGGAATCGACCTTGACGCAATATTCCGGCAGTGAGCCGGCGAACTCGTTGTGCGGGTCGAGGATGAGCACGCGCAGGTCGGGACGCGCCTCGATCGTTTTGCGCAACAGCAGCGACACCGCCGTCGATTTGCCGACGCCGGTGGTGCCGACGATGGCGAAATGACGCGCCAGCGTGTCGTCGATGGCGATGTGGGCATCGATCGACTCATCCTGCGACAGCGTGCCGATGGTCACCGAATGGCGCCCGGCCAGATCGTAGACCGCCTGCAGGTCGCGGCTGCGGATGCTGTGGGCAATGGCGCCGATATGCGGATAAGTGGTGATGCCGCGGTCGAACACCGGCTTGGCGCCGGGCTCGGCGCCGTCGCGTACCTCGCCGACCAGTTCGACGCTGACCTCGATCGGGTTCTGCCCTTCGTGGTTCCAGGCAAGGTCCGATTTGCCGATGGCATAGACAAGGCCGACCGTTCGTGTCGAACCGAGATTGATGGAGATCATCTTGCCGACGGTCCAGAGGCCGGTGACCGCGCCTTCGGTGTCTTCCGCATGGGCGCTGATGGTGGCGCGCGCGCCGTCGCATTGCACGACATTGCCCAGAATCCGCTTGTCGTTCTGCTGGATGTTGCGGCGCTCCTGCGAAGTCGGTTCGCCAACGGAGGCTTCGCGTTCAACAAACATAATGCCGTGGTCCCATTCCCCTGGAGCGGCAACCCTATCCAATCGGGGTTAAAGTCAGGTGAGGTCGAATGGTGTAGGCAGCGTTAAGCCAGCCGCGACAATTCGATCGAACAACCTCTTCCCAGCGTGCGGAATTCCGATATATTGGACGAATGGATGGTATATCGAACGACATCAGCGCCACTATCGGCAGACGAATACGCTCCGAAAGGACGGTGAGGGGCTGGTCGCTGGCCGAATTGGCCGAGCGCTCGGACGTTTCGAAGGCGATGCTGAGCGCCATCGAACGCGGTACGACCAGTCCGACCGCGGCGCTCCTAGTGCGCATCGCGGCGGCCTTCGGCATAACGCTGTCGACGCTGATCGCACGAGCCGAGATGCAGGGCGGCGGCGTTTCGCGCAAGGACGAGCAGCCGGTCTGGCAGGACCCGGCAACCGGTTACATCAGACGTCATCTGTCGCCGGCATCGCGGATGCCGCTCGAACTGATCAGGGTCAGCCTGCCGGCGGGCGCCAAGGTCAGCCTTCCCGCCGCATCCTACACCTTCATCAAGCAGCAGGTATGGCTGATCGACGGAAGGCTGGACTTCACCGAGGGCGATTTGGTGCACAGGCTCGAGCCCGGCGACTGCCTGGCGCTGGGGGCGCCCTCGGATTGTGTCTTTCATGCTCCCGGACCGGATGCGGCGGAGTATCTCGTGGCGCTGGTCAGGGACTGATTGCGATGTCTCGCCGGCCAAAGCGCTCGCATAATGGCGGGCCGCCGCTCGACGACTATGACGGCCCGCCCTGGGGCAAGGGCGACGCCTATATCTTCCTCGCCTGGCGCGCCGCTCACGACAAGGCCTGGAAGGCGCCAAGCCAGGCCGTCATGCTGATGCGGCTGGAACGGGCCGAGCGGCTCGGGCTGACCTATGAGGAATATACGCTCGAGATCCTGGAGCGCGGGCGCCATCTCAGCGAGGACGACGCCGACCGTATCGCCGAAATCAGGCGGGCGCGCCGACGCAAGCGAACCAGCCATTTCGAATGACCTCGTTCCCGAGACCTCTGGAGAGCACCAGAATGAACTCCCTTGAAATCCGGGCGTTGATCCACGACGCGGCGACCGTAGCCCAACTGTCCGCTCTCTTGATCGAGACGGTCGCCACCGGCGGATCGGTGAGCTTCATGCATCCGCTGTCGCTGGAAGCGGCACGGGACTTCTGGCGCAAGTCGCTTGCCGGGGCCGCGCGCGGCGAACGGGCGGTGCTCGGCGCATGGCGGGGCGAGGCGCTTGCCGGCACCGTCACCCTGTTGCTCGATTTCCCATCCAATCAACCGCACCGCGCCGAGATCGCGAAGCTGATGACCGGCCGGGACCATCGCGGCAAAGGCGTCGCGACCGGGCTGATGCAGGCAGCGGAGAAATTGGCCGTCGAGAAAGGTCGTACGCTGCTGGTGCTGGACACGGCGAGCGAAGAGGGCGCGGCCGGGCTTTATGAGAAACTTGGTTTCACCTTGTGCGGTGAGATCCCCGATTTCGCGCTCAAGCCGCATGGCGGGCTGACCGGCACCCTTATCTACTGGAAACGGATAGGGAGAGCGGCCGACGCGCTATCCTGAAATCCTGGCGATGCGCGACAGAAGCCAGCGGCGAAAATCCTGCTCGGCGCCGGACAGCCGTGACGATGACGGTCTTGTCAGGAAATGGCCCGATGGGCTCGAAAGCTCGAAATCCGAAAGCCTGACGAGAGTACCGTCCCTGAGCGCGGCGTCGACCAAAGGCCGGGAGCCGAGCAGCGCTCCGGCGCCGGTCTTGGCCGCTTCCAAGGCGGCGACGAAACTGTCGAAGCGATGCGAGCGCCGGGAATGGCCGGCAAGCCCCGCGGCGGCAAACCATTCCGCCCACATTTCGCGCGCTCCTGCCACCAGGAGCAGCGGCAACAATGTCCAATCGCCACCGAGGGCGAGCGGCGGAGCCGCGACCGGAACGAGCCGCTCGACGGTCAGCCGGTCGGCCTCGCGACCGGGAAAGGACCCGTTGCCGAAGCGTATGTCGAGCGCCGAGCCCGGCTGGTCGTAGTCGGTCGGCCGATGGATGGTCACAAGATCGAGCCTGACGCGCGGCAGCGCCTTTGCCAGGTCGGGAAGAGCCGGTACCAGCACCAGCAGGGCGAAGGAAATGGGAACACGTATGCTGACGGTCTGCACGGCGCGCGGCTCGAACAGCTCTTTCGTGCTGTTGCCGATGGTCGCGAATGCCGACTGGATGTGGGGGAGATAGGCCGCGCCTTCCGGCGACAGCGCCACGCCGCGCGCCAGGCGCGCGAACAATCGCGTCTTCAGCCGCTCTTCCAGGAAACGGATGTGCTGGCTGACCGCGGCCTGGGTGAGCCCGAGCTCGACGGCCGCAGCGGTGAAATTCGACAGGCGGGCGGCGGCCTCGAAACTGCGCAGCCAGTCGAGCGGAGGCATCGTGTCGAACGCTTTTCCAGCCATCGCAAATTTAGTGCCAATACCCACAAAACGATAATTTGAATTATGCCTTCGATGAAGCCACCATGCAATCCGTGCCTGCGGTGGCGGTTAGAGGATGGGAGCTTTCAGGATATGTTGACGACGGTAACGCTGGGCGACGACGGACGAACGATCGAGCTTGGCTGGGATGACGGAGCGGTGAGCCGCTTCCACGCCATGTGGCTGCGCGACAATGCGCTGGACGACAAGACGCGCAGCGCCGGCAACGGCCAACGGCTGATCACCATTCTCGACATTCCGGCCGGGACGCGGATCGGCTCAGCCTCGATCGAGGGCGAGTTGCTCGAAGTCACGTTCGCTCCCGAAGGCAAGACCGTCGGCTTTCCCGCCGGCTGGCTGCGCAGCCATGCCTATGATCGCCAGGAGGTTCGCGAGCCCGGCTGGACGGGAGGCGACACAGAGCGCTGGACGAAAGCCACGATGCAGAACTCCGTGCCGCGTGCGGCCTATGCCGACGCCAGCCGCGACAGCGATGTGCTGCGGCAATGGCTGGCCGCGGTTCGCAGCTACGGCTTTGCCGTCATGGACGGTCTGCCGACGGAATCCGGCGCGCTGTGCAAGGTGGCCGACCTCTTCGGCTATATCAGGGAAACCAATTACGGGCGCTGGTTCGAGGTGCGCGCCGAGGTCAATCCGAACAATCTCGCCTACACCAATCTCGGCCTGCAGGCGCATACCGACAATCCCTACCGCGACCCGGTGCCGACGCTGCAGATCCTGGCCTGCATCGAGAACACGGTCGAAGGCGGCGAATCCAGCGTCGTCGACGGGTTTGCAGTGGCGGCGGCACTTCAGGCGGAAAACCCCGACGGCTTCCGGCTGCTCTCTGCCTACCCGGCACGCTTCGAATATGCCGGTTCATCGGGCGTGCGGCTCCAGTCCAAGCGACCGATGATCGAGCTCGGACCCGATGGCGAGCTCATCTGCATCCGCTTCAACAACCGCTCGCTGGCGCCGGCGGTCGACGTGCCCTTCGCCGAGATGGAGAAATACTACGCGGCCTATCGCCGTTTCGCCGAACTGATCGAGGATCCTTCCTTCGAGGTGACCTTCAAGCTCGAGGCGGGAGAATCCTTCATCGTCGACAACACCCGCGTCATGCACGCGCGCAAGGCGTTTTCCGGCAGCGGCAAGCGCTGGCTGCAGGGCTGCTACGCCGACAAGGACGGCCTGTTGTCGACGCTGGCGGCGATCGAGCATGGTTTCAAGGAGGCGGCGGAATGAACCCGAATGAATTGAACACGGGCAACATCGTCGAATTCATCGCCGATATCTTCGAGCGTCGCGGCGCCGAATCCTATCTCGGCGAGCCTGTCACCATGTCGGAACATATGCTGCAGGGCGCGTGGCTGGCCGAGCAGGACGGCGCACCGGAGGAACTGGTAGCTGCGGCGCTGCTGCACGATATCGGCCACTATACCAGCGAGTTCGGCACCTATTCGCCCGACGACGTCGAGGACAAGCACCATGACGAGGCGGGCGGCGAGGTGCTGGCGCCCTTCTTTCCGCCGGTCATCGTCGAGTGCGTCAGGCTGCATGTCTCGGCCAAGCGCTATCTGTGCGCCACCGATCCGACCTATTTCGGCAAGCTGTCGGCGGCCTCGGTGCATACGCTGTCGCTGCAGGGCGGGCCGATGAATGCCGAGGAAGTGGCCGAGTTTCGCAGCAACCCCTTCCACGACGAAGCGGTGCGGGTACGCATCTGGGACGAGGGGGGCAAGGTCGCCAATATGAAGACGCGCGCCTTTCGCGATTACGTGCCGCTGCTCGAGCGCGTCGTGAAAAAGTTCGCGGCGGAGAAGGCGGCTTAGAGGCGAAAGTCTGGGGGAGAAAGCCATGTGTTTCTGCTTCGACGGCGAACACGCATTGGTGGCATATCAGCCGGATGAATGCAGGGAAGCCAAGCCAGCCGAGCGCGCAGCCGCATCGCGGCCGGCCGAAGGCAAAGTGTTGTCGACGGTTCAGCAAAGACGCCGCCAAGGCGACGCCTTTGCTGGGAAAGGTTCGGAAGTCGTCTATCCCTTGTGATAGACCTCCTGCAGCCCATAGACAGGCGTCGGCAAGCCGACCTGCCTGGCTTTGAGCTGCAGGGACAGATACTGCGAATAGTGCCGAGACTGGTGCAGGTTGCCGCCGTGGAACCACAGCGCTTGCTGCTGCGTCGGCTTCCACATGTTGCGCTGCTCGCCTTCCCAAGGGCCGGGGTCCTTGGTGGTGCTGGAACCCAAACCCCAGACCTTGCCGACCTTGTCGGCGACGTCCTGTGAGATGAGGTCCGCGGCCCAGCCGTTCATCGAGCCGTAGCCGGTCGCATAGATCACCAGGTCGGCCGGCAATTCCGTGCCGTCGACGAATTTCACGCCGGTTTCGGTGAGTTCCTGCACCGCGGCGCCCGGTCCGCTCTTCAGCTTGATCGACCCGTCGATGACGAGGTCGCAGGCGCCGACATCGATGTAATAGCCGGAGCCGCGTCGCAGGTATTTCATGAACAGGCCCGAGCCGTCGTCGCCCCAGTCGAGCATGAAGCCGGCCTTTTCCAGGTCCGCGTAGAACTTCGCGTCGCGCTCCTTCATCTGCTCGTAGAGCGGGATCTGGAACTCGTGCAGGATGCGGTAGGGGAGCGAGGCGAAGATCATGTCCGCCTTGCGCGTCGTCATGCCGTTCTCGACCGCCTGCTCGGAGTAGAGTGCGCCAAGGCCGATATCCATCAGCGTGTCGGATTTCACGATGTGCGTGGAGGACCGCTGCACCATGGTCACGTCGGCGCCGCCTTCCCACAGCGCCGCGCAGATGTCGTGCGCCGAATTGTTGGAGCCGATGACCACCACCTTCTTGCCGCGGTATTTGTCCGGGCCGGGATGGTTCGATGAATGCTGCTGCTCGCCCTTGAAGATGTCCTGGCCCTTGTATTTCGGCCAGTTGGCCTTGCCCGACATGCCGGTCGCCAGCACAAGCTGCTTGGGCTTGAGCGTGATCTCCTTGCCGTCGCGCTCGACGACGATCGTCCATTCCTTGGCCTTGTCGTCGTATTTGGCGGATTTCGCCGTCGTGGAGCTCCAATAGTTGAGCTCCATCACCTTGGTGTACATCTCCAGCCAGTCGCCGATCTTGTCCTTCGGCGCGAAGACCGGCCAGTTCTTCGGAAAGTCGATATAGGGCAGGTGATCGTACCAGACCGGGTCGTGCAGGCAGAGCGACTTGTAGCGCCTGCGCCAGGAATCGCCTGGGCGTTCGTTCTTCTCGATGATGATGGCCGGCACGCCGAGTTGTTTCAGCCTAGCTCCAAGAGCAATTCCGCCCTGGCCGCCGCCGATGATGACGGCATAGGGCTGTCGGGAGTGGCCGAGCTCGGCGAGCTCGTCGTCGCGCTCTTCACGCCACGTCTTGCGGTCCTTGCCGTGGCCATGCTTGGCGCCGAGGGGGCGGGTGAAGCCCGCCTTCTCCTCATGGTCTTTCAACTCCGCCATCGTCGTGAGCAGGGTCCAGATCAGGTCGCCCTTGAACCGCACGAGGCCAAAGCCGCGCGCCACGCTGGTCTCGAAAGTGATCCAGGCGGTGATGACGCCGCCGTCCTCGTTCGCTTCCTCGCCCTTGGCCACCGCCCAACCGGTCGGCTTGGTGCTGGCCAGCGTCGCCTGCAGCATGTCGCGGATCTGGTCGCGGCCTTCCATCGTCTTCAGGTTCCAGGTGAAGGTGACGAGGTCGCGCCAGTAGCAATCGGCCTGGAAGCAGTTGACGGCACTGTCGATGTCGCTGGCTTCCAATGCCTTGCCGAACTTGTCGAGCAGCGCCTGCGCCTTGGTGGTGGGTGTTCTCTCGAGCATTTGTTCTCCTCCACTTGCTAGAGTCCGTCATGAGCAGCAAGCGGCGTGCCAATCGTGACGTTCATCAAGAATTACAATGAAATCAATCCGTTATGACAATGTAGATTTCGATCGGCCGCGCCGGACCGAGCCGATGCGTGTCGATGCAGCGCATCCAGGATTGAACGACGATGTCGTCGCGGGCCGATCGCGCGCCGGACAGCACCTGTTCGATTTCGCGGATACGCTCCCGCTCGCCAGCCATGCGTCCTCCTCGCACGTCCTCTGCCAGTCCATAGTGGTGCGTCGGAGAAGCACGCTCAACTGTACTATGGTAGCTGTACCGTGAGAGCGCGCGGGCGTGTCGTTCTCACAGGCGGGTGAATTCGCGCTGGACCCCATTGACGAGCCCGCGTTTTCGCCTTTATTGTCCGCGCCCATGAAAACGGCACTCATTCTCGTAGGCAGGCGTGTGGGCAAGGCGGTGTAACCGCCGGGCGAAAACCTCCCATGCGCATCACACAGGCTCCCTCGGGGGCCTTTTTTATTGCCTGAAACACGACTAAACGACCAGCAAATCGCCAGATGGCGGACAGTACGGGACCAGACCGATGAGCAACGGACAGAACGAGCGGCGCGAAATGACAGGCGCCGAAATGGTGGTGCAAGCGCTGAAGGACAACGGCGTCAAGCATGTCTTCGGCTATCCGGGCGGCGCCGTTCTCCCAATTTATGATGAAATTTTTCAACAAGACGATGTCGAGCACATCCTGGTCCGGCACGAGCAGGGCGCCGGCCATGCCGCCGAAGGCTATGCCCGTTCGACCGGCAAGGCGGGCGTCATGCTGGTGACGTCCGGTCCCGGCGCCACCAACGCGGTGACGCCGCTGCAGGACGCGCTGATGGATTCCATTCCGCTGGTCTGCCTCACCGGCCAGGTGCCGACATCGCTGATCGGCTCCGACGCGTTCCAGGAATGCGACACCGTCGGCATCACGCGGCCCTGCACCAAGCACAACTGGCTGGTGAAGGATGTCAACCAACTCGCCGCCACCATCCATGAGGCTTTCCATGTCGCGACCACCGGCCGTCCCGGCCCGGTCGTGGTCGACATTCCCAAGGACGTGCAGTTCGCCAAGGGCATTTATGTGCCGCCGCAGACGGCGCCGCGCACCAGCTATCAACCCAAGGTCCAGGGCGACCTGGAGAAGGTGAAGGCCGCCGTCGAGTTGATGGCAGCCGCCAAGAAGCCCATCATCTATTCGGGCGGCGGCGTCATCAATTCCGGTCCGGAAGCGAGCCACTTGCTGCGCGAGCTGGTCGACCTCACCGGTTTCCCGATCACCTCGACGCTGATGGGGCTCGGCGCCTATCCGGCGTCGGGCAAGAACTGGGTCGGCATGCTCGGCATGCACGGCACCTATGAAGCCAACATGGCCATGCATGACTGCGACGTGATGATCTGCATCGGCGCGCGCTTCGACGACCGCATCACCGGCCGTCTCAACGCGTTCTCGCCGAGCTCGAAGAAGATCCACATCGACATCGATCCGTCCTCGATCAACAAGAACGTTCACACCGACGTGCCGATCATCGGCGACGTCGGCCGGGTGCTGGAGGACCTGGTGCGGCTGTGGCGCGCAACCGCCAAGACCGACAAGAAGGCGCTCTATCCATGGTGGGAGCAGATCGCGAAATGGCGCGCGCGGGACTCGCTCGCCTACAAGATGAACAACGACGTCATCATGCCGCAATACGCGATCCAGCGGCTCTACGAGCTGACCAAGGACAAGGACACCTACATCACCACCGAAGTCGGCCAGCACCAGATGTGGGCGGCGCAGCACTATCATTTCGACAAGCCGAATCGCTGGATGACCTCCGGCGGCCTGGGCACGATGGGCTACGGCCTGCCGGCGGCGCTCGGCGTGCAGATCGCGCATCCGGATGCGCTGGTCGTCGATATCGCCGGCGACGCCTCGGTGCAGATGACGATGCAGGAGATGAGCACGGCGGTGCAGTACAATGCGCCGATCAAGATCTTCATCCTGAACAACCAGTATATGGGCATGGTGCGGCAGTGGCAGCAGCTCCTGCACGGCAACCGGCTGTCGCATTCCTATACCGAGGCGATGCCGGACTTCGTCAAGCTGGCGGAGGCCTATGGCGGCCACGGCATACGCTGCGACAAGCCGGACGAGCTCGACGACGCGATCAAGGAGATGATCTCGGTGAAGAAGCCGGTGCTGTTCGACTGCCGCGTGGCGACCTTGGCCAACTGCTTCCCGATGATCCCGTCGGGCAAGGCGCATAACGAGATGCTCCTGCCGGACGAGGCGACCGACGAGGCGGTGGCCAACGCCATCGACGCCAAGGGCAGGGAACTGGTGTAGGCAGCCACAAAGGCGGGGCTGTCGCGAGAAAGCCGTGCGCAAACAGAGAATTAGCTCAAAAGTCTGAAATCGAGATTCACCTTATGAACGCACAGCACCTTCAACCGACCGGCTCCGCCTATTTCATCGCCAAGGAAACCGAGAAGCCGGAAACGCACACGCTTTCCGTGCTGGTCGACAACGAGCCGGGCGTGCTTGCCCGCGTCATCGGCCTGTTTTCCGGCCGCGGCTACAACATCGAGAGCCTTACCGTTTCCGAGACCGAGCATGAGAAGCATCTGTCGCGCATCACCATCGTGACGCGCGGCACGCCGCATGTGATGGAGCAGATCAAGCACCAGCTCGAACGCATCGTGCCGGTGCACAGGGTGGTCGACCTGACCGTGCGCTCGCATGAGCTTGGGCAGGAACGGCCGCTGGAGCGCGAACTCGCGTTGGTCAAGGTCGCCGGCACCGGCGACGCCCGGGTCGAGGCGCTTCGCCTTGCGGATGCTTTCCGCGCCTCGGTCATCGACGCCAACACCGAGCATTTCATCTTCGAGATCACCGGCAAGGGGTCCAAGCTCGACCAGTTCATCGCCATCATGAAGCCGCTCGGCCTGGTCGAGATCTGCCGCACCGGCGTCGCGGCGATGAACCGCGGCCCGCAGGGGATGTGAACAGGACGACCATCCTGTTTTCAGCTTTGGCCCGGCGGTTGCCTGTTTCTGGCTTTTGCGCATGTGCTAAAAGGACAGTAAGGCTGACATATCGGGGAGGATAACATGTCGCTCGACGCATTCCTTGCCCTGCTGGTCTACGCCTTCGTGACGTCGATCACGCCGGGGCCGAACAACCTCATGCTGCTCGCTTCCGGCGTCAATTTCGGTATCGCCAGAACGGTTCCGCACATGCTGGGCATCAGCATCGGCTTTCTGGTCCTGCTTTTGGCCGTCGGCTTCGGGCTCGGCGCGGTGCTGACGGCGTTTCCGGCGCTGCATACGGCGCTGAAGATCGCGGGCGCCGCCTATCTGCTCTACCTCGCCTGGAAGATCGCCATGTCGCGCTCGATAAGCGACGGAAAAGGGGCGGAAGGGCGGCCGATGCGCTTCATCGACGCCGCTGCATTCCAGTGGGTCAACCCCAAGGCATGGGTGATGGCCATCACCGCCATGGCCGTCTACACCAATTCCGATCACCCGTTCGTCTCGGTGGCGCTGATCTCGATCGCCTTCACCATCGTCAACCTGCCCAGCGTTTCGGTGTGGGCCGGCTTTGGCACGGCGCTGCGCGGCTTCCTGTCGGATCCGGTGCGGCTGAAATGGTTCAACATTGCCATGGGCGTGCTGCTGGCGGCGACGCTGTGGCCGATGCTGCGCTAGTAAAGATGTGTTGATACTCAGGTGATGCCGATCCATGGCTTCCCGTCTCACCTGTATTGAATACGCTCGCCCCGTTCCCGGAAGGGGCATGTTTGGCCTGATTTTCGGCCTACTTTCGATCGGATGAGGGCGCCTGATCCTGCTCATTTGCCGGCTGCCCAACATTTGTGCACTGCACATTAAATCTTCGTAATCCCGCGTTTTGGCCCTTTTCCGCCAGAGCCTTGTCCTATCTATTCGGCGAAAATCGCGGCAAAGGGCCGTGAATCGAGCTAAGATGGACCACCGGGATCGGCGTGTCGGGTAGAGGGCTTATTTTGTCGATGCGCGGAAAAATCGCCTTTGCAGTTGTAGCGGTCGCCTGTCTGGCGGGCGCCGGGCTCTATTTTTCGCCCACGACGTTGGCCAAGGTCCAGGAGCTCATTTCGGGCAAGCAGGCTGGCGCTGCCGCAGCGGACAAGACGGCCGGCAGTGACAAGACAGCCAGCGCATCGGATAATGCGAAAGGCGGCAGCGGGCGTTCGGCCTCGATCGTTTCGGCGACCGCGACGACCGCCGATTTCCCGATACGCCGCTATGCCATCGGCTTCGTCTCGTCGCCGGCGGTGGTCAGCATCAATGCCCGTGTTTCCAGCCAGATCGTGTCGATCGCGGTCAAGGACGGGCAGATGGTCAAGGCCGGTGATCTTCTCATCTCGCTCGACGACCGCGCGCTGAAGGCGCAACTCGCCAAGGACCAGGCGACGCTCACCAAGGACCAGGCAATGCTGGTGAGCGCCCAGGCCGACCTACAGCGCGCCAAGGACCTCGTCGCCAAGCAGGCCGGCACGCAGCAGACCTACGATCAGGCGCTGGCGGCGCAGAAGGCCGCGGCCGCCACCATCGACGCCGACAAGGCGACCATCGATGCCGACACCGTGCAATTGAGCTACGCGACGATTACGGCGCCGATCGCGGGCCGGCTCGGCGCCGTCAACGTCTCGGTGGGCGATCTCGTCACCACCAGCAACGGCAACTCGAGCAGCTCGACGCCGCTCGTCACCATCACGCAGATGGACCCGCTGCAGGTGAACTTCACACTGCCCGAGAGCAACCTGGCCTTGTTGCACAAGGCGCTCGCCGACCCGCAGCAAGGCGACGTGACGCTGACCAAGGACGGCGATCCCACGCCGATCGGCAAGGGCACGCTCGATTTCGTCGATTCCAGCGTCGATACTGCCTCCGGCACCATCGCCACGCGGGCGAGCATACCCAATCCGGATCTTTCGCTGTGGCCCGGGCAATATGTGAACGTGGTGCTCGAGGCCGGCACGATGCCGCAGATGACCTCGGTTCCGACGGTCGCGGTGCAGCCCAGCCAGAAGGGGCCGTTCGTCTATGTGGTCAAGCCGGACAACACCGTCGAGATGCGGCCGGTGCAGGTGGCGCTGACCGAGGGCCAGAAAAGCGCCATCAGCGATGGTCTCAAGAGCGGCGAGAAGGTCGTCGTCGAAGGCCAGACGCGATTGAAGAACGGCGCGGCGGTGCACGAAGGCAAAGCCGTGGCCGGATCCACTGATCAGGCATCGCCCAAGGTCGCGGAGGCCGACAAGGCCGGCGGGGCGAGCCAATGATCTCCGAATTCTGTATCCGCAAGCCTGTCGCCACCCTCTTGATGTCGTTCGCCCTCATTCTGGGGGGCATCTTTGCCTACAAGTTCCTGCCGGTGGCGGCGCTGCCCAGCGCCGAATTTCCCGTGGTCAACGTTTCGGCCAGCCTGCCCGGCGCCTCGCCGGAGACGATGGCGACATCGGTGGCGACGCCGCTGATCAAGCAATTCGCGACGATCGCCGGCATCGATTCGATTTCGACCACCAATTCGCTTGGCCAGACCTCGATCGCCATCCAGTTCGTGCTCAACCGCGACATCGACGCGGCGGCCGCGGATGTCCAGGCGGCGATCGCGCGCACGCAAAAATCGCTGCCGCCGGAAATGACGGCGCCGCCGAGCTATCGCAAGGTCAATCCGGCCGACGCGCCGATCCTTCTGATGTCGCTGGTCAGCGACACGGTTCCGCTGACCGATCTCGACGCCTTCGCCGAAAACGTCATTTCACCGTCTCTGTCGACCATCGACGGTGTGGCCCAGGTCTCGATTTACGGCCAGCAGAAATATGCCGTGCGCATCCAGATCGATCCAACCGCGCTGGCCGCGCGCGGCATCTCGATCGATCAGCTGCAGGCTGCGATCGCTTCGGCCAACAGCAACACGCCGCTCGGCGTCCTGCAGAACAACAAGCAGCAGCTGACCATCACCGCCAACACACAGCTCGACAACGCCGCCGGCTTCTCCAACCTGATCATCGCCACCAAGAATGGTCACCCGGTGCGGCTGGGCGAGGTGACGCGCGTCGTCGACTCGGTCGAGACCACAACGACGGCAAGCTGGTATGACGGCACGCGCGCCATCATCCTCGCGGTCCAGCGCCAGCCCGACGCCAACACCGTCGAGGTGGTCGACAAGGTCAAGGCGATGCTGCCGTCCTTCCAGGACCAGATGCCGGGGGCGGCCAGCATCAAGCTGCTCAACGACCGCTCGACCTCGATCCGGCAAGCCGTCGACGACGTCCAGTTCACGCTGCTTCTGACCATCGCCCTGGTGGTGATGGTGATCTTCGTGTTCCTGCGGCGGGTGACGGCGACGATCATTCCGGCCGTGGCGGTGCCGATCTCGCTGATCGCCACGCTTGGCGCGATGTTCCTGTTCGGCTTCTCGATCGACAACATCTCGCTGATGGGATTGACGCTTGCCGTCGGTCTTGTCGTCGACGACGCCATCGTCATGCTGGAAAACATCTTCCGCCACATGGAAGAAGATGGGTTGTCGGCCTTCGACGCCTCGCTGAAGGGCGCGCGCGAAATCGGCTTCACCATCATCTCGATCTCGATCTCGCTGGTGGCGGTGTTCATTCCGGTGCTGCTGATGGGCGGCGTCATCGGCCGCATCTTCAACGAATTCGCCGTCGTGGTGACCGTCGCCATCCTGGCCTCGATGTTCGTGTCGCTGACGCTGACGCCAATGCTCTGCTCGCGCCTGCTGTCGGTGAGCAAGGCCGATCGCGAAAAGCATGCCCCCGGCCACAAGCCGGACTTCATCACGCGGGGCTACGACCGGATACTGGGCTTCTGCCTGCGAAACACCTTCCTGGTGTTCCTCGTCTTCGTCGCAACGGCGGCAGCGTCGGTGTGGCTGATCCAGGTTTCGCCGAAGGGCTTCTTTCCGCAGGAGGATATCAGCCAGATCTCGGTGACCACGCTTGCGCGCCAGGACATCTCCTTCGACGCCATGGTCAAGCTGCAGGGCAAGGTCGCCGATGTATTCTCCCATTCTCCCTATGTGACGCATGTCGCGTGGTCGGTGGGCGGCAGCCAAAGCGCGCTCAACCAGGGCCGGCTCTATGTGCAGCTGAAGGACAAGAGCCAGCGCCCCGACATCGAGAAGGTCCAGTCCGACCTGAGGCGGCAACTTTCGAATGTGGCTGGCATCGAAGCCTATATGCAGCCGGTGCAGAATCTCAGGCTGGGCTCACGGTCGTCGGCCAGCGCCTATCAGCTCGTGGTGCAGGGCCTGGATACCGGCCAGACCGACATCTGGGCGCAGAAGCTGGACGACGCGATGGCCGCGGACCACACGACCTTCACCGACGTCACCAGCGACCTGCAGAACAACGCATTGCAGGCATCGCTGGTGATAGATCGCGACAAGGCCGCCCAGCTCGGCATCGATACCGACACGCTGCGTTCGGCCCTCTATGGCGGCTTCGGCACCGATCAGGTTTCGACGATCTTCGGTTCTGCCGACAGCTATGAGGTGATCACCGAGCTCGATCCCAAGATCGAATGGTCGCCCGAGCGGATGCTCGCCATCCAGATGCGGACGGCGAGCGGCAGCCTGGTGCCTCTCGGCGCTTTCGCGCATGTCGATCGCACGGCCGGCGCGCTGACGGTCAACCAGCTCGGCCAGCTTCCGGCGGTGACGGTTTCCTACAATCTGCCGCAGGGCGTGTCGCTCGGCGACACAGTGACCCGCATCGAGCAGCTCAAAGAACAGATCGGCATGCCGAAGGAGATCTCGACGAGCTTTGCCGGTACGGCCAAGACCTTCCAGGATTCGCTTGCCAACCAGGGCTTCCTGATCGGCGGCGCGATCCTGACGATCTATATCGTGCTCGGCATGCTCTATGAGAGCTTCATCCACCCGCTCACCATCCTCACCGGCCTGCCGTCGGCGGTGCTTGGCGCGGTGGTGGCGCTGCGCTTCGCCGGCATGGACCTGTCGGTGATCGCGGTGATCGGCATCCTGATGCTGATCGGCATCGTCAAGAAGAACGGCATCATGATGGTCGACGTCGCGCTGGAGCTGAGGCGTCAAGGCATGTCGGCGAAGGAGTCCATCCACAAGGCCTGCCTGATGCGTTTCCGGCCGATCATGATGACGACGCTTGCCGCGTTGATGGGCACGTTCCCGATCGCGCTCGGCACCGGCGCCAGCGCCGAGCTTCGCCAGCCGCTCGGCGTCGCGGTGGTCGGCGGCCTGCTCGCCTCGCAGGCGCTGACGCTGTTCGTCACGCCGGTGATCTACGTCTATTTCGAGAATTTCTCCGGCTGGCTGCTCGGCTTCTTCTCGAAGAAGAGCAGTCCGGCGCTGCATGTGGTGGAAAGCGGCGAGCAAGCCTCGCTGTTCGACACCAACGACGATATCCCGCAAAAGACCGCCGCCGAGTAGGCGGCGGCTCTGGCCCAAGCCGTCATGCTTGCGGCGCGGTGTGGGCAATCGTAACCTCGTGACATGGCCCATGATCATGACCACGACAACGAGCTCGATCCGTTCGCGGCGCGCGTGCGCGCGCTGGAGACGATCCTGACGCAAAAGGGCCTGATCGATCCCGCGGCCATCGACGTCATCGTCGACACCTATGAGACCAAGATCGGTCCGCGCAACGGCGCGCGGGTGGTGGCAAAGGCCTGGAGCGATCCGGCTTACGCCGATTGGCTGAAGCGCGACGCGACCGCGGCGATCGGATCGCTCTCCTATACCGGCCGCCAGGGCGAGCACATGCAGGCCGTGTTCAACACCGATGAGACGCATAACCTCGTCGTCTGCACGCTCTGCTCCTGCTATCCGTGGTCGGTACTCGGCCTGCCGCCGGTCTGGTACAAGGCGCCGCCTTACCGCTCGCGGGCGGTGATCGATCCGCGCGGCGTGCTGGAGGAGTTCGGACTGACGCTGCCGGCGCAGAAGAAGATCCGTGTCTGGGATTCGACGGCCGAGCTTCGCTACCTCGTGGTGCCGATGCGGCCCAAGGACACGGAAGGCTGGAGCGAGGAACAGCTCGCCGGGCTGGTAAGCCGCGATGCGATGATCGGCACGGCGGTCGCGAAGGAACCCGCATGAACGGGCCGCAGGATCTTGGTGGGCAGATGGGGTTCGGACCGGTCGCGCCCGAAACGGACGAGCCTTATTTCCACGCCGCATGGGAAAGGCGGGCGCTCGGCGTCACGCTCACCGCAGGCGGCATGGGCGCCTGGAACATCGACGAGAGCCGGCATGCGCGGGAATCGCTGCATCCCGCCGACTATTACTCATCGAGCTACTACCAGATCTGGATCAAGGCGCTGGAAACGCTCCTGAAACGCCACGGCTTCGTTACCGAGCGCGACATTGCCGCCGGCAAGGCGGTCGATCCGGCCGCGACGCCGAAACGGGTGCTGAAGGCGGCGGATGTGCCGGCCGTGCTCGCCAAGGGCGGGCCGTGCGACCGGCCGGTCGCCACGCCGGCTCGGTTCCAGGCGGGCGACCAAGTGCGGACGAAGAATTTCAACCCGACCGGCCATACGCGCCTCCCACGTTATGCGCGCGGCAAAAGCGGGACGATCGATGCCGTTCGCGGTGGCTTCGTCTTCCCCGACAGCAATGCGCATGGCAAGGGCGAGAACCCGCAATGGGTCTATACGGTGGTGTTCGACGGGGTCGAAATCTGGGGCGAGGGCGCCGATCCGACGCTGAGCGTCTCGATCGACGCCTGGGAGAGCTATCTTGAGCCGGCATGACGGCGCATTGCCTGCGGGTTTCGACGAGCCGGTCTTCGCCGAGCCGTGGCAGGCTGAAGCCTTCGCGCTGACTGTCGCGCTACACGGAAGAGGCCTGTTCTCGTGGAGCGAGTGGGCGGAGGCCTTGTCCGCCGAGGTGAAGCAGCCGGGCGCCGCGAGCGACGGGCATGACTATTACGAGCATTGGCTGGCGGCCTTGGAGAAGCTTTTGTCGCGAAAGGGGATCGCCGGCAAGGGCGAGGTGGACGAACTCGCCGCCGCTTGGGAACGCGCCGCCCACGCCACGCCGCACGGCAAGCCGATCCTGCTGGAGAACGATCCGGGATCTGTAAGGTAAGCCAAACTCAAACAGGCTTGTTCCCTTTACGTTCTCGTTTGCGCCTGCTAGCGTGGCGGGGTGTGGCAAATGAGGCCATCACCGGCGATACGAGTGATGGAGCGGCTGTCTTGTCTTTCGCTTGCGAATCCGGTCTCTCGCGCTGATGGAATTTTCTCCCCAACAGGACGAGGCTTTGAAAGCGGTCGGGCGCTGGCTCAAGGAGGGCCGGCCGCAGGTCTTTCGCCTGTTCGGCTATGCCGGCACCGGCAAGACGACGCTGGCGCGCTATTTCGCCGAGCATGTCGACGGGCAGGTGCAGTTCGCCGCCTTCACGGGTAAGGCGGCGCAGGTGCTGCGTTCCAAGGGCGCGACCAACGCCCGCACCATCCATTCGCTGATCTATAGGCCGAAGGGCGAGGAATCGGTCGAGGACGAGGTGACCGGCAAGACATCGATGTCGCCGACCTTTTCGCTCAACCGGCAAAGCCCGATTTCGCGCGCCAAGCTCGTCGTCATCGACGAATGCTCGATGGTCGACGAGCAGCTCGGCCGCGACCTGCAGAGTTTTGGCACGCCGATCCTGGTGCTGGGCGATCCGGCGCAGCTGCCGCCGATCTCGGGCGGCGGATTCTTCACCGAACACGAACCGGACGTGCTGTTGACCGAGATCCACCGCCAGGCGCGCGACAATCCCATCATCCGGCTGGCGCTCGACGTGCGCGAGGGCCGGGAATTCATGCATGGCGACTACGGCACGGCGCAGGTGATCGGCAGGGAAGGCGTCAACCAAGAGCTGGTGCTCAAGGCCGACCAGGTGCTGGTCGGCACCAACCGCACGCGCCGGCGCTACAATCAAAGGCTGCGCGAACTGAAGGGATTCAACGCCGACTTCCCGCAGGCGGGCGACAAGCTGGTCTGCCTGCGCAACGATCCGGCCAAGGGATTGCTCAATGGTTCGCTGTGGAAGGTGATGACCTCATCGCGCGAGACGGTGAAGCCCGGCATCAACCTTCTGGTTTCGCCGGAGGAGGACGATCCCGATCGCGGCGTCGCCAAGATCAAGCTGCTCAAGGCGGCGTTCGAGGACCCGGATGCCGAGATTCCCTGGCAGCAGAAGAAGCGTTTCGACGATTTCGACTACGGTTACGCGCTGACCGTGCATAAGGCGCAGGGCTCGCAGTGGAACGACGTCGTGCTGTTCGACGAGAGCTGGGCCTTCAAGGAGACCCGGCAGCGCTGGCTCTATACCGCCATCACCCGCGCCGCCGAGCGGCTGACGGTGGTGCGCTGACGCCTGTAAATGTCATGTCGGCCGCGCGCCAAGCCATTGCCAGGCGGCTTCCTCATCGTCGACATCGAAGCGCCTGAATTCGAAGGGCAGCGCCTTGGGGAAAATGCCCGTGACGAGAGAAGCCCAGCTCGGCTCGCCGATGGCCGCGCAGCGCACGACATGTTGCATTGCGTCGGCAACGCCCTGGCGAAGCGTGTCCTGCGAGATATTGGCCCAGTCCACGCTTTCCTCGTCGGTCAGCCTGACCAGCACGTCGATCCTCGGATGCAGCGCGTAGGCGGCCTCCAGCAGGCCGAACAGATTTTCCGCATCGGCCGGCGAGACATCGCCGACGACGTCGATGGCGAAAAGCGCGTCGCGGTTGGTTTCGATGCGGCGGATCGCCGGCACGGCTTCGAGGAAATTCAATGGCAAATCCTTGTGTTAGCCTCCATCTATCCCCTGGAACACCCGAAACCCTCTATCTGTTCCCCTTAAAGGCGTTATAGATGCCCGCCGATCCACTGGACCCAGTTCATGCCCGCCAAGCTTTCGGTCAACCTCAACGCCGTCGCCATGCTGCGCAACCGCCGCGACCTGCCATGGCCGAGCGTGACCGGACTTGGCCGCATCGCACTTGCCGCCGGCGCGCATGGGCTGACGGTGCATCCGAGGCCCGATGAGCGGCACACCAGGCATTCCGACCTGCCGGAGATCAGGGCGCTGATCGACGACGAATTTCCTGGCGCGGAATTCAACATAGAGGGCTATCCGACCGAGGACTTCCTGGCGCTTGTCGAGAAGCATCAGCCCGAGCAGGTGACGCTGGTGCCCGACGACCCGGCGCAGGCAACCTCGGACCATGGCTGGAACTTCGCCGCCCAGGCGGCGTTCCTCACACCGATCGTCAAGCGGCTGAAGAAGGGCGGGTTCCGCGTGTCGCTGTTTTCCGACGCCGATCCGGATGGGGTGAACGCGGCTCGCGATACCGGCGCCGACCGCATCGAACTCTATACCGGTCCCTATGGCGGCTTCCATTCCGATTCCGCAAAGGCGGCCAAGGAGCTGGAAAGATTGGGAAAAACCGCTGACGCCGCATTCGCGGCCGGGCTTGGCGTCAACGCCGGCCACGATCTGACCGTGAAGAACCTGCCGGCATTGGCCAAGCGTATTCCGGCATTGGCCGAAGTATCGATCGGACATGGGTTGACAGCCGATGCGCTGGAGTATGGCATGGCCGGCACGATCGGACGGTTCTTGAAGGCCTGCGGATGGTAGGGCGCCTTGCGTAGTTTCGGCAGTCTTTGTGTGTCCCGCGCGATGCGGCGACCCCGGAGCATGGCGAATCCGGTGAAGTGGGGTTCACGGTGCTAGCCAACACCAGCGAGACGGAATCCCTCGAACGTTCGGGCCATGCCGAAACCGAGCGGCAGCACAGCACCAAGGTTCTCATGCTTGGCGCGCTCGGCGTCGTCTATGGCGATATCGGCACGAGTCCAATCTACGCCTTCCGCGAGGCGCTGCATGCTTCGTCGAGCTCGGTTGCCCGCCATGACGTGCTCGGCGTGCTTTCGCTGATCGTCTGGGCGCTCACCATCATCGTCACGATCAAATATGTCGCCTTTGTGCTCAGGGCCGACAACAAGGGCGAGGGCGGCACGCTGTCGCTGATGTCGCTGGCGCGCAGCGCCTACCCACCAGGTTCCAAGCTCATCCTGGTGATCGGCCTTTGCGGCGCGGCGCTGTTCTTCGGCGATTCGATCATCACGCCGGCGATCTCCGTGCTGTCCGCGGTCGAAGGCCTGGAAGTGGTCACGCCGGCGCTCGATGCCTATGTGGTCCCGATCACGCTGGTCATCCTGGCCGTGCTTTTCTCCGTGCAGCGCTTCGGCACGGGCAAAGTGGCGGCGGTGTTCGGACCCGTGACGGCGACATGGTTCGTAGCGATCGGCGCGGCCGGCCTCTATCACATCGTCGACGACCCATCCGTCTTCCTGGCGATCAACCCGTATTACGCGATCTACTATCTGGCCACCACGCCGACAGGCGCCTTCGTCACCGTCGGCGCGGTGTTCCTGGCGGTTACCGGCGCCGAGGCGCTTTATGTCGACCTTGGTCATTTCGGCCGCAAGCCGATCGTGATGGCCTGGTTCGCAATCGTTTTCCCTTGCCTGCTGCTGAATTACTTCGGGCAAGGCGCCTTCGTGCTTTCGCATGGCGGCAAGCCCACCAACCCGTTCTTCCAGATGCTGCCCGAATGGGCGCTGATGCCGATGGTCGGCCTGGCGACGGCGGCCACCGTCATCGCCAGCCAGGCCGTCATTTCCGGCGCCTTCTCGCTGACAAGACAGGCCGTGCAGCTCAACCTTCTGCCGCGCATCGAGGTGCAGCACACCTCCGAGATGCAGAGCGGCCAGATCTATATGCCCAGGGTCAATCTCCTGGTCGCGCTCGGCGTGATGCTCCTGGTCGTCGGTTTCGGCAGCTCGAGCGCGCTGGCCTCGGCCTACGGCATTTCGGTGACGGGCGAGATGCTGATGACGACGATCCTTTTGTTCGTGGTGATGCGCTGGCTGTGGAAATGGCAGGTTGCTGCTGCTTTGGCGCTGGCAATGCTGTTCGGCGTCATCGATCTCGGCTTCTTCTCGGCCAATGTCGTCAAGATCGTCGAAGGCGGCTGGGTGTCGATCACCGTCGCCTGCCTTATGGGCCTGATCATGTGGACCTGGATCCGCGGAACCCGCTACCTTTTCGACAAGACGCGCCGCAACGAGATCCCGCTCGACTTCCTGGCGGCAAATCTGCTGAAGAAAAAACCGCAGCTGGTCTCGGGCACCGCCGTATTTCTGACCAGCGATCCGCTGAGCGCTCCGACGGCGCTGATGCACAGCCTGAAGCACTACAAGGTGCTGCACGAGAAAAACGTCATCCTCTCGGTGGTGACGGCGCCGCAACCGGTGGTGCCGGACAGCGAGCGAGTCAAGATGGAGACGGTCAACGAGCTGTTCATGCGGGTGACGCTGACCTTCGGCTACATGGAACAGCCCAACATCCCGCGCGCGCTGGCGATCTGCCGCAAGCAGGGCTGGAAGTTCGACATCATGACGACGTCGTTCTTCCTGTC
>NZ_VFTK01000014.1:0-163034 GCF_006439495.1 Mesorhizobium sp. B3-1-8
CTTGCTCTCCTCGCAAAGGGCCGAAAGTGTAACCCATCTATCCGGAATGAACTGTCACCCATCTCTCGGGAAGGGCACTTCTCCCAACATACCCTTTCATCAAAGCTTCTACGCTTGAGTTTCTCCAAAGCGCTGAAATTGCTCATCTTTTTACAAGAAAGGGCGCGAGTAGGCGCGTTTCGGGGAATTTCGGCGTATTTGGTCCAACGGAGCGCAGGGGTGGTATTTCCGTTGGTATTGGACATCCTGTTGGTATCGAAACAGCCAGAGGGAGGTCTCACGAATGGCCCGTTCTGAGGTTGTGTGCGTCAAGTTCTGCAAAAAGGGGCGGCCATGGATACTGGTATTTCGGAGCGTCGGAATTCCTGCCTGGAATCTTCTGCGACGGTGCCGCAGGCCTGCTAATGATAGCGGTCGGCATCGTTCTAATGTTGTCGGGCGCAGTACCTTAGGCGCGGGTGCTAGACTAGGCGGACTTTGTGTACGGTTAGGACCAGCTTTGACGCGACCTTGCGGTTCACGCCCTGCGGAAGCACTATCCCAACCGCAATGGTCCCTCAAATAGTGTATGGTCCGGCCTGCGATCCTGTGTCACCATCGGAAAGCAGGCTGGGCTTTCCGAGGTGCGCGAGATGTCAGATATAAGCGCCGAGGCCATTCTTTCCCGTATCGAGGCGGTTCACATGATGCGTAAACGACGCGCGAATTTGCCTTCAATCCAAGCCTATCAATCACTGAGCAATTCGGACATCCTCGCCGCTTGAACGGGGCGTACAAAGCTCCCATGTGACCCTAGCCTCGAGTTGCGACAGAACCCATTCCGGCACATGAAATCCGGGCGACTAATTCCTCCGCGACCCGATCCATTGTGGACTTGGCCTTCCAGCCACGTCGCCACTTCCGCCTATAGCCTGAAGGATCTGTGATCCTAGCGCCTCTGGTTGAGGGTCATTCCTTGCAGAGGACGGCGGCAGCCATCTGGTTGAACTTCAGATTTGAAACTTCCGTCACAAGCTTCATGAAGGCCCCGATTGGACGAAGTTCTTGACGTGCCTTCAGGCACGTTGCGAAAGACTCGGTGAATGGCTTGTGATCTGCGATCGACAATGGCGTCAACCGGTCATCGAGCTGGAACTCGGTCTTTGACACAATGCCGGCACCCAAGCCTGCCGCGACCGCTTCCCGAACGCCATCGCGCGGGATCTCCATGACCACGTTTGGTCGGATCCGATGCAATTCCAGCATCTCCTCCAACGCGCGACGCGTCATCGAACCGGGTTCGCGAAAAATCATCCGCTGCCCGTCGAGTTCCTCAAGATCGATCTGCTGCCGGCCTGCCCACGGATGGTTGCGGTGGACGAAGATAATGACCTCATGGCGGCCGAGCTGAACGAGATCGAGACGCGGATCGTCATAGTCCCGGCCGATGATGGCGACGTCCACCTCGTAATTCATGAGCTTGTTATAGACGACGTCGGAATTGCCGCTTTCGAGCGAGACCTGCACTAAGGGGTATTGAGCATGGAACGCGGAGAGAAGTTCCATGACGAAGAACGGACCCACCGTGCCGACGCGCAACTTGCCCGAAATCTGATTGCCCTCGGCGCGCAGTATGCCGACCGCCTGCTCCTCCAGCGAGAAGATCTGGCGCGCCACTGTCAGAAGAGCTTCTCCCGCGTCCGTCAGCTTCAGGCCGCGCGGCGATCGCAAGAAGAGCTGAACGTCATAAGTCTCTTCAAGCGCTTTGACCTGGGTGGTCACGGTCGGCTGGCCGATGCAGAGCAGATCGGCGGCCTTTGTGAAGCTAAGCTCACGACCCACCGCATAGAAGGAACGCAGCTGGCTGAAATTGACGAAATGAAGCTTGTTAGTGCCGCCCACGGCCTGTCTCCCTGCGAAAGGCTTCAGCCATCCGCACGATTTGTTCAGCGATTTCCGAGCGTTCCTCCAACAGATCGCACAATATCGTATAGTGGTTTTTTCCGCGCATCGGAACCAGTTCGGCGTGCTGGCCCGAGCCGCTCCAATAGGAAGAGAACTGCCGCGACTGCTCGCGGAACTCCTGGGTCTCGTCTGTGCCGACGATGGCCGCGAGCCGACAACGCGGCACCGGCCAGCGGATCGGGCTGATCCTTGCGGCCCGCTCGCGATCGAGCCCAAGCGCCGCGTTGAGTGACGTCTCTGCCAGCGGCTCGACATCGAAGATGCCGCTGATCGGAACGCAGCCCGCCAGCGGCGCGCCTGCCGTGAGGCTTCTCATCGCGAGTGTGGCAGCAAGATGACCGCCGGCGGAATGGCCGCTCGCGATCCAGAAAGCCGGGGGCGCTGCAAGGGTTCGCAAAATCGCCCGCACGCAGGCCCCGACGCGTGCAACGATCGCGTCGATACGGGTCTCAGGCGCCAGCGGATAGTTTGGCAGCGCCACGGAGAAGCCGCGGCGAACGAGCGCCGAGGCGACAAAGGAATAACGGTCCTTGTCGAGGCTCTGCCAGTAGCCGCCATGTACGAAAACCACCAGCGGCGCACCCGCGCCAGCCGCAAACAGGTCGAACACTTCACGCGGATGCGCGCCATAGGCGACGTTGCGCCGGCATGTCAGTGAGCTGCGGGCAGCGGCGCTCGTCTCGTCGAAACGTCTATAGACGTCCGTTCTTTCCGGATGACGGTCGCGGAAGACATAGCCATGTTCCTTGTTGGAATTCGCGCCATTCATTCGAAGAGAACGATGCTGCGCACCGACTCTCCCGCTCGCATCAGGTCGAAGCCGCGATTGACCTCACTGAGCGCCAGGTTGTGTGTGATCTGCCGATCCAGATCGAGCCGGCCGTCCATGTAACAATCAATCAGCTTGCTCAGCCCGCTGCGTCCTTTGACGCCACCGAAATAGCTGCCGCGGATCGTGCGGCCATAGCGGACGCCAACCGGCGGGAATCCCATTTCGGCGCCGGGCGGCTCGACACCGAGCAACACAGCGGCGCCCCAGGCCGGCTGGCAGCAATCAAAGGCCTGCCTCATGACCGGCACGATGCCCGTACATTCGAATGCAACATCGACGCCGCCGTCAGTGAGATCGCGAACCGCCTGCACGACTTTGGCGTCCTCGCGTGACGCATCGACAAAGTCGGTCATGCCGTAGGAGCGGGCGATTCCGGTTTTGCCATCCGTCACGTCGATGCCTATGATCCTTCCGGCGCCGGCAAGCCGCGCTCCCTGCACAACATTGATGCCAATGCCGCCCAGCCCGAAGACGGCAACGGCGTCGCCCTCGCGGACCTCGGCCAGCGCCGCGCCGACGCCCGTGGTGACGCCGCAGCCGAACAGGCAGACCTTGTCCAGCGGCGCATCCTTGCGGATCTTCGCCAGCGCAATTTCAGGGACGACCGTATAGCGGGAAAGCGTCGAGGTGCCCATGAAATGGTGCACCGGCCGCGATTCGATCGAGAAGCGCGAAGTTCCATCCGGCATGACGCCCTTGTCGCGCGTCGGCTTGATGGTCCAGCAAAGATTGGTCCGCCCGCTCCTGCACATGCGGCAATGCCTGCATTCCGGGCCATAGAGCGGAATGACATGGTCGCCCGGCTTGAGATCGTAGACTCCATCGCCCACCTCGACCACTCGCCCTGCGCCCTCATGTCCGGGAATGAGAGGATAGACGCTGGTCGCGTTGACGCCATCGAGCGCGGTGAGGTCCGTGTGACAAAGGCCCGAGGCGACGATCTCGACGAGCGCTTCGCCGTGACCGGGCGGCGCAACCTGCACTTCTGCTATCGCTAGCGGCTTGTGGATCTCGAAGCAGATCGCGGCGCGTGAACGGATCATGACGCCTGCCTGCCGAGTTCATCGCCGAAGCGCGCAAAGCCCTTGTGAATGAGTTCGGCGTCGTCTGGCCTTGCGCCGGCCTTGATCATCTCGCGCGCGATGCGGATGTCGCGGCCGCATCCGACCCCGACCGCGCCGACCAGCCGGTCGCCCGCCGTAAAATATGCGAGATAGGCACGATCGCCCGGTTTGCCGCGTTCATATGCCGGCTCTCCGATGCCTGGTATCCCTGCCACTTGTAAGTTGAGGTCGTATTGATCCGTCCAAAACCAGGGCACCTCGCTGTAAGGGGATGGACTGCCGCACAGATATGACGCAACGACGGCCGCTTGGTCTTCCGCATTCTTCCACGACTCCAACCGCCAGCGCTGACCGAAGAAATGGTTCTCATGAGCCGCGACATCGCCCGCTGCAAATATGTCGGGATCGCTGGTCTGCCCAAATTCATTGACGACAATGCCGTTGTCGACATGCAGGTCTGCTTCGCCGGCAATCCGGTCGTTCGGCGTGCCGCCGATGCCCACAACGACAAGGTCGGCCTCCAGCATCGATCCGTCATCGAGATGGAGGTGCCCTGCGGCGTCCAGCGTCTCGGACGAAACGACTTGCCGATCACAGAGAATGCGTACGCCTGCCCGTTCATGGAGATCGGCGAGCCATTGTGAAAGATAAGGCGGAAGCAGTCGGCTCAACGGGCGCCCGGCGGCTTCCAGAACCGTCACCGCCGCGCCGAGTTTGGCCGCGCTTGCGGCGACCTCCAGGCCGATCAGCCCCGCCCCGACAAGCACTAACCGAGCGCCAGCCACGATGCGGCTGCGTAGCGCGAGCGCATCCGAGAACGAGCGAAGATAGAAGGTGCGTGCCGCGACAGCCTCAAGCGATCGGATCCTGCGGGGCGACAATCCCGTGGCCAAAACCAGTTTCCGGTAGGAGAGGCTGCGGCCGTTAGAGAGAGCCACGATCTTCTCTCGCCGGTCGATGCCGATCGCCTCAGCGCCCAGATGGAACCGGACGCCGATCTCGTTCCACCGTGCCGGCGATAGCAGATAGGCATTTGCCGGGACGCCCGCCGACGTCAGCACGCCCTTGGACAAAGGCGGCCGCTCGTAGGGCAGCTCCGTTTCGACCCCGGCCACGTCGATCGGCCCGACAAAGCCGCCGTGCCGCAACCTTTCTGCGACGCGACCGCCGGCGTGTCCTGCGCCGACGATCACAACCCCGGTCGTCCTCCCTGGGCCTGCCACGCCGTTCAGGCCCCCTGCCCGGCAGGCGTGGCGCGGCCACTGCGCAGCACCTCGCGGATGATCTCGCGATGCACCTGGAAGTAGCTCTTGCTGACACATTGAAGATGCGGCGAGACCTCGTCATGAAGCCGGCCCAGCGCATGAAACGGCACAGAGGAAGCGAGGTGGTGCTCCGCATGGAACGGCATGTTCCAGTAGAGCATCCTGAGCAACGGGTTCGCGAGCGTGGTCCTGGTATTGGCAAGCAGGTTCGGACTTTCCTCGGCGCCGGTGTGCTCGGCCATGCGGATGGCGCGCAGCACCGGCTCGCCCATCACCCGGGGCAGCAGCCAATAGACCAGCGCGATCGTGCTGCCGAAATAGATCGAGACGGCGGCGACGGCGACATAGAAGAGGACGAGCAGCCGAATCTCCAGCATCACCTGCTTCCAGACCGATTCCGGCAGGAACTCACGCTCTTCCTCGGTGAAGCGCCCGGTCGTGCCGCGCCACAGCGTACCGACCAGCTTCGGCCAGAAGGAGAGGCCGACTATCTGCCCGAAATAGTCGCGAAGCGATGTCGGGAACGGCACGATATCCGGATCATGGTCCTCGTGCTGGGTGAACGTATGGTGGGCGGCATGCCTGTATTTGAAGTAGAGAAAGGGACGGAAGGTGAAGGCGGCGACCGCGAAACCGACGGCGTGGTTGATCCATCGCGAATGGAAAGCGGTGCCGTGCGAGCATTCATGCAAGGGCGCGAACAGCAGCACGACGACGATGCCGTAAGCGAGCATCGAAGGTATCAGCAACCACGGTGTTCCACCCGAGAGGTAGACGGCGAGCACGCCGAGGGCCAGGGCCGTAAGATGGACCGCCAATCTGATCAGCCCCGGTCCATTGGACCGCGTGCGAAGCGTCTTCAGCTTGTCGCGTGAAATGATCTCCGGTCCCGTCAGCGGCCATATCTTGCTGCCGATGCCACCGATCCCAGCATAGCTCGCGGAATTATCGCCTTGCATGCCGATCCTCCTTCAGATTGCGCATTGTCGCGACAGGTCTAACGGGTCGCGACATCGAAGAAAAATTCATTGTTCCTATGGCGTTATCGCTTCGGCGCTAGGCCACGAAGCAATGCGCGATTGCTTCCGCGGAGAAGTCCTTGCGGTGAAAATGTCCGGTCACTCGACCGCGGCTCATGACGAGGATGCGGTCGCAGGCATCCATCATCTCCTGCAACTCAGTGGTCAGCAGCAGGATTGCCTTGCCCTGTTCCGCCAGGTCCTGGATGGCGCCCCATATCTCGAACTTGGCGCCCACATCGACGCCGCGGGTCGGGTCCTCGGCGATCACGATGTCGCCGCCGCGTGCGATCCATTTGCCGATGACGATCTTCTGCTGGTTCCCGCCAGAGAGTTGCGACGCCAGTTGCGCCAGGCCGTTGGTCTTGATTGCCAATGTGCGCACCAGGCCGTTGGCCGTCGCGTTTTTTTGCCGGCGTTTCATGAAGCCGAGGCGGCCGAGTCGGCGCAGGATCGTCATTGCGATATTGTCGCCGACGCTCATCGGCAGGACGAGGCCCTCACCTTTGCGATCGGCGGGCATGAAGCCGATGCCGAAGGCGATGGCGTCACGCGGAGAGCGCAGTTGCACCTTGCGTCCCTGAACACGGATCTCGCCGCGATCGATAGACTGGTCGCCGAAGATCGCGCGCACGACAGCCTCGCGCTGGCAGCCCAGCAATCCGGCGATGCCGACGATCTCGCCGGCCCGCACCTGCAGGCAAATATCCTCGAAGACCCCGGCCTTGCCGATCCCCTTCGCCTCCAGCGCGACGTCGCCACAGCGCCTCTCCTTGTAGGCGGACTGGCCCGGCTTGTGTTCACGCCCGACCATCAACGTGACAAGAGCAGCCTCGTTCAAGCCGGCTATGTCCCGGGTGGCGACGACATGGCCGTCGCGGAGCACGGTGACGCGATCCGAAATCTGCACCACCTCGCTCAACCGGTGCGAGACGTAGACGATGCCGAGACCGTTGGCCTTCAGCTTGCGAATGATGGCAAGCAGATGCACGACTTGGTCATCGTTCAGCGAGGCGGTCGGCTCGTCGAAGACGAGGACGCGCGGACGGCTCGCCAAGGCGCGGCATATCTCGACGATCTGCTGCTCGTTGAGGCTGAGTTCGCCGACCGCCCGCGAAGGATCAAGGTTGACATGAATTTCATCGAGCAGGTCCTTCGCCATGCGGTTGAGCATAGCGCGTGTCTTGCCAAGACGACCGGCCGGTTCACGGCCGAGAAAGATGTTCTCGGCGACGCTCAGGTTCGGACATAGCACCAGTTCCTGGTGGACCAGCGCCAGCCGGTTGGCGAGCGCCACCGTGGGATCGTTGAGGACCACGGGCTGGCCATCGATCCTGATTTCGCCGCTGTCGGGCGCGACGAGGCCATTCATGACCGACAGCAGCGTCGACTTGCCGGCGCCGTTCTCGCCGACCAGGGCATGAACTTCGCCGGCCTTCAGATCGAAGGTCACGTCGGAGAGTGCAATGACGCCGGGATATGTCTTGCGGATCGATTGGACCTCGAGCAGTGGGGCGCTCATTGCGATCAAGCCGAATGATACTTGTTGAGAAGCGCGCGATGGCGATCCATGTCTCCGCGCAGGTTCTGATAGACCGACGACCAGACTTCGAAGAAATCCTGGTAACGCTCGTGCAGTTTCGGATCGGGGTCGATCGTCTCCTTAATGCGGACGATGCTTTCAAGAGGCTCGGTTGGCGATTTGTAGATCCCGGCTGCGACGCCGGCCAGGACAGCATCACCGATCGGAGCGGCCTCGCCGATGTCTGGCGTCTTCAACGGCAGGTTCACCACGCTGGCGGTGATCTGGTTCCAGAACCGGCTCTTCGTCGGACCTCCGTTCAGGATCAAACCATCGACCTTGACGCCGGCCGCGTTGGCGGTGCGGACGTTGGAATAAAGGTCGAAGGCGACGCCCTCGATCAGCGCCCGGATGAAATGCGCCCGTGTCGTCGTTGGACGCACGCCGAAGAAGTTGCCGCAGGCATTGCTGTTCCAGTTGGGCGACAGCGTGTTGCCGAGGTATGGCAGATAAAGCAGGCCGTCGGAACAAGCCGGCACGCGCTTCGCCTGCTCGGTGAAAAGGTCGAAGACATTGTGGCCCATGCGCTCGGCCAGGCGGAATTCGGCATCGCCGAACTGATCGCGGAACCATTTCAACGACGCGCCGGTAAAGGCCATCGGGCCGTCGAACATGGTCAGGCCGGGCAGCACGTGCGGCCATTTCAGGATGCGGTATTCCTCGACGTTCTGCCCGGTCGGGATCATGATGCCGAGGTTGGAACCCGTGCCCATGGAGTAGTAGGCCTCACCGGCTTTGGTGACGCCAACGCCAAGGGCTGCCGAACTGATGTCGGTGCCGCCTGCCGCGACTATGGTGCCGGGACGCAGCCCCGTCTCCTCGGCCGCCTGCCTGGTCACCTCGCCCACCACTTCATGGGACTGGTAGAGCCGCGGCAGCTTCTCGAGCGGAATGCCGATCGCCCTGGCGACCGACTCGTTCCAGCGCTCTTCGCGATATTCGTAAGCGTAAGCGAGCCCGGCATCGCCGGTGTTCATCGTGAAGTTCCCGCACATCCGGTAGGTGCAATAGCCGGAAGGCGACAGGAACTTGTGCGTGGCGTTGAAGATGTGCGGCTCGTGCTTCTTGATCCACAGCGCCTTGGGGTCGATGAACCAGGGCGCGATACGGTTGCCGTTGTTCTTGTTGATGGTCGCCTCGCCGACGCTGCGGCGGATGTCTTCGCACTCTTCCTCGGAGCGGGAGTCCATCCAGATCATGGCCTGACGCAACGGCTTACCCTGATCGCTGACGGGCAGCGTTACGCCGACAAGGCCCGAAAGCGCCACGGCCGCGATATCGTCGGCGAAGCGGCCCTGCTCCAGACATTGCCTTACGGACGAGACCACGGCGCCCCAGTAATTCGACGCATCCTGTTCGGCCCAGCCCGGAAACGGGTGAAACAGCGGATGCTCCTGCGAGCCGGACGCCACCACCTTGCCGGAGTTGGTGTCCAGAACCGCGGCCTTCACGTTGGTCGTGCCGATATCGATGCCGAGCGTGAGATGTCCGCCCATAAATCGCTCCTCCCAGAGTGCCTATGCTTGTGTTTTCTTGCGGCTCATCTTCGACAAGCCGACCGATAGGATGAGAACAACGCCAATGGCGAGGTTCTGGTACCAGGTCCCGACGCCCCAGATGGCGAGCAGGTTGAGGCCGGCGGCAAACGCAATGCTGCCCAGCAGCGTACGCCAAGGCGATCCGATGCCTCCAGCCAGCGCCGTGCCGCCGATGACAGCAATGGCAATGGCAGTCAATTCATAACCGGCAGCGAGCGGCGCATCGACCGACTTCAGCCGTGCGGTGAAGATGATGCCGGCAAGGGCGGCGCACAATCCGCTGATGGCATAGGCCAGGACCACGTAGCGCTGCGTCTTGACGCCGGCATAGAGCGCGGCTTTTTCGTTGCCGCCTATAGCGTAGAAGCGGCCGCCCCGCATGCTGCCATTTACGAAGCCCATGAGAGCAAGAAGAACGAGAAGGAAGATAACGAAACAGATCGGGATGCCGACTATCTTGCTATCGCCGATCCAGCTGTAGAGCGGTGCCTTGAGATAATAGGGGTGGCCATTGGTGAGTACGTAATTGAAGCCGCGCAAGGCCGTCAGCGACACCAGCGTCATGATGAAGGACGCGACCTTGAAATACGCCACGCCAATGCCGTTGAGCGCGCCGACCGCGATGCCCGTCGCCAGCGCGATCAAAATGACCGGGACGATCGGGCCGGCATAGGTGTTGCCGCGCACCAGCCAACGGCTTCCCAGCATTGGGCCGATCTCGGCCATGACGACCACGCCGACAATGACCGAAAAGATCATCAGCGCCGCGACCGACAGATCGATGCGGCCGGTAAGCAGCACCACCGTCATGCCGAGCGACAACAGGCCGATGACAGCGATGCTGCGCATGAGGTTCTCGATGTTGAGCGCGGTGAGGTAATACTCGGAGGTTAGCGCGCCGACAGCGAAGATCAGCAGGATCAGCCAGATGATGGGATCGCGCAGCAATCCCTGCAGGAAGGGCGTGACGCGCGGGGCTGAAAATTCCAGGACGCTCATTTCGCGATCCCCCGCTGCCACATGCCAGGCATCACGACGGCGAGGATGACTGCCGCGGTCACGACCTGCTGCAGATAGATGCTGACACCGAGCTGATTGAGAAGGTTGTTGACGATGCCGATGATCAGGGCAGCCACAACCGTACCGGTGATCGAGCCCGAGCCGCCGGACAGCGCCGCGCCTCCAAGCACGGTAACCGCCAAAACCGAAAGCTCCATGCCTTCGAAGCCGGCCGGATTGATGTAGGACAGCCTAGCGCTTTCAAGCATGCCGGCAAGCGCAGCACAGATGCCGGAAATCGCGAACACGGCGGTGCGCACGCCGACGACATTGATGCCGGACAAAGCGGCTGCTTTGACGTTGCCGCCGGTTGCGTAGAGCGCACGGCCGAAGATCGAATATTTGGTGAGCGCGATCGCAGCTGCGCCAAGCACTACAAGCAGCACGATCGGCAGCGGAACGCCGACAAGGTCGCCGCGGCCGAGCCAGAGATAGGCGGCGATCGGTTCGGGATAGAGCGCCTGACCGCCTGAGAAGATGTTGGCGAGCGCGCGGGTGATGCCGAGCATGCCGAGCGTGGTTATCAGCGAAGGAATGCCCAATGCTGCGACGAGAATGCCGTTGACCAGGCCGATGGCCAGCCCCGTCAACAAAGTGGTGCCGATGACGAGCACTGCGGAGCCGGTCGGGATCAGTAGCCCGCCGGCGACGCAGGATAGTATTGCGACCCCGGCGATGGACAAGTCGATCTCTCCGGTGATCACCACTAGTGTCATTCCGTAGGCCATGATGCCGATCGCGGCCACGGCGAGAAGTATGACATGGATGTTGGCGAGGGACAGAAAGGACGGTGTGATCGCCTGCCCCGCAATAAGCAGGGCGATCAACACCGCGACGCGGCTCATCTCGCCAACGCCTAGGTGCCGCAAGGCGTCGGAAGGCCGCGCCTGTGAGGCAACCTTGGTTTCAAGAGTACTCATGGTCATGACGTGCTCGCCTGCCTGTTCGTTCAACGCCTGCCGGTCCTCACCAGAGAATCCGGCAGGCGCATGGGAGCTGGCGATCAGCCCGCGACTGCCGGACCGTAGGCATAAGGCCACTCGTCCGGTGTCAGCGTCTCGATGCCCTCAATGTTCATCTTCTCCTTAGTGATCATCGGCAGGTTGGGCGTCATGATGAGCTTCGGCGGCGCTTCGTTGAGGCCTGCCTTGGCGCCGATATGCATGACAACGGCGCGGATGCCGATGTCGCCGATCAGCGGTGTGTAGGGCGACACCATCTCGATGTTGCCGGCCTTGATTTCCTTCAGCACCTCACGGGCATCGTCATTGGCGAGGATCATCATCTTCTTCCCGCCCGGGGCGCTGTTCAGCCGGTTTGCCTCGCGGATCGCGTCGAGTGCACCCATGGCTTCCTCGCCGCCGGTGTTGAACGACACCGAGATGTCCTGGAAGGCTTGCAACGCATCCGCCGTCGACTTGAACGCCAGCGTGCGCTGGCTGTTGGTGTGATAGTTGGCGAGCACCTTGTAGCCAGGTGTATTGCCGATCGTCTCCAGGAAGGCGCCGGTGCGGATGGAGTCCGCCGTGCTGCCGAGATCCTTGCGATTGAAGATGATGTTGCCCTCGGGCGCAGCATGCTTGAGATAGAGACCTTGCTGCAGACCGTTGGCATAGAAGTTGCCAAGCACCTCCGAGCTGATCTGCTCGGACGAAGTGCGGCGATCGAGGCTCACCACCGGGATGCCGGCCGCGATGGCGCGATCGACCGGTGGCCCCATCGGTGCTTCGCGGTTAGGCCAAAGCACGATGCCGTCATACTGCTTGGCGATCCAGGTATCGATGACCTGGCCCATCTTGTTGTCGTCGAACTCGGCGTCAATCACCTCGAGCTCGATGTTGGGATGGCGTTTGGCCTCCCAAGCGGCGGTGTCGGCGAGGCTGATCAGCCAAGGGTGGTTGAAGCCGTGAAAGACCAGCCCTATGCGGTACTTCTTGTTGTGATCCAGCACCGGACCTTCCGCAAGCGGCAGATAGTCGGTGAAAGGCGACTTGATTTGAAGCTTGCTGTAGGGGCCGACAAAACTCGCACCCATGCCCGGCTTCCATACGAACCCGCCGGCGAGCTCGCCCACAGGGTAGACGTCGAGGTAGTCGCGAAAGCCATCTTTCTCGAACAGCGCTCTCACGTCACCATTCGACATTCCGGCCTTCGCCTCGCCGGAATACTTTTTGATGAGCGCGTTGATGATGGAATGGACCGACTCCTCAGCGGCCGCCGGAGCGATTGCCAGCGGGGCGGCAGCAAGCACGGTCAGTGTCGCAGCCGTCTTCAAGAGATAACGGCGTGATAGTTTCAGCATTAGGTTTCCTCCCATATTTTGGTTTCAGCTCGGGATATGTCCCGAAGAAGTCAGTGCTAGTCTCCTCCTCCCACCAGGATGTGGACGTAGCCGTCCGCCACCTTGGTTTCGTAGGTCTTCAGTCGCTCGGTGACGGGCGGCGAAAGCGGCATGCCGGTCGGGATATGGAACAGTCCCTGATGCAGCGGGCACTCAATCGTCTGGCCATCGATGTAGCCCTCGGAAAGAAATGCGTGTGCATGGGTGCAGACGCCGGCTGTCGCGTAAAATCTGCCGCCGAGATTGAAGATTGCGATGCACGCCCCGGCGTGCTCTATGCGCGTCGCGTCGCCGACGGGCAGGCTGTCAACGCGGATCGCCTGTATCCATTGCATGTCCTTTGTTGTCGTTTCCGCCGCCATTCATTCCTCGCAGTCGTCATTCTTTTCGTTTATTTTCGTTGTCTTTCCTTATGCAGCCAATTCATTGTAAGAATGCCGGTATTGATGACTCCGATAACAGTTGCCGGACGGACCCGCTCGTCACAGCGACAGCCGGAAGAAGCCCGTAGGTGATCGGCGACTGGATTGCAGCTTCAGCGGATCGCGGCACACGGAGCCGGCGCGAGCCAGACGTTGAAAAAGCCTGCCATCATCGCGTGACGCGAGTCGGCGCTAGCAGCACAGTCGCAGCCAGCTGCGAAATCGACCCCGTTCACAGAGGCGAGCGGCGCGTTGGGGCCGAAAACCTGACCGCCGCGTCAGGAGGCCGGCTGTTTTGGCGCTGCCACGACACGTAGTAATTGCCGGCAAGAACTGCTTTCAGAAACCTACGAAGTCGATCTCTACGACTGACATTGAGGCGCAAACCGGTCGTCCACGCGTCGGCAGACGTCAGTCGCCGTTGCGTCATGAGCTGACCTTTCCGGCCCGCGATCAGAGCGCGTCTGGTCTACCTACGGCGAAGGAATAGAAGATAAAAAGCGGTAAACACACGAACTATCCCAATATTTACCGCCAGCCGCTCCCAGAATCGACCTCTGAGGACCAGAAAGTCGACACCGACGGTCGCAAAGCAGTCATTCAGAACTTTGTGGTCGACCTGTGCCATGGCATTGGCGACTCGGACTGCTGCAACGACGTATCCCGACCGGCGGCAGTCAAGCTGCGCCGGGCCGGAGCTGCGAGTAATATTCGGGAACCGAACCATCCACTTTGGCGGCGTCCTCTACGTTGCCGATGGAAACCCTAGCCAGCGCCCAAAAAGAAATCGTTCCGCCACCGGCCTCATGCCGGACGGGCGCGCCGTTCCTGTCGATGAACCGCGCCGAGATGACGGCGCTCGGTTGGAACGAATGCGCTTCCTTGAAACGGCGCCGTAGGGGATCGGCCGCCCAGGACGGGCACTCGAGGCGCACCTCTTCCGGCATGCCGGGATGGTCGATTGTGCATCTCTGCAATTTGATCAGCAGCGCGTGCTCATGATCCATCAGGATGGCAGGCGCGAATTTCACCCCATTGAACAAGCGTTTGATCTGTTCGGGCGCCCTGCCTTCCTTCGGCGTGAGCCATGCGAGCAGCCAGGTGCGGGGCATATCCTCGCGCCCATGCTTGACCAGCCACCAACCAAGCCGTCCTTGATGCCGGAGAAGCACATAGAGCGACACCAAAATCTGACCACGGTCCTTGTCGCCGATATAGCGTCGGGCGCGAAACCAGGCCGGGACGACAGCATCCGCGGGACGCGCGACGCTATCGACTTCGTGCGTAAGATCGAGGGTGGCTTGCAGACGTGCGGCAGGGATCACGGAACGACGATCAGGCTGAAAACGCCTATCAAGGCGACAGGGCTGCTCCTGACCATTGTTCGCGCGTGTCGGCCTGCCGCCAGCGAGCGATTATCGCGGGGCGACAACCCACATTTGGATCGTGGTCACAACATCTAGGATGCGGCCTGGCCATTTTTTTGCGCCCTGCAGGCTGCTTGCGGCGAGGCATAGAGCTGTGACGGCGCAGCCCAAGCCTCGTCCCCTTCCCTACGTTCGCCGGTGACCAGGGTGCGCATCTGCGATAGATAGGTCTCTATGAAAAAGGCGGTCTGCGACTCCAGCGGCGTATAAGGCCCGGGGCGATAGGCGCGCGAGGCAATCCCTTCGGCGTTGTCTTCCGTGATCTTCTTGTCCTGGACGGTCGTCACGTCCCACATCCAAGAAATCTTGTCGGCGTCCACGGCCGGATCGGCATCCTTGTCGACGAGCCAGGTCAGGATCACGTCGGTTTCGTTGGCGTTGCGCGGAATCATCTGGAACATCGTCAGATAGTCGTTGGGCGCGCTCAGGAACGAAAGCCGGCCGATCCGGAACCCGTTCTCGCCGCCGTCATACTTGCCGCGCCCGCCCATCAGGCACGAGACCGGCTGGCCATCGTCGGAAAGCGTGAGGCGGCCCGAGCCGATCGGCTTGCGATGCATGGCGTAGGGCATCGTGTCCAGGTCGCCTGGCTCCCACACGCCCTTGTGGAACTCGGCGTCGCCGATGACGCTGTGCCAGGCGTCGATCTCCTGCCTCCATTCGGCGGCGTTGTAGTCGTCGCGCATGGCGGTCACCTTCACATGGCCGTTGACGCGGAAATATTCGGGGTGGGCCGGGCGGCAGTGGTAGCATTCGAGGAAATTCTCCAGCACCAGTTTCCAGTTCGCCTTGGTCAGGTAAATCTTGCGCGCGACGATGCGCGCGTTGGCGACCCCGTTCTCGCGCAGAAGATCCGTCAGCCCGGCCGCCGCCGGTTCGATGTCAGGCAGGCTGGAGGCATCGAGGCCGCATATCACCAGACCACCCATCACCTTCGTCGGCACCTTGTGCAGTCCGAGGCTGTCGCCATCGACGCCTTCGGGCAGGTCGCGCCGGGTCTGCAACTCACCGGTCAGCCGGAAGGACCAGGCATGATAGGGACAGACCAGCAGCTTGCCGCGGCCATCCTTGACGCACAGGCGCGAGCCGCGATGGGTGCAGACATTGTAGTAGGCGGCAATATCATCCTCGCCATCGCCATGACGGGCGACGATGATCTCCTCGTCGAACAACTTACGGATGACGTAACTGCCCCTCTCCGGCACTTCGCTCAAATGGGCGACGATGACCCATTGGCGAGGGAACCACAATTCGCGCTCGAGCGCGAAAATGTCCGGGTCGAGGTAGAAGGCCTGCTGCAGCGACCAGTCCTTGCGATGCTCGTCAATCAGCCTGACCACGCGCGCGCGATCGAGGCCGGACAACATCTTGTCGTTTGCATACATGGCGGGCTCCCCGGCTGGCTAATGCCTTTTGATCAGGGTTGCAGCGAATTGCGGCACTCATCAACCATGGATTTGGCAGGCTTCCATCTCAAAAAGTCATGGAATACTCTTATCCTCGATGAAGACGCTCAAAGCCTCGCTCCCCTTGCTCAACGCGATGGTCGCATTTGAAGCGACCGCGCGACGCGGCAACCTGACGACCGCCGCCGAGGAGCTTGCCATCGCGCAATCGGCCGTGTCGCGCCACATCGCCAATCTGGAAAAGCGGCTCGCGCTGGACCTTTTGGCCCGCAAGGGCAATCGCGTCTCGCTGACCGAAAACGGCGCCGCGCTGGCCGAGGCGATACGAGACGGGCTGGGCACGATCCGCGACGCCGTCGCGCGCCTGCAGGAGGCCGATCGCGATTCCCTCGTCATCGCCAGCGGCTACGACCTCGTCCAGGCTTGGCTGATGCCGCGCTTCGACCTTGTGACCTCGCTCGTCACGCATGGCCGTGTCACGCTGCTGACCTCAAGCAATCCCGACGATTTCGGCCGGCCGGAAGTCGGGATTTCGATACGCTTCGGACGCCCCGAGCTTTGGCCTGGCCTCGCCGCCCGCAAGCTGTTCGACGGGGAGTGGTTTCCCGTCTGCTCGCCGGGCTTCCTCGAACGGCACCCTGCTCTGGCCTCGGAGGATCCGGCATCCTTCCTCGACGTGCCGCTGCTGCATCTCGCAGCTCCCGAAGATGCGATCGACAATTGGAGATCCTGGATCGGCACTACGCGGAGCCTGCCCGGTCCGACATTCTCCAGCTATCTGTCGATGATGCATGAGGCGATAGCCGGCCGCGGCGCGGCGCTCGCCTGGGCCGGCTTCGTCGAAGAGCAGCTCAGGCTCGGGCAATTGGTGCGGTTGACCAGGACTCCGCGCCGCCATGCCGATGCGTTCTACATCGTCACCCGCAGGAAGACGACGCCGACCGAACAGATGGTGGCGCAAGCCCTGCTCGACAGCGCGACGACCCGCTGACCTGCCGCCGGTCTCATTCCGCGGCGGTGGCGAAACGCCTGGCGCCGTGGCGCGCGCTCCATGCGGGCATTGAGGCCTCGACATCTTCCTCGCTCGGGAAGGCATCGCGCGCGTAGCGGTCGACCCTGAAGCGCGCCGGATCGACCAAGCGAGGCGTGTCCAGCAGGATCTCGGTGGCCAGCCTGCCGAGGCCCGGTCCATGGCTGACGCCGGTCTCGTTGTCGCCACCCGCGACGACGATGTTCGCGTGGCCCGGCACATGCCCGACCATCAAGCCAACGTCCGGCGTGTAGCAGGGGATGCCCTGCGACCAGTTCGCGACCTGCGAGCCGCGGAGCGGCGGGAAGACTTCCTGCAGCTTGCCCATCTGGTGATCGACCATGGACTGCATCAGCTCGCGATTATGCGGCTGGCCGGGTTCGAGGTCGCTCTCCTCCAGGCGATGCATCGGCGTGTAGTGGCTGCCCGTGCCCCACATGATCGCGCCAAAGGTTTCGCGCAGCCAAAGCCGCAACTCGCGGCACTGGATGGTCGGCAGCGTCGAGGGCAGGCCTCGATCGTCGGTGACCACGCGCGTGGCCAGCACCCGCAGCAGCGGCAGGTGCCAGTCGAGGCTGGCGAGGACCTCGTTGTTCCAGGCGCCCGCCGCCACGACCACGCCATCGGCCTCGATGCTATCGCGGTCGGTTTCCAGCGTGACCTTGCCGCCGGCGTCCTCGATCTTCAGGACCCTGGTCCTGTCGCGCACGACGCCGCCGAGCTTCTTGATCTCGTTGACCAGCACGCCGAGCGCGAGCTTGGTGTCGAGCTGGATGCCATGCGGGTTGTAGGCGCCGGAATGAACTTTCGCCGGATCGACCAGCCCGCCCATCTTCTCGCCGATCTGCGCGGCGTTCAGATCCTGCATCTCCTTCGGCGCATAGGGTGAGCGGAGCACCGGCATGACGAAATCCTCGCGCCCCTGCGGCGTGAGCGCCATGATCAGCGTGCCGTTCGGCCGGTAGCCGATCTCGGTACCCAGTTCATGCAGCATGCGGTAGAAGTCGAGGCCGTATTGCTGCAGGCGAAGGCCTTCTTCGCCGGCCGGGATCATGCCGGCCGACCAATGCGAGACGAAGCCAGCGCCGGCGCTGGTCGTTGCCGCGCCCGGCTCGGTTGCCTCCACGAGCGTCACGTTCTTCACACCCGACTTCAGCAGATGGTAGGCGGTGGAGCAGCCGATGATGCCGCCGCCCACGACCACGATATGCTTGCTGTTGCTTGCTGCCGGCATTTCTCTTCCTCCTTAGATCTTCGCGGTCGAAGAACCGCCAACATAGGTGTCAAGCCACCAGACGATGCGGGCGGCGGTGTCGATATATTCCGGATAGCCGCGCAGGCTATGGCCGGCGCTCGGATAGGTCGCGAGCGCGCTTGGCGAACCCGAGCGCAAGGCCGCGAAATGGCACTCCAGCGCCTGGCCGGGCGGCGTGCTCTTGTCGATGCCGCCGGCCATGACCAGCGTCGGGACCTTGCTGAGCTGCCGGTAAAAGGCGGGGCTGCGGGTAAAATAGGCGCCGCCTTCTTCCCATGGCGAGGATTCCAGCATCAGCGCGTCGAATTCCGGTATCTGCGTCGTGCGATGTTGGCTGTACCAGTCGCCGACGGGCGAGATCGGAATGGCGGCGGCGAAGCGGCCGCTGCGCGTCGGCAGCCATGCGGACATGAAGCCGCCATAGCTGGTGCCGGTGACGGCGACGCGATCCGGGTCGACCAGGCCTTTCTCCACCAGGGCATCTATGCCGCTCAAAATGTCGTCGGCATCGGCGCCGCCCATGTCGCCCTGCACGGCGCGGGCGAAGGCTTCCCCGCGTCCCGTGCTGCCCCTGGGGTTGGGAAAGAAAATCGTCCAGCCGCGCGAGACGAGCAGTGGAGCGGAACGCGTTCGCGCCATCCAGCGGTTGCGATGGGACGAGATCGGCCCGCCATGGATATCGACCAGCAGCGGCGTCGGCCCGGCTGCCGCCAGCGGGCGGACAAGCCAGCCCTGGATTTCGAGTCCGTCGCGGGCACGCCAGGAAAACGGCTCGGCCTTGCCGCGGCCGGCCATTGCGGATTGCGCATCAGACGCCATGAGCGACGCGATTTCGCGCAGTCCGCCGTCGGCGACTTCGGCCAGGAATGGAGCCCGGTCATAAGCCTCCGCGATGAAGAGTGAGCCCGCGGCCCCGACCGGCACGCTGGAGGGCGCCCACTCGCCGCAGGTCAATTCGGTCGACGACCAGCGTTCGGTCACCCCTGCGCTGGAGACATCGCAATCGGCCAGCACCGTCTCGTGGCCACGGATGCCCGCCATATGCAAGCTGGAGGCGGAGCGCCATTCGATCGAGGTGACGTCGATCGAATTGGTCGGCACGACTGCAACCTCGCCGCTGAACGGATCTAGGATCGACAGCTGCCCGGCAACAAGGCCGCGATCGCTGCAGAAGGCCTGGATGAAGGCGATGCGGGCGCCGTCGGGCGAGCCGCGAGGAACGCCGATCTGGTCGCGCGGCGTGTGAAGAAGGGCGGCCGATCCCGACTTCGCGTCGATCAGCGAAAGCTTCGCCGCATACCAGCTGCCCTCGCCATGGTCATCGCTGGTCACGGCGGCGATCTTGTCGGCGCCGCACCAGCTCGCTTCCCAGACATTGAGCGGCGCCGACGTGAGCGGCGCAGGTTCGGCCTTCATATCCCAGAGCCAAACCCGGCGCCAAAGGTCCTCACCTTCGCCCCAACCGACTTCGGGCAGCCATGCGGGGGCATCCGTCTTCTGCTTCTGCGCGTAGCTACCGTGAATTCCAGCCAGATCCGCGCCGACGCCGGCAACGACGAGCAGCAACCTTTGGCCATCGGGCGCCCAGTCCATCAGCTCGATCCGGCCGGGCACATCCGCCACCGCGGTGCCTTCGCCGCCAGACCAGATCTCGATGCGGTCGACGCCCGCCTCTCCACCGGCGTAGGCGACCGCCAGGCTCTCTCCGTCCGGCGCAGGACTGATTTGCCTGGTCTCCGCATCATTGAGCCGTTGAGGCGAGTGATCGCCGCGCCGCATTTGATAGAGACGGCTGACCGGCGGGCTATCGAGGCCGCCCTCGAAGCTCTGGCCGATGAAAAACATCGCATCGCTGGAGGCGTGACCGCAAAGAGAGCGAGCCGCGAAGACGTGCCCGTCCAGCCCGAAGAGGGCGGCGTACAAACCCGCTGCCTCGGCGAATTCCGCGGCGGAGCGGAAATCCCCGGACATCCGGCCGGCAATCGGCGCGATCATCGATCCGGAGTTCCGCACGCTGCTCATCTCGACTTCCCGACACCGCGCTCAACCTGGCGCTATCGCCACGGCAAGCTCACGGACCCAACCATAACGGCAGTCGGAGCATTGTCTAGACACCGGTGTACATTAGATTGGGCCAAGGGCCTTGACGGCCCGATGGGCGGTTGACCCGCCATGATTGGAACGCGCAGATTTCGAAGCGACGTAACAACCGGACAAAGACGCGATGAACCTTGACGACAAAGTCCAGTCGATCCTGAAGAGCGAAGTCATCTGGGATGCGCATTCCGGCTTCATGCCCGACCCGGCCGCGGACCTGAACAATCTGCGGATCTGGCGCGACGCAGGCGTCGACTATCTTTCCATCGATGTCGGCTTCGATCTCCTGCCCTGGGAAAAGACAGTCGCCACGCTTGCCTGTTTCCGGCACTGGATCCTGGCGCGTCCGGCCGACTACGCGCTCGTCTCGTCGGCCGACGAAGTCCTCGCCGCGAAGGCGCAAGGCAAGCTGGCGGTCACTTTCGACATCGAAGGCATGAATGCGCTGAACGGCCGGGTCGAAATGGTCGAGTTCTACCATCGCCTCGGCGTGCGACAGATGCTGTTCGCCTACAACCGCAACAATCTCGCCGGCGGCGGGTGCCACGATGAGGACACAGGTCTGACCGCATTCGGCCGGCAGGTAATCGACGAAATGAACCGCCTCGGCATGTTCGTGGACGTGACCCATACGGGCTATCGCACCACGATGGACGTGATGGAATATACGGACCGGCCGGTGATCTTCTCGCACTCCAACCCGAAGGCGCTGTGCGCTCACGGGCGCAACATCACCGATGACCAGATCAAGGCTTGCGCCCGTACCGGCGGCATCATTGGCGTCGTGGGCCTCAACCGCTTCCTCGGCGAGGGCCGCACCGATTCTGAGCGGCTGGCCGACCACGTCGAATATCTGATCGACCTTGCCGGCCCGCGCCATGTCGGCATCGGGCTCGACTATGCTTTCCCGGTCGAGGTCGAAGGCATCGAGGACATCATCTCCAGCAATCCGCATTTCTGGCCGAAGAACGAATATCCCGAAGGCAAGACGACCTATTCGAGCCCGGGCCAGACGAAGGAGCTTATCGAGGTGCTGCTGCGCCGCGGCCATCCGGAACGCACTGTTCGCGACGTCATGGGCGGCAACTTCATGCGGCTGGCGCGCGAGATCTGGAAATAGCCGATCGAAATGGCAATCGCGTCGGTCGCGGATAAAACGCGTCCGGTCCGACGGCACAGGATGCATTTTTTTCACTAGACATATGTGTATAGCCGGGGCAGGCTGATCGAAACGGGGGCCTTTGGAAGGATCTCCCGAAGCCGGGCCGATGCCGGCGGACAAAATAAATCAAGAGGGGCAGAGCATGATCGAAACCGCAAACATCAACATGACGCGCCGCGGCGTGCTGGCCGGCGTCGGTGCGCTAAGCCTTGCCTCGCTGATCTATTCGACGAAACGCTCGCAAGCGACGGGTTCCATCCTCAAGGTGCGCTCATACGGCGATATCCAGACGCTGGATCCGGCCTTTCGCCTGGCCGCGCCCGAAGGCGACATCACCAACGTCATTTTCGCCGGCCTGGTTGTCGCCACACCCGGTGACAGCTGGGGCTGGAAGCCGATGGCGGTGGAGAAGATCGACCAGCTCGACCCACTCACGATCGCCTTCAAGCTGCGCGACAATATCGGCTTCACCGACGGTTTCGGTCAGCTGACCGCAGAGGACGTGAAGTTCTCGATCGAGCGCCTCGCCGATCCCGCCAACAAGTCCCCTTATGCGGGCGACTGGGCGACGCTCAAGGAAGTCGAGGTCAAGGACAAGCTTTCGGGCATCATCCATCTGAACAAGGCGTTCGCGCCGTTGTGGACCTCGACCTTGCCGACGCCGTCGAGCACGATCCTGTCCAAGCGCGCCGTGACCGAGGCTGGCGGCAAGCTCGGCGTGAAACCCGTGGCGCAGTCAGGCCCCTATCTGCTCAAGGAATGGACGCCCAAGCAGCGCACCGTGCTCGTGCGCAACCCGGACTGGAAATACGAGCAGGGCGGCTACGACGAGATCCACGTCCATCCGATCGAGGACGAAAAGACCGCCGAGCTTGGCTATGAGGCAGGCGACCTCGACTACACCTGGACGGCCGTGTCCTCGATCAAGCGGCTGAAGGAAACGCCGCCGGCGGACACCGTCGTGGTCGAGAAGCCATCGCTGGCCTTCGTCTGGCTCGGCATGAACCAGATCGCGGCGCCCTTCGACAATCCGGACCTGCGCCGCGCCGTGCAGTATGGCGTCGACCGCAAGGCCGTGGTGGACGCGGCCTATTTCGGCGCCGCCGCCACCTCCACCGGCATCATCGCGCCCGGCCTGGTCGGCCATCGCGAGAAGAATCTCTACGAATACGATCCCGACAAGGCTCGCGAGCTGGTCAACAAGGCCGGCGCCAGCGGCGTCACCGTCACGCTCGACATCCTCAACAAGGCGGAACGCCTGTCGGCGGCGCAGGTCGTGCAGGCGAACCTGCAGGACATCGGCATCAACGTCGAAATCAAGCAGAATGACAGCGGCACGTTCTGGACGCTGGGGTCGAAGCAAAACCCTTATTACAAGAAGCTCCAGATGGTGCTGTCGCGCTTCTCGATGCAGCCTGATCCGAGCTGGGCGACGGAGTGGTACACGACCAGCCAGATCGGTGAGTGGAATTGGGAGCAGTTCAGCAACGCTGAATTCGACAAGCTGGTCACCGAAGGCAAGATCGAGCTCGACCCGGCCAAGCGCGACGTCATGTACAAGAAGATGCAGGACCTGATGGAGGAGAGCGGCTGCTACGTCTTCCTCACCCATGAAGTCACCGGCGTGATGTACCGCAAGAGCGTTGCCGCCGGGCTCAAGCCGAATGGCGAGCCTTGCTTCGCGGACTTCAAACCTGCCTGACGTGATGGACAACGGCACGGCATGGGGCGGAATGGCCGGCTCCTGAGATGCTCCGCTATGCGCTGAAACGGCTGGGCCTGGGCATCATCATCGTGAGCGTCGCGATGGTGATGCTGTTCGCCATGATCTATGTGATCCCGGGCGACCCGGCATCCGTGGCGCTCGGACCGCGCGCCACGCCCGAGATGGTTCAGGCGTTGCGCAGCCGCATGGGGCTGGACCAGCCGATCTGGATCCAGTTCCTCCGGTTCTATTTGTCCGCGTTGCGCGGCGACCTCGGCACCGAGGTGCTGTCCGGGCGGCCGGTGCTGGACGTCGTGTTCGAGCAGTTGCCGTACACACTGGCGCTGATCGCGGGCGCGATCTCATGGTCGGTGCTGCTCGGCATTCCGCTGGGCTGCATCGCGGCGGTGCGGCGCGGCGGCTTCGTCGACCGCGTCATCGGCATCCTGTCGGTCGCGGTCATCGCGGTGCCATCCTTCGTCATCGCGATCTATTCCCTGCTGATCTTCGCCGTGGCCCTGCAGTGGCTGCCGGCCATCGGCGCCGGCGAGCCAGGCAATCTCGCCAGCCAGCTGAAGCACCTTGCCCTGCCCTCGCTCGCAATCGGCGTCGGCTGGGTCGGCTACATCGCGCGCATGGTGCGCGCTTCCATGCTGGAAACGCTGGAAGCCAGCCACATCCGCACCGCGCGCGCTTTCGGCCTGACGGATCGGCGCATCACCTATTCCTATGCCTTGCGTATCGCCATCCTGCCGACCGTCACGCTGCTCGGCGTCGGCATCGGCAATATGGTGTCTTCGGCCGTCTTCGCCGAGATCGTCTTCGCCCGCCCCGGCATCGGCAAGCTGGTCTACGAGGCGATCTCGGTACGCAATTATCCGGTCGTCACCGGCGCCGTTCTGGTGACGACCGTTTTCTTCGTCGTCGTGAACGCTCTCGCCGACATCCTCATTGGTGCGTTGGACCCTCGTGTCAGAACAAGTCTTAATTGACCGGCCATCACGGCAGCGCGTCGCCAAGATCGGCCGCGTGCTTCGGCGCATCGTTCGCGAGCCGCTCGGCGCGTTCGGTCTCACCCTGGTCGTGATCGTCGTTCTCTCGGCTCTCTTCGCCGACGTGCTCAGCAGCTACCCACCGACGAAACTCGCCCCGGCCGAGCGCTTCGCGCCCGCAAGCCTGCATCACCTGCTCGGCACGGACCATCTGGGGCGCGATCTGTTCTCGCGCGTGCTCCATGGCGGCCGCATCGCGCTGGCCATTGCGCTTGGCGCGACCGGACTGTCGCTCATCGGCGGCATCGCGCTTGGGCTCATCGCAGGCTACGGGCCGCGCTGGCTCGACAATCTGATGCTCCTGCTCTTCGATGCCATCAAGAGCTTCCCGACCGTGATGCTGGCGCTTACGCTGGTCACGCTGACCGGACCTTCGCTGCTTGCGGTGCTGATCGTGGTCGTGCTGGTCAACGTGCCCGGCTATGCCCGCATCATCAGGACACAGACGCTCGTGCTGAAGTCCGCCGAACATGTGATGGCGGCGCGCTCGATGGGCGCAAGCACCGCGCGCATTCTCACCGTCCACATATTGCCCAACGTTATCGGCCCCATCCTCATCCTCGCGTCGATGGACATCCCGGTCGTCGTGGCGATCGAGGCCGGTCTGAGCTTCCTCGGCCTCGGCGTCAGACCGCCTCTGCCAAGCTGGGGCGCGATCCTGAACGACGGCTTCGTCAACATCCGCGATTCATACTGGATCTTGGTCGCGGGCGGCCTGCCGATCATCCTCACAACGCTCGGCTTCACCTTCCTCGGCGAGACCCTGCGCGACGTTTTCGACCCCCGGCTGAAGAGGCGCGGATGACCGTCCTCGACGTCAAGGACCTCAGCGTCGACTTCGCCACCGAAGCCGGCACGTTGCAGGCGCTGCGCAAGGTGAGCCTGGAGGTGCCGACGAACCGGATCGTCGGCGTCGTCGGCGAGTCGGGTTGCGGAAAATCGACATTGATCAACGCCATTCTCGGCCTGCTCGCAGACAACGGCAGGGTCACGTCGGGCCAGATTCTGTTCGAGGGCAAAAGCGATCTCGTCCGTCTCGACGACACAGGCATGCGGGCGTTGCGCGGCCAGAAGATCGCAACCGTCTTCCAGGACCCGATGGGGGCGCTGAACCCGGTGCTTTCCGTGGGCAAGCAGATGCGCGACATCCAGTACCGCTCCGGACTGTCGCGCAAGGCGAAGGACGCGCTCTCCATCGCGATGCTGCGCAAGGTCCGGATTCCCGATCCTGAGCGCCGGCTGGCGCAGTTTCCGCACGAATTCTCGGGCGGCATGAAGCAGCGCATCGCGATCGCCATGGCGCTGCTGATGCAACCTTCGCTGCTGATCGCCGACGAGCCGACAACGGCTCTCGACGCCACGCTCGAAGTCGCCATCATCGAGTTGCTCAAGGACCTGCAGAAGCAGATCGGCTGCTCCGTGCTGTTCATCTCGCATCATCTCGGCGTCATCGCGGAACTGTGCGACGAGATGATCGTCATGTATGCCGGCGAAGTGGTCGAACGCGGCTCGACCCGCGACATCTTCCACAACCCGCGACATCCCTACACGAAGAAGCTGCTCGCCTGCGATCCGGCAAGGCTCTCGCGGCGCGAGCCGCGGCTGCCCACCATTCCCGGCACGCTGCCGGACCTGCGTAACCGCCCCAAGGGTTGCGTTTTCCAGGCACGCTGCGAGCTCGCGGACGATGTCTGCTCCGCGATGCCGCCCGATACCGCGCTGAGCGCGTCGCACATCGCGCGATGCTGGCACACCGATGAAACGGCCGGAGCGGCCGCATGACGACAGAACCTCTGCTTTCCGTTTCCGATCTTCGCGTGCGCTTCCGCGTCGGCGGCATGATGAGCGCGTTGGCCGGCCGGCGGACGGAGATCGAGGCCGTCGCCGGTGTCGGCTTCACGCTGGAGCGCGGCCAGACGCTTGCGCTGGTCGGCGAGTCCGGATCGGGCAAGACCACGCTCGCGCGCGCCGTGAACGGCCTGCAGGCGGTGGCTGGCGGTTCGGTCCGCTTCGAGGGCCGAGAGCTGAACGAGCTGACCAAGGCGGAATGGAAGCCGCTGCGCCGCAAGATGTCGATGATGTTCCAGGACCCGGTCGGCTCGCTGTCGCCGCGCCTCAGCGTCCGTTCGCTGCTGGCGGAGCCGTTCGCCATCCACGGCCTGTCCGGCCGCAGCCTCGAAGCCGAGGTGGAGCGCCTGCTCGCCCTGGTCGGGCTTCCGCGCGATTTCGCCGAGCGCTATCCGCACCAGCTCTCCGGCGGCCAGGCGCGCCGGGTCGGCGTCGCAAGGGCCGTCGCGCTCGACCCGGTGCTGATCATCGCCGACGAACCGACAGCCGGGCTCGACGTATCGATCCAGGGCGAGGTGCTCAACCTGCTCAACGACCTGCGCGACCGCATGGGCCTGTCGATGCTCATCATCACGCACAATCTGCACGTCGTGCGCCAGATCGCCGACCGGATGGCGGTGATGTATCTCGGGCGCTTTGTCGAGGAAGGCGAGACCGAGGCGATTTTCCGGGCGCCGCATCATCCCTACACGGCCGCGCTGCTGTCCGCGAACCCCGAGCCCGATCCCGACAAGGTGCATAACCGCATCGCGCTGCCGGCCGAAGTACCGTCACTGCTCGACAGGCCTTCGGGCTGTGAGTTCCACACACGCTGCCCGTTCGCGCAAGACATCTGCACAACGCAGGCGCCGACCTCGTCCGCAGTCGGCTCGAGCCGGCTCACCTGTCACTTCCCGCTCAATGCCGGCCCAAGCGCCGTCGAGGCAATCGCCGCAAGTTAAGAGAAGGTCCGTCCGATGAAAGACATCCGCGTGGTCACCGATTTCCCGCGCAAGGTCCGCCAGATCGAAAACTTGTGGATCCCGATGCCGGACGGCGTGAAGCTCGCCGCACGCATCTGGCTCCCGCAGAACGCCGAAGCCGATCCGGTGCCGGCCATCCTCGAATACCTGCCCTATCGAAAGCGCGACGGAACGGTGGAGCGCGACGCGCTCACCCATCCCTATTTCGCCGGCCACGGCTATGCCGGCGTGCGTGTCGACATGCGCGGCACCGGCGACAGCGAAGGCGTCTGCAAGGGCGAATATCTAAAGCAGGAACAGGACGATTGTCTCGTCGTCATCGAATGGCTGGCGAAGCAGCCCTGGTGCTCGGGCGCGGTCGGCATGATCGGCATCAGCTGGGGCGGCTTCAACGGACTCCAGGTCGCCGCCCGCCGCCCGCCGGCGCTGAAGGCGGTCATCTCGCTCTGCTCCACCGACGACCGTTACAACGATGACGTCCATTATCTCGGCGGCGCGCAAATGTGCGACAATCTGATATGGGGCACCACGGCCTGGGCGATCGCCATGACGCCTCCCGACCCGCTGATCGTCGGCGACCGCTGGCGCGAGATGTGGGAGGGTCGCCTCGACGGCAACGGCATCTGGATGCAGGACTGGTTCGAGCACCAGCGCCGCGACGACTTCTACAAGCACGGCTCGATCTGCGAGGATTATTCCGACGTCGAAATCCCGGTCTACGCCGTCGGCGGTTGGGCGGACGGTTATCCGAACCCGATCTTCCGCATGCTTGAAAGCTTGCCGGGTGTCCGCAAGGGACTGATCGGCCCGTGGGGCCACAAATACCCGCACTTCGCCATGCCGGGCCCGCGCATGGGCTTCCTCCAGGAATGCCTGCGCTGGTGGGACCAGTATCTCAAGGGCATCGACACCGGCATCGCCGACGAACCCATGCTGCGCGCCTGGATGCAGGAGCCGGCGCCGCCGGCCGCCATCTATGAGGAGCGCCCAGGCCGCTGGGTTGCCGAGCCGTCATGGCCGGGACCCGGCATCGGCGAGCGCGCGCTCGCCTTGTCACCCGGCCGTCTTGCCGAGGGCGCGGGCAGCGACGACGTGCTGACGATCCGCTCGCCCTCGACGGCGGGGCTCTCGTCCGGCGCGTGGTGCGGCTACGGCGTCCTGCCGACCTTGCCGGTCGACCAGCGCATGGAAGCCGGCAACGCGCTCGTCTTCGAAACCGATCCTCTCGAGGAAGCCGTGGAGATCCTCGGCTTCCCGGAATTCGAGGTGAAGCTCGCCTCGGACAAGCCGGTCGCGCTGATCTCGGCCACGCTGTCGCTCGTGCTTGAAGACGGCGCGGCCTCGCGCGTCAGCTACGGCATCCTCAACCTCACGCATCGGCATGGCGATCTCGAATTGGCACCGATGACGCCAGGCAAGGCCGAAACGGTGCGCTTCAAATTGCGCTGCTGCGGCCAGCGCTTCGAGAAGGGCCAGCGCATCCGGCTTGCCGTTGCAACGGCGCATTGGCCGATCGTCTTTCCGGGACCGGAGAAGGCGACGCTGTCGATCCATTGCGCCGGCAGCAGGCTATTCCTGCCGGTGCGCAAGCCGCAGCCGCTCGACAAGACACTCCCGGAATTCGAGGGACCGGAAAGCGCCACGCCGATGGCGCAGGAAGCGATCAAGGCGGGCGAGCCTTTCCGGCGCGAGGTGACCACGGACCAGATCACCGGCGAGACGAGCTATTCGGTCGTCATCGACGCCGGAACGGTGCGCCATCCACACACCGGCATGACCCTGTCGCAGAGACAGACCGAGATCTTCGTCGTCTATCCGGACGATCCGAACTCGGCGCGCGGGACCGTGACGTGGGACAAGACCTATTCGCGCGGCGACTGGAGCGCCGGCGTTTCGGTCTCCGCCACGGTGCGCGCGCTGCACGATGTCTGGCGCATGGAAACGCATCTCATCGCACGCGCCGGCGACGAGGTCGTGGTCGACCGCGAAGAGGTCAAGGAGTTTCCACGCGATCTGAATTGATGCGATCGTGGATGGCAGGACTGCTCAGCCGGGACGTCTCGGCAGTATCTTTTTGGCGAAGGACTCCACCTCTCCTTCGCGAGGAGCTTCGCCCGTGTGCGTGAGCAGGTAGGCCGGCGTCAGGAAGAGACGGTTGCTTACCGGTTCGACGATCTCGAGCGAATAATAGCCGATCTGCGTGAAGTACAGCACGCGCGCCCGCACGAACGCTTCAGTGGCTTCATAACCATGCCGTGAAAACATCGCCCGGATGGCTTCGACGCGCGCGTCGTCCTCCTCGTTCACGACCCGATGCACGTCGGCGGACTGGCGCGACCAGGCGCGCACGGCGAAGTCAAGTCGCGGATTGAAGAGCGTTTCGTCCAGCCAGCACTCGAAGACATTGAGCACGGCTTGCGTGATCGACGCGGCCGGCCGGCCGGCCTGCTCGACGATGAAACGGGTGTTGTTATTGCGCCAGTAATCCAGCAGCTGGTCGAGCAGGTCCTGGCGGCTCTTGAAGTACCAGTAGAAACTGGAACGTGAGACGTTGAGCTTCTGCCCGAGCGCCAGCACGCGCACCGCCTCCACGCCCTCGGAGATCAACGTCTCCAGCGCGAGGTTCATCCAGTCCTCGCGCGTCACTTTGGTGTTGCCGATCAGACCGGACCGCCGCACGACTTCATCAGCACTGGAATCAGAGAACATAGCGGACCGGCCAAGTTTGAACGCCGGCTAGATAGACCTGAAACCACCACGCTACAATACTTGCACTTGTTCAAGCCACTCCCAAAGATACGGGGCAAGGCCCCGGTCGACGTGGAGACGCGCCCGATGGGGGTTCCCGAACCGGTAGAAGAGAACGCCGACGCCGGCAAAAAGGATCGAAGCCGAGCGGCTTGCCGCTCCGGGATCGAGCGCGGTGCCCCTGGCGATCAGGCGATCCAGGTTCGGCCCCTCGATCTCGAAGACATGCAGTCCGGCATCCATGACCGTCACCGCGAAACCGGCCGCGTGCCAGCCGGCCGCAATGGGGAACGGCTGCTCCGCGACCGCAAGAACACGGTCGCGCGCGATCCGCACCATGTATCTGTCGCCACTGGCAATTGCGCCGGCGCCGACGCCCTCGCCAGCAAGCCCCGAAGCCTTCGACCAGGCGGCGAGGTCGCCGCTGACCAGAAGCTGGTTCAGCCCGCCAAGCGTTCGCATGCCGACGCTGCCTTTGCTGAGCGTAGCGGTGGACCAATCCGGCGCCGCCGGCCACTTTTCGGCAAGGTTACGCATGGAGCCGGCTCCCTTCCGGATCGAAGGCGCAAGGCGCGACGATCGTCGCCTGCCGCACGACACCCAGATGTTGAACGTCGATCGTTTCGCCGTGCCGCGCCGCGCCCCGTTCGATGAGCGCCAGGGCGACAGGGCGTCCCAGGGTCGGGCTTTGATAGCTGGAGGTGACGAAACCGATGCTCCTGAGGCGCCCGTCGCGCTTCTCCACGCCATGCGCGCCGGTCGCAAGCGGCGCCTCGCCTTTGCGCAGCGCAAGGCCGACAAGCTGGTTGCGGTCCATGCCGTTGCCGGCTTCGGTGAAAAGCGAGCGCCGGCCGACGAACTCGTTGGCGCGCTTGGTCCGCGGTCCGGCGACGCCGAGATCGTGCGGCATGGTGGTTCCGTCCGTGTCCTTGCCGATGACGATGTACCCCTTCTCGGCGCGCAGGATCATCAGCGATTCAAGTCCCAGCAGAACGGCGTCGAAGGCGCGGCCCTCCTGCTGCATCCTCGCCCACAGCGCCTCCGCCCGGTCGGCGCGGATGGAGATCTCGTAGCTGCGGTCGCCGGTGAAGGAGACCCTGGCGATGCGCACCTCGTCGCCGGCAAAGCGGCCGGCGGCGACGGCCATATGCGGCAGGCTGGCATCGTCAAGTGCTACACCCAGATCGAGCGCCTCCACGACCTGGCGCGCATTCGGACCCGAAACGGTCAAGGTGGCGTAGTGCGCGGTGGCATTGTGGATATAGAGCGCGTCGCGGCCGAAGCGGTCCTGCCGCCATTCCTCGAGGCGCGCGTGGACCGCGGTGACATGCGAGGACGAGCAGGACACGATGAAGCGATGCTCGTCCAGGCGGACCAGGACGCCGTCATCGAAGACGACGCCATTTTCCGACAGCATGAAGCCATAGCGGCAATGGCCCGGCTTCAGGGTCGACATGGTGTTGTAATAGATGAAGTCGACGAACTCGGCCGCGCGCGGGCCGATCACCTCGATCTTGCCCAGCGTCGAACCGTCGAAGAGCGCTACGGATTGCCGGGCTCGCCGCGCCTCCTCCTGGATCGAGGCGCCGGCTTCACCGCCGCCATAATAGGCAGGCCTCAGCCAGCCGCCATATTCCTGGAACACCCCGCCGGCGGCGCGATGGTTTGCCTCCAGCGGCAGACGGCGGACCGGAGCGTGCATGCTGCCCCGGCGCGCTCCCGCAAGGCTGGCGAAGGGGACAGGCGTGAATGGCGGCCGGTAGGTCGTGGTGCCGACTTCCGCGATGCCGCGCCCGGTGATGTCAGCCAGCAGCGCAAGACCGTTCAGGTTCGAGGTCTTGCCCTGGTCAGTCGCCATGCCGAGCGTGGTGTAGCGCTTCAGGTGCTCGACGGAGACGAAGTTCTCCCGCGCCGCGAGCTCGACATCCTTTGCGGTGACGTCGCTCTGATAGTCGATCCAGACGCGACCCTTTGCCTTGGGTTTCGGCCACAGGCCGGCGACGCCGAGCGATGCTTCCGCCCCGGTGCCGCGAGGCGCCGGCGTCGACGAACCGAAGTCGCCGGGAGCCGCGGCGCCGCTGGCCAAGGCATCCGAAAGCGAGACCGTGCCGGCCACGGCGCCGGCGACGCCAATCCCGTCGACGGCTTCGCCAGGGATGAAAGCCGCCAGCTGATCGCTCCAGGCGAGCTTGCCTTTCGCCTGCGAGAACAGGTGCACAGTGGGTGTCCAGCCGCCGGAGACGAGGACGCAGTCGACGCCAAGCGTCGTGCCGTCGTCCAGCAGGACTCCCTGGACGGCGTTGCGCCCGCGCGCCGCCGTGATCGTGCGCCCAGCCACGACTCGAATATCGGCTCGTCCTTGCGCGCCGCCGTCGCGCCGGCAGTCGACCACCGTCACCGAAGCGCCGGCAGCGGCGAGCGCGGAGGCAGGTTCATAGGCGCTGTCGTTGTTGGTCGCGACCACGATTTCCCGGCCGACAAGCACGCCATGCCGGCGCAGATAGCTGAGCGCCGCGTCGGCGGAGAGGATTCCCGGAAGGTCGTTGTTGGCGAACGGCACAGGCCGTTCGATCGCGCCTGTCGCCAGCACGATGCGGCGGGGCCGCACGCGCCAAAGCGTGTCCGGCCTGCCGTCGGAGTGGCGCTGGTTGAGCGCGACCAGATTGTGGTCGTAAAGGCCGAAAGCGGTCGTATCGCTGAGCACGAGCTGGCCATCGCTCTTCAGCCTCGCAACTGCGGCGTCGACCCACGCCTTGCCCTCGACGCCATCGACCTCACCGGCGCGGTGACGCAGCGACCCGCCGGGATGCGTCTTGTCGTCGACCAGGACGACCGAGTGCCCGGCCGCCGCCGCGCTGGCTGCCGCGGCAAGGCCTGCGGGCCCGGCGCCGACCACCAGGACGTCGCAATGATGGTTGATCTGGTCCGAGACCTGGCGCGGCTTCCAGTCCGGATCGACGATGCCAAGTCCGGCCATGGCTCGGATGCGCGGTTCGAACAGGTGCCAGTCCGGCCACATGAAGGTCTTGTAGTAGAAGGCGGCGGGCAGGAAGCGGGCGAAGCGATCCAGAACGGCGTTGCGGTCGGTCTCGGCCGTCGGCGAAGCGTTGGCGCTCTTGACCTTGATGCCGTCGACGGCTTGCACGGTCGTCGCGCGCGCATTCGGCACGCGGCCGATCGCGCTCTCGACATCGACCAGCGCATTGGGCTCCTCGACGCCGGAGCCCCAGATGCCGCGCGGCCTATGGTATTTGAAGCTGCGGCCGACCACAGCCTGGCCGCTCGCGAGCAAGGCGGAGGCGATCGTGTCGCCCGCGAAACCCTGCACGCGCCTGCCGTCGAAGGTGAAGCTCAACGGGCGGTCGCGGTCGATATCGCTGCCGTCGGTGGTGAGACGGGAAGCGCTCATGCGCCGTGCTCCGCTTCGCCGAGCACGGAAGAGCCCGACACCTTGTGATTGACGCTGTCGCGGCTCATCGCGAAGAACTCGCCGCATGTCGTATGCACCCAGATCTCTCGCGTCGGCCCCTTCGGATTGTCGCGCATGTGGAGATAACCGGCCCAGCGCTCCGCGGTCGCGTCGCTGCCGTCGGGCCGCAGATTGCCGGCCTCGCCGCCATAGTGGAATTCGCTTTCTTCGCGCGGCCCGCAGAACGGACAGGGAAAGAGCTGCATCTTTTCTACACTTTCAATGGGCAATGCCGGAGCCGGCCGCTTCGTCGATCAGGCGGCCGCGGGCGAAGCGGTCGAGATCGAAGGGCCGGCTGATGTCGTGATGCCTGCCGGTGGCAAGCAGATGGGCAAGCAGGGTGCCGCCGGCGGGAATAGCCTTGAAACCGCCCGTGCCCCAGCCGCAATTGAGGAAAAGGCCGGGCAGCGGCGACTCGCCGATGATGGGCGAGGAATCCGGGACGACGTCGACGATGCCGGCCCATTGCCGCATCATCTTGAGCTGGCCGAAGATCGGATACATTTCGAGCATGCCGGCGATCACGCTTTCCAGCACCGGCAGATTGCCGCGCTGGCCATAGGACGGGATGCGGTCGAGCGCGCCGCCGATCACCAGTTCGCCCTTGTCCGACTGGCTGACATAGACGCCGGTGTCGGGCGAGATCACCACCGTGTCGATGATCGGCTTGACCGGTTCGGACACGCAGGCCTGCAGCGCATAGGAATTGACCGGCAGCCGGAAGCCCGCCTTCGCCGCCAGCACCGACGAATGGCCGGCCACCGCCATGCCTGTACGCTCGGCCCGGATTGCGCCGCGCGAGGTGACGACGCCGCGGCACCGCCCATTCTCGATGATGAAATCGGAAATCTCGCAATTCTGGATGATGTCGACACCGAGACGGCTCGCCGCGCGGGCGTAGCCCCAGGCGACAGCGTCATGACGGGCGGTGCCGCCGCTTGGCTGCCAGGTGCCGCCATAGACGGGGAAGCGTGTGTCCGGGCTGAAATTGTAGATCGGCACGACGCGACGCACGTCCTCGACCGAGAACAACTCGCAATCGATGCCATTGACCTGAATGGCGTTGACCGACCGCGCGGCGGTTTCCATTGCGGATTCGCTGTGCGCGAGCGTGAGGATGCCGCGCGCGGAAAACATCACATTGTAGTTCAGGTCTGTCGAAAGGCTCTTGTAGAGGCTGTGGGCCAGCCCGTAGATCGCCGCGCTTTCCGGGTAGAAGTAGTTCGAACGCACCACCGTCGTGTTGCGGCCGGTATTGCCGCCTCCGATCCACCCCTTCTCCAAGAGCGCGATGTTGGTGACGCCGTGATTTTTGGCGAGATAGTAGGCGGTGGCGAGGCCGTGCCCGCCGCCGCCGACTATGATCGCGTCGTAGCGCGGTTTCGGATCAGGAGAGCGCCAGGCCTTTTCCCAACCGGTCTGACCGGCGATGCCCTCCTTGAAGAGCGAAAGCGCCGAATACTGCCTCGTCATGCGCCCAAACCGCCGTCAGAAGCCAGTGACGTCGCTCCACCGCAAGGGCTTGGTCGCCGGGCCTCCAGCTCGAACATGTGCATCGATCGCCTCTTAAGATACCTGCCGTTGGTGCCGAACACCGCAAAGCAGCGCCAAGCACACACTTAGCGTTAATGTACACCTGTGTCCATTCAAAGCTATGAGCTCGCTTTTCGCGCGTTTCACAGATTTTGCGCATTGGTCCAACGAGACCGATAAGCGCCGAAAGCCTTCGTAAGCGGTGTTCCCTGCAAGCTGGACCGCTTTAACTTGGCGCCCCGACACTCACGGCAGCTTTCCGTGTTCAGGACATCAGGCGACCGCGTCGGCACCATGACGGCTTCTTGCTTCAGCGGCGCGCAGGAAAGCAGCAAGCTTTTCGTTGAAGATCGCCGGCTTCAGCAGGAAGGGTGCGTGCTTGCCGTCCTGGATGTCGTCCGGCTCGCCGGTCCATTGCTCGAGCTTGAGGTGCCGGAAATACCGATGGTCCAGAAACGGATCGTCCGAGCCGTTCAGAATGGCGAATGGCATCGCGGCCGAGCGTAGGAAACGCATCTGGCGCGGCCAGTCCACGATCTGGAGCTTGCCCAGCGTATAGGCGCGGGCGCGCCCGTCGGTCCTTCGCACGGCTCGATGGAGGTGGGCCGTCTCCGGCGTTTTCGGACCGGTCGTCGACGCGGCGAAGTCGCGGCTCTCGGCCGGCGACAGGAAGGTCTTGCTCGCCAGAACGAAATGGCTGGTCGCGTCGTAGGCGCGGCCGACATCCTCCGGAACCACCCTGAGCGGTGGCGTGCCGGAAATGGCAAACGCCCTCACGGGATAGCCGCGGGCCGCGAGTTCGATGGCGATATAGCCGCCCAGCGACCATCCGAACACAAAGGGGTTTGCCGCGCCGAGCGCCTTGAGCACGTCTTCGGCCACGTCGGCGAAGGCCTCGACGCTATAGTCCTTTTCCGGATCGGCGTTGTCGGACACGCCGTGGCCAGGCAGGTCGAAGGAGATCACGCGATAGCGGTCGCTGAACGCCTTGAACTGGTTTGCGAACACTTCCTTTGCGGAGGAGTTGCCGTGAATGAAGAGAAGCGCCGGCTTGTCGCCGCCGGTGTCGGCCACGGCGATCCTGCCATGGCGGGTGGCGACCATCGTCTCATGCGCTCCGGTCATCGCTTCCCGCTGGCCGAGGCCGAAGCGGCGGCGCAGCCTGGCCGTCGCCTGCGAACGGACCACGTCGAGCGCTTCACGAAATGTCTGCAGCAAGGCCCACAGGCCACCCGGATAGAAGATCAGGATGACGATCAGCAACAGCGACATGATGATGTTGCGCCAGGCGCCGTAGGCAGCGAAGACCTCCGACACCATGGTCACGAAGAAGGCCGCAAGGATCGGACCCCAGATCGTTCCGGTACCGCCGAGCAAAAGCATCGAGAGCAGCAGGCCAAGCAGCCCGAGGCCGAAATTGTCGGGAGAGGCCACGCGCATGTAGGAGCCGTAGAATCCGCCGGCCACGCCGCTCAGCGCGGCGCTCACCGTCAGCGTGAACAGCCGGATGCGCGTCTCCGACATGCCGCGCGAGATGGCATAGTATTTATGGTCGCGCATGGCCAGGATGGCGCGGCCGAAACGCGAGCGGGTGATCTTGTAGAGGATGATGGTGGAGGCCACCAGCATCAGCAGGGCCAGATAATAATAGCCGACCTTGCCGCCGCGATTGAAGCGGTAGCCGAAGAGATCGAGCGCCGGCAGGCTTACCATGCCCGACGTGCCGCCGGTGATGTCGGACTGGCTGATGATGATCTGGTAGAGCACCTGCGAGGCCGCGATGGTCACCAGGATGATGTAGATGCCTGAAAGCCTGAGGATGGGTAGTGTTATGAGGGCCGCGACAAGCCCCGCGGCGACCCCGGCGAACGCTATGCCTAGCCATGGCGACAGGCCGAGAGTCTGGCCGACCAGCCCGAACGCGTAGGTGCCGATGGTGAAGAGCGCGACATGGGCGAAATTGAATAGGCCGCCATACCCAAGGCTGAGGTCCCAGCTCGAGGCCACGATGCCGAACACGAAGGCCAGCACGAGGAGATGCCGCAGATACATGTTCGAGGAAAGCAGCGGCACAAGCGCCAGCACGGCCAGGACGACCAGAACCGGGATCAGCCCGGAACCGCGGGCAAAGGACGGGCTGTACCGCATCAGACGGATTTCCTGTAGCGGCCAAACAGGCCTTCCGGCTTGGCGACGAGCACGACGATCATGATGGCGAAAAGCACTGTCGGGCTCCAGTAGAGGCCGACGAGATAAGTCATGATAGCCTCGAGCAGGCCAACGATAAAGGCTGCGTAGATCGGGCCCGTGAAGCGCGCGATGCCGCCGAAGATCACCACGATCAGCGCCTTCATCAGCGGGTCGGAGCCCATCGAAGGGTTCATGAAGCGGGTAGAGCCGATCAGGATGCCGGCCAGCGCCGCCAGTGCCGCCGACAGACCGAAGGCGATCGCATAGAGCCGCTCGACATCGATGCCCATCAGCTGCGCCGCCTCGCGGTTCTGCGCCACGGCGCGCATGGCGCGACCAAGCGGCGCGCGCTGCAGGAAAACGCCGAGCGCCGCCAGGATGACGAGCGCCAGCGCCACCACCGCCATCTCGTTGCGGGATATGGTGATGCCGAAGAGCGACATGTCTCCGCCGAGCAGAGGAGAAAGCTGCTTGTTGCGCGGTCCCCAGACGAGGTTGATGACGTTTTCCAAGATGGTCGCGCCCGCCAGCGTGGTGATGACGGATTTCACCACGATGTCCGGGCTTCGTTCGAAAGGCTTGATGAGGAGGTAGTAGACGAGCATGCCGATGACGAACATGCCGATGATGGAGACCGCCGCCCCGGCCAGCAGGCCGGCGGCCGAGGCTTCGGTGCTGGCAATCTGCCAAGCGATATAGGCGCCGAGCGCGATGAACGTCCCATGGGCGAAATTGAAGATGCCGAGCGTCGTCCATACGAGCGCCAGGCCGGTCGCCATCAGCGCATAGAGAGCGCCCAGCACGATGCCGCCGAGCAGGATCAGGTTGAGCGTCTCAAGGGTCAATGGTGATCCTCGCCGAACATCAGTTTCATGATCTCTTCATGCGTGGGCATGTCCGCCTTCTCGATGCGTCGCGAGATGCGGCCGTGATCGAAGAGGTAGAGCGTGTCGATCAGTTCCTCGAGGAAGGCGATGTCCTGATCAACCACGATCAGCGGTACGCCGGATCCCCGGATGGTCTGGATCGCCGACGCGAGCTCCCCGCGCAGCTTGGGCGACAAGCCCAGCGTCGGCTCGTCGAGGATGAGAAGCTTCGGCGCCGCCATAAGCCCGACGCCTATGGCCACCATCTGGCGCTCGCCGCCCGAAAGGAAGCGTATCTTGTGGCCGAGCCGCTCGTGCACCCGGGGAAAGAGCCGGAAGACCGTGTCCAGCGTCTCCGTCGCGTTGGCGCGCCCGCGTGAAGCATAGGGCGCAATCGACAGCGTTTCGGCGACCGTCATGTCCGGGAACAGCAGGTTTCCCTGCGGGACATGGATCAGCCCGGCACGCGCCACCGCTTTCGGATCCATCCGGCGCCGGGTTATGGCGTCGTAGTTGAAATTGCGCCAGCGCCGGCTGCCGCGCGCACCCGGCCGGTTGAGCTGGACGCCGTCGAAGAAAATATCCCCGTCCCACGGATCGATAATACCGGACAAGGTTCTCAGGAACGTCGTCTTGCCGTGGCCGTTCGGGCCGAACAGCCCCACGCTCGCGCCCTGCACCAGCGAAAGGTCGATCTTGCGGAAGATCTGCAGCGGCTCGTAGCCACCATCGAGGCCCCTGACGTCGAGGAGAAGCGTGCCCGTCATCGTGCCTGCCCCAGATAGGCTTCGATCACTTTTGGATCGGCAACGACTTCGGCCGGAAGCCCCTGGGCGATCACCCGGCCCTGGTCGAGGACGATAAGCCGGTCGCAGACCGACATCAGCAGCGGCAGGACGTGCTCTATGAGCAGGATGGCGATGCCGCGCTGGCGCAGCCCGAGAATGAGCGCCTTCATGTGCTCGATCTCGCCGGGCGTCAGGCTCGACGCCGGTTCGTCGAGCAGCAGCACGCGCGGCGACATGGCCAAAGCGCTGGCAATCATCAGTATCTTGCGGAAGAAGATCGGAAGGGTCGCGGTCGGCGCGTTGTGCAGCGTCTGGGGAAAGCCCACCATGTCGAGCACCGCGATCGCGGCGATCTCGTCCCGCCTCTGCCCCTGCCTCTTGCCGCTGTGCTCGATGGCCACCAGCACATTGTCGATAGCGCTCAGCGAGGCGAAGATGCTTTCGCGCTGGAAGGTGCGGGCAATGCCGGAACGGCTCACCTCCTCCGGCGCCACGTTCTGGATCTCCTTCCCCTCGAAAACGACGCGGCCGCTGTCGGCCGGAAAGGGAATGTTGGTCAAGATGTTGAACAGCGTGCTCTTGCCGCTGCCGTTCGGCCCGGCGACGCCGAGTATTTCGTTCTCGGCCAGCGCAAAGCTGACGCCGCCCACCGCGCGCAAACCGCCGAAGGACTTGGTGAGATTTTCAGCCGTAAGGATCATGCAAGACTGCTTTGACGAAAGCGGAACGCTGCTGGGCTTCGGTACCTTGGAGATTTGCCGGCGCGATAGGCCGCGCCGGCAAATCGGACACTTTCGGGTACCGACCGGAAGGCTTCTGCTACTGCTTGATCCAAGGCGGAAGCTTGAAATCGCCCGTAGCGTATTTCTTCGGCCCGATCAGGAAGCGCTTGCCGTCCCAGATCTGGTAGAAGGTCACCGGAATGTGGTTCTCGTCCTGCACGGCGAGATGCGTCGCCTGGTCGAATTCCACCGGCCCCGGCGCGGCGTCGAACTTGGTTTCACCAAGCGCCTTGCCGATCGCGTCATGATCCTTGGGGTCGCCGACCTTCTCCAGCGCCGCGAAGTACATCTCGGCCTCTTCGTAGAGAGCCGAGCCGTAGACGCCCGGAGCGACTTTATACTTGTCCTGGAACTTCTTCAGCACTTCCTGCCCACGCTGCCAGCCGGGCGAGTCGATGGCGCCGCCGATCAGGTTGTAGAGGACGCCGTTCGACTGTTCCTTGGTCAGGTCGACGAATTCGGGAACCGACGGCGCGTATTGCAGGAACACCAGGCTTTGGGTCGGCTGTTCCAGGAACTGTTTCAGGAACAGAGCGGAGTTCGAGGGTTGATAGTCGGTGTTGACCACGAGGTCCGGCGGGTCCTGCCGCACCTTGGCAAGGATAGCGCGCCAGTCGTTGACGGGGCCGAACGGCACCATCTCGTCCACGGTCACGGTCCACCCGGCAGCGGAGAAGGACTTCTTCATGCCTTCCGAGATGACCTTGGAATAAGGGTTGTCGGACGAGATCATCGCCAGCTTCTTACCCGCGGGCTTGAACTTGCCATCGGCGATCAGCCCTTCCAACAGGGGAAGCACGTCCGTCTCGTAGCCCTTGTAGGACGGCGAGAGCGACCAGCAGCAATTGTAGTTGCCCGGGTCCTTGGTCACGATGCCGGCAAACGAACCGGACGGGCCGGACGAGATGTAGGGCATGTTGGCATCGGCGAAGAGATCGACCTCGAAAAGCGACAGGCTGGCATAGCCGGTCAGCACGACCTGTACGCCTTCGGTGTTTATGAGGCGCTGCGCCGCGCTGCTGACGTTGTCGGGCGACCCGTCCTTGACGTCCGCCGAGATGATCTCGAACGTGTGGCCGGCCACGCCGCCGTTGGCGTTCTTTTCGTCAACGGCGAGCTCCACGCCCTTGACGAAATCCGCGCCGTCGGAGGCCGAAGGTCCCGAAAGCGGCGCGAGCACGCCGATCTTGACGACGTCGGCGGCCGCCGCCCCCATTGCCGTGCCCAGAGCCGACGCGCTCAGCGCGCCGACGAGAAGCAACTGTCTCAGTAGTCCCCTCTGCATGAGATCATTCCCCATTTTTGCGATGTTCAGTTCCACGGCATGCCCTTTCAGGCATGACGCGCATGGTCAATCAGCCGGTCGATGAAGCCGAAACAACGTTCGAGCTGCTCGACGGTGATCCATTCGTCGGTTATGTGCGCCTCGCTGTCGCGCCCCGGGCCGCAGACGATGGTCGACATGCCGGCGGACTGGAAGATGCCGGCCTCGGATCCATAGTTCACGGTCGTCACCTCGTTGCGGCCGGCAAAACGCTTGGCGAGCGTTTCGGCGTGCGAGCCCGCATCGAGGACGAATGGCGGAACGTCATAGGCGATATTGGTCACCACGGCGGAGCCGGCGAAGCCTTCCTTCATGGCCGGAACGACCTTGCCGTCGCTGAATGCCCGGAACCTTTCGACCAGCGTCTCCACGACACCGCCGCGAGTAGCGCGGATATCCCACTGGAAGGTGCAGTCGCCGGGTATGGCGTTGCGTGCCGTGCCGCCCTGGACGACGCCGACGCTCACCGTCGTGTATGGCAGCTCGAACGGCGAGTCCGCCTCGGGGGCCGAACGAAGGTCGTTCGCGTAGGAGCGCAATTCTCCCATAAGGTCCATGGCATGGAAGATGGCGTTCACGCCGAGGTCGGGTCGCGACGAGTGACAGGCCTTGCCGGTCACGGTCGTCAGCAGGCCGGCGCTTCCCTTGTGACCGCCGACCACGCCCATGCCGGTCGGCTCGCCGACGAAGACGGCGAGTTGCGGCGGCAGGGTCTTCGCCATGTGTTCGATGATGCCGTGGACGCCCAGGCACCCGACCTCTTCGTCATAGGACAAGGCAAGATGGATGGGCGCGGCAAGCGGCTCCTTCAACATGGCGGGCACGCCGGCCAGCGCGCAGGCGACGAAACCCTTCATGTCCGAGGTACCGCGCCCGTAGAGCCTGTCGCCGTCGCGCCACATGTTGAACGGGTCGCGCGACCACTCCTGTCCGTCGACCGGAACGACGTCGGTATGGCCGCTCAGCACATAACCTGGCCGGTCGGCCGGCCCGATCGTGGCGAACAGGTTGGCCTTGGTGCCCGTCGCGTCGGGGATGACGACGCTCTCCACTCCGAAGCCGGCAAGGTAGGCCTTGACGAAGTCGATAGCCTCCAGATTCGACCGGCTGCTGACGGTGTCGAACCCGACCAGCCGGCTCAAGAGTTCGATCGCGGAGGAATGTGCCATTGTCTGTCCTGGTCCGTCCGGTTCGGCGCGGCGATTGCCGATCAAAGCCGGTAGAAGCGCTTGGCGTTGTCGTGGAACAATTGCGATTGCTCCCGTGGCGACAGGACGGCCGCGATCTTCCTGAAGGTGTCGTAGATCTGGTCGAAGCTCATCTGGATCTTCGAGACCGGGTAATCCGTGCCGAACATGCTGCGCTCGGTGCCGAAACAGTCGATGCAATGCATGGCGACGTCGCGCACGCTTTCCAGCGTCCAGTTGCGATCATAGGCGCCCGGGTTCGATATCTTTATGGCGATGTTCGAACTAGCGGAGATGTGCTTCAGGCCGTCGCGCCAGCGCTGCATGCCTTCCGGATCGCGGTCGATCGGGCTGCCGCAATGATTGATGATGATCTGCAGGCCGGGAAGCGCCTCGGCGATCTCCCGCACGACGCCGGCCTGGTAGGGATACATCATAAGCTCAAGGTTGAGCCCATGCTCCTGCAGCCGCGCGATATCGCGGCGCCACTGCGGATTGCGCCCGAGTTCGGGGTCGGTCACGAAGCATTTCTTGGGATCCGGGTGCCAGCTCAAAATGCCCCGGATGCCGGTCAACCGGCCGAACGCCGCCTGTCTTGCGATGGCGTCTGCCGCTTCAGGCTTGCCCAGCGAGGCGCCGCCGACATAGCGCGAGGCCACGCCCTTCGACTTGTCCAGGGTTTCCAGCCAGCGGGTCTCCCCCACGGGATCGCCGGCCCACAACGCCTCTATATGGACCGTGGCGACGATATTGTGGCCGCGGGAATCGCGCACATAGTCGTCCACGAGATAGTCCGTGGCAATCTCGGAAAGACCGGCCACCGCCTGCACCGAAGGGTCCGTGGGCAGCAGCCATGGATGCTTGCCCATGGAAAGGTCCCACAGGTGATGGTGCGGATCGATGATCGGTCCCGAATACATATACACTCCCGGTGTGGGGATGCGGTCAGACCGGGGATGTCAGCGTTCACGACTCCTTACCGGAACCCGCATGCTAACCGTTCGTATCCGGCCTGCAACCCAAGCAGTCATAGTGATTGCAACACAAATGCCGGTATTGTCTCTTCAGGACACGATTTTGCAGGAAGGACTCCACCGGCATCCATCTCAGTCCACGGCGACGGACCAGCCATGGCTGTCGGGCACGGTCCCGGCATGCAGCCCCGTCAGGTGCTCGAACAGTTTCGCAGCGACCGGCCCCGTCTGGCCACCGTTGACGACGATCTTTTCGTCGCGCCAGGCGAGCTCGCCCACCGGGGAGATCACGGCAGCCGTGCCCACGCCCCACATCTCCTCCAGCGTACCGGCCCTCGACGCCGTCATCACGTCCTCGATGTCGATGGGCGCCTCGGCCACCTCCATGCCCCAGTCGCGCATGAGCGCGAGCACGCTGTCGCGCGTGATGCCGGGCAGAATCGAGTCGCTCAATGGCGGGGTGCGGATGCGGCCGCCGATCTTCACCATGATGTTCATGGTGCCGACCTCCTCCAGGTAGCGGCGCTGGACGCTGTCCAGCCACAGCACCTGGCTGAAGCCCGCGGCGGCGGCCTCGCGGCCCACCTTGAGGCTGGCGGCATAGTTGGCGCCGGCCTTGGCCGAGCCGATCGCGCCCTTGGCCGCGCGCACGCGCGTCTCCGAGACGAGGATACGGACCGGACCAGCGCCTTCCGAATAATAGGAGCCGACGGGGCAGAGGAAGATGAGATAGGTATAGGTCCTGGAAGGCCGCACAACCATGTAGCCCTCGGTTCCCACCATGGTCTGGCGCACATAGATGGCATTTCCACGCTTGGCCGGCACCCAGTCGCGGTCGAGATCGATCAGCTTGCGCATCACCGAAAGCACGAGGTCGGGATCGACCGCCGGCATGCACAACTCGCCCGCGCTGCGGTTGAGACGCGCGATATGGGCCTGCGGCCGGAAGAGATGGATCGAGCCGTCTTCGCGGCGATAGCCCTTGGACCCGTCGAAGATCGACTGGGCATATTGGATGACGGAGGATGAGGGGTGGAGCTGCAGCGGGCCGAACGGCACGATGCGGGGATCGTGCCAGCCACGTCCTTCCGTGTACTCCATCTGGAACATATGGTCGGAGAAGTAGTCGCCGAAGCTCGCCTTGACGTCTTGCGGGATGGGCTTGCGCGCCGCGGCGCGCGTGACGGGAATGTCATGCATGATGTTATGGATATCCTGATTGTCGATGAAGGCGGCAGGCCGTGCCCGCGCAACCGAGGTGCCGTTCAGGCGGGGGACGCCAGGTGACCGAGGCAGTCACCGGCTTCCACTAACGAGAAGGTGCGGATGCAGACTGCGAAACCGCCATGCCTGAAATGGACGGGCACCGGCTCGGCCCAGGGATTGTCCAGATCGTAGATCAGACCGGCCAGCGCGCCGGCCGGCACATCGTCGCCGAGCGCGAAGCGCGGCTCGAAGAAGCCCCGGCGCGAGGCAAAGGCATAAAGGCCCGGATCGTCCATCACCAGCCGGCGGACCTTGCCGCGGCGCTTCGGCAAGGGTGCTGCGGGAGCCAGAATCTTCAGATGCGACAGCACCGAGCGCAGGCCGTTCTCCACGACGGCCAGCCCTTCGGTGTTGACCGTCGAGCCCCCGCCGAACTCTCCGGTGACGAAGAAGACATTGTTCTGGTGCGCATAGTTGCCGATGACGCGGTCTTCGCCGCTCAACGCCCTGATGCTGTCGAAATACACCACGTTCGGCGGGTCGAAGGCGTCGATGAACTCTTCCAGGCGCTGCTTCTGCGCGGGATCGGACCAGCGCGGCGCGAGCAGCGTCGGCAGGTATTGCAGCGAGCTGCCGCCGGCGTGGAAATCGACCAGATAGTCCGAGCGCGGCAACAGCTCGGTGGTCACGTAATGGGCGATCATCTCCGTCGCCGTTCCGTTGCGCTTGCCTGGAAAGGTGCGGTTTAGGTTGATGTCGTCGATGGGCGAGGTGCGGGTGCCGGCGACAAAGGCGGGATAGTTGACCGCCGGAACGACGACCAGCCTTCCCGAAAGCCGGGAAAGGTCGAGCTCGCGAACAAGCCGGGCCAGCGCGATCGGACCCTCATATTCGTCGCCATGGACGCCGCCGGTCAAAAGGACCGTCGGCCCTTCGCCGTTCTTCGCGACCGCGATGGGGATGGCGATGTGGCCATAGGCGGAGCGATGCACGGAATGCGGCAAACGCAGCGTGCCTGTCTGCAGGCCGTCGCGATCGAAATCGATATTCGTTCCGATCATGGACTTGTCGTCGCTCATCGCATCTCTCCAGGCTTCATCCGCATCGACTGGCGAGCCTAGGGCGAGCGGGAAAGGCAAGTCTTGCGCGATAGGGCCTAAAGCGCGTCGCGATCCTTCAGATTCGCTCCATGCGCTTTAGTTATTGATTCTATGCATGTCTTTGTCCCGAAACCGGTTCCCACTTTCGGGAGACATGCATTGATCTTTCGCAGATTGGCCATGGCCGGCGCCGGTCCGGGCCGGTCCATCCCTTCACACAAGCTCGCGCCGCCAGCGCAGCGGGGTCAGGCCGGTAGCCTTACGGAAACAGGTCGTAAAATGACTCTGGTCGGCGAAACCGCAGGTGAGCGCGACGTCGGCCAGCTGCAGCTTCTGTTTCCTCAGCAAGTCCTTTGCGCGATCGACGCGCCTCAGCACAATGAAATTGTGCGGGGTCTGGCCCGTGGACTGGCGGAACATGCGCGTGAAATGCCGCACGCTCCACCCGGCCAAATGGGCGAGGTCCGCCAGCGCGATTTCCTCCTGCAGATGGGCGTCGATATAGTCGCAGACACGCCGCCATTCCCGCGGGGAGAAGGCGCCGGAGGCCGGATGCGGGGTCCCGGCTTTCGCAAGGATGAGAACCTGGCAGATCAGCGCAAGCACCATGCTGTCCGCCAGCATGCGGCCCAGCGGACCTTCCGGATCGCCGAGCGTCCAAAGCTGCTCAAGAAGCGTGCTCACCACGGCGTTGGGCGCGGTGGAGCCGGAAAGCGGCTCGAGCGCCGATGACAGGTCGTCGGGACATTCGGGGCCAAGCAAGCTCCTGACATGGCCGACCGGCACCGCCAGTATGACCAGCTTGCGGGGACCGCCGACGCGCCAGCGGCTCTCGACGTTGGGCGGCACGATGATGAGGTCCCCGGTGCGGGACTTTCCCCCCGCCCACCCGGCCCCCATGTTCCAGTCGTAGGAACAGGCCGGTGCCGACAGGGGCGTTGATATGACGACTTCCTGCACGGCCGGGTCGGCAAGCTCATGCCTCCCCTGCTCGACCAGTATCATGCTGGACCGCCCGGTGCCCTGGATGGTGCGATGCTGCTGGGGAAAGGCGGAGTAGGAAGATTTGCGGTAGAATTCCGCATAATTCTCATACGCTTCCCGCGCGACCTGCAAATCCTCGGCCCTCATGACCGGCCTCCAACGAGTCAAATTCTGCCTCGCAAGTTCGACCTGAAGCGGGTCGGCGTTTCAAGGAAAACTCGCACTGTCCCGCTCACGTTTGTAGCATGAACTTTTCCGGGGATCGCAAGATGCGTTCCCCGGACCGCGCTCTAAGTTTTTGTTTTTATGCATGTCGTTGTCCCAGAACCGCTGCACACTTCTGGGCGACATGCATCAAGGACGCACTTTGCCGGCTCAACGGCTTGGCCCGCTCAGACGAGCGGGTCGGGAGCGGCGCTTTCGCCGCGTCCCTGCTGCAGGATCATCCGTTCGCGATCGGAAGAGGCGCGGCGGAATTTCGACGCCGCCTGATAGTCGGTGTCGTTGTACCAGGCCTGGGCCGTGGCCTCGTCCGGAAACTCGAGGATGACCATCCGGTCGGTGAAGGTCTCGCCCTCGCATGTGGTCACCGGATCGCCGCGCGTCAGGAACTTCCCGCCATACTTCTTCAACGTGGCAGGGGTGAGCGCCGTGTACTTCTTGTAGGTTTCGGGGTCGTGGACCCTCATCGTGCAGATCATATAAGCGGCCATGGCCTCCTCCTTGATTTTCGATCGAGCTTATCGCTTTATCAAAGCGCATTCACGATAAATTTCGTTTGTCATCGCCAACTTTTCGCGCATAATCACCAAGGCTGGAGAAAATTTTAGCTGAAAGCGCCATGATCGCACTGGACGGTATCGACCATCGCATCCTGCGCGAGCTGCGGCAGGACGGCCGCGTCTCGACGGTGGATCTGGCCGAGCGCGTCGGCCTTTCGCCCACGCCCTGCGCGCGCCGGCTGAAGCGGCTCGAGGAGACGGGCGTGATCCAGGGGTATGCGGCGCGGATCGATCCGGCGGCGCTGGGCCTCGGCGTCTGCGTGATGGTTTCCGTGCGCCTGGGGCAGCAAGGCCCGGAAGGAGCCGGCTTGTTTCTCAACGAAGTGGCGAAACACCCGGAGATCACCGAATGCCTGCTCGTGACGGGAAACATCGACTATCTGCTGCGGGTATGGGTGAAGGACATCGCGGCGCTTCGCGAATTCATCAGCAACGTGCTGCAATCGATCCCATCGGTGGCCGAGACGTCGACTATGGTGGTGCTCAACCCCGACGAGACCAATCTCTGATGCATGTCGCCCAGAAGTGTGCAGCGGTTCCCGGATAACGACGTGCATCGAAACGAAGTTGGGAAATCCCGATGCCGAAAACCCCTTAGGTGGTCTGCGGCTTACGACGAATTTGTCCGGCAATCGGCGAGCGAATTGTCGGACGGGAATGGAGAGATTTGATATGGCGTTCGATATTGTTGGTGCCGCACAAGCGCTGGTGCGCGGCCATCAGGACAACACGCAGTTCGCGACGATCGAGGGATTGTCGGATCTTGTCTCCGCCTACAAGGTGCAGGATGCCTATGTCGGGGCGATCATCGGCGACGACCGCATAGCCGGCTACAAGATCGGCCTGACCTCGCACAGCATGCAGAGCATGTGCGGGATCGACCACCCTGTCGCCGGCGCCGTTTTCGGGCGACGGGTGATGCATAGCGGAGCGAAGCTCTCGCTGAGAGGCTACGGCCATCTCGGCCTGGAATTCGAGATCTGCGCTCGGCTAGGGCGCGATCTCGCGCCGCGCGCCGCGCCCTATACGCGCGACGAGATCGCCGCGGCGGTCGACGGCGTCTGCCCGGCGGTCGAGGTGGTGGACGATCGCCATGCCGATTATTCTGTGCTGGATGTGCGCTCGCTGGTCGCCGACAATTCCTGGAATGCCGGCGTGGTGCTGGGCAATTTCGTCGCCCCGCCCATAGCGCTGGAGAAAGTCGAAGCGATCGTCTACCAGGATGGCGCCGAGATCGGCAGAGGGGTCGGCGCCGATGCGCTCGGTCACCCCTATGAGCCGCTGGCCTGGCTGGCCGACCATCTGGGCACCTCCGGCAGGGGCATGAAGGCGGGCGACATCGTCATGACGGGCAGCATCGTGCGCACGCGTTTCCCCGACAAGGCTTTTTCCTATCGGTTCGACATTGCCGGTCTTGGCAGCGTCGAGGTCAGCGGCGCCTGAGGCGCGGCATCATCGGAGAGGACGGATGGATCTTGGATTGAAGGGCAGGAACGCGCTCGTGCTGGGCGCTTCGAAAGGATTAGGCCGCGCCGTGGCCAAGGAATTGCTGGACGAAGGCGCGCGCGTGGCGATCTGCGCCCGCACCGCGGCGGTGCTGGAGCAAACCGCCCGCGAGATCGGCGCGACGGCGCTCGTCTGCGACCTCGCGAAGCCGGGCGCGGCGACGGAACTTGTAGAGCGGGCCAAGGCGACGCTGGGCGCGCCGGACATCGTGGTGGTCAACACCGGCGGCCCGCCCACCGCGCCCTTCGACGAGATCACGATCGAGCAATGGCGCGCCGCCTTCGACAACCTGTTCATGAGCGCGGTGGAGATCGTGCGGGCGGTGCTGCCTTCGATGCGCGAGAAGAAATGGGGCCGCGTGCTGTTCGTGACCTCCATCGCCGCGAAGGAGCCGATCAACCGCTTCGCGCTCTCCAACTCGCTGCGCGCCGGCATCCACGGACTGATCAACACGCTGAGCAAGGAAGAGGGCGCCAACGGCATCACCTTCAACGCGCTGATGCCGGGTTATACGCTGACGGAGAGACTGGCGGACGCGAAGCTCGACCTGGAAAAGGTGAGCCAGGCCATACCCGCCAAGCGCATCGGCCGTCCCGAAGAGTTCGCGGCGCTGGCAGCCTTCCTCGCCTCCGACCGCGCCTCCTACATCACCGGCCAGGCCGTCGCCTGCGACGGCGGCGCGCTCTGGTCCATCTGAGGGCGGCTTCACTCGCCATGAAGGCCTATTCGAACGAGTAGGTAAATCCTTCCGGCGACGCGCCGACGGTGACTTTCGCCATCTTCTTGCCCTCGAGCGAGCGGTTGAGCACGCCGCGGCTGAGTTCCGGCAGCAGCGTGTTGGTGAGGATGGCGTCGATCATGCGCCCGCCGGACTCGATCTCGGTGCAGCGCGCCTTGACCAGGTCCATCACGCCGTCGCCGATGACCAGCTCGGCATCGTTGGTTGCCTTGAGGCGCTTGGCGATCTTGGCGAACTGGTGCCTGGCGATCGCCTCGATCATCGCATCCGAGAGCGGATAGTAGGGAATGGTCACCACCCGGCCGAGGAAGGCGGCCGGGAAGACCTTCAGCAGCGGGGCGCGCAGCGCGGTGTCGAGATCGTCGATGCCGGTGCGCACCGTGCCGTTCCTGGTGCGGTCCATGATGACGTCGGAGCCGACATTCGAGGTCAGCAGGATCAGCGTGTTCTTGAAGTCGATGCGCCGGCCCTCGCTGTCATCCATCATGCCCTTGTCGAAGACCTGGAAGAAGATCTCGTGCACGTCCGGATGCGCCTTCTCGACCTCGTCGAGCAGGATCACCGAATAGGGTTTCCTGCGCACCGCCTCGGTCAGGATGCCGCCCTTGCCGTAGCCGACGTAGCCGGGCGGCGCGCCCTTCAGCGTCGAGACGGTGTGCGCTTCCTGGAATTCGGACATGTTGATCGAGATCAGGTTCTGCTCGCCGCCGTAAAGCGTCTCGGCCAGCGCCAGCGCGGTTTCGGTCTTGCCGACGCCGGAGGGGCCGCAAAGCAGGAACACGCCGACCGGTTTTTCCGGCGCGCCAAGGCCGGCGCGGCTGGTCTGGACGCGCTTGGCGATCATTTCCATAGCGTGGTCCTGGCCAACCACGCGCTCGGACAGGGTCGCTGCGAGCTTCAGCGCCTTCTCGGTCTGGCTGGATAGCATGCGTCCGGTCGGGATGCCGGTCCAATCCTGGACCACGGCGGCAACCGCATTGCGGTCGACCGACGGCAGGATCAGCGGCGCCTCGCCCTGCGCGTCGGCAAGCTCGGCCATCAGTTCGCGCAGCCGCGCGAGATCGGCGGCGGCCTCATCAGCCGGCTCGGCGGAAGCCGTTTCGGCCTTCGCAATCTTGGCTTTCGAGGACTTTGCCTTCTTCGACTCGGCAGCCTTGCCGTCGCCGGCCTTGCTCTCGCCAGCCTTGCTCTCGCCAGCCTTGCTCTCGCCAGCCTTGCTCTCTCCAGCCTTGCTCTCGGGCGCCTTTTGTTCGGGCGCCTTTGCCGCGCCCTCGACGCTCCCCGTCTCCGCGGCGGCCTCTTCAACCGCAGCCTCGTCGAGCGGCACGCCCTCGCCGCGCAGCTTGGCGCGCAGGTCGAGGATTTCGCTCACCAAAGCCTTCTCCCGGTCCCAGCGCGCCTGGGCAGCGGCCAGACTGGTCTCGGTTTCCGCCAGCCCGGCGTCGACACGAGCCTGCCGGTCGGCGACGTCGATGCCGATCGCCGCCTCGCGGCCGATGATGCCGCTCTCGACCTCGAGCGCCTGGCGGCGGCGCAGGATGTCCTCGACCTCGGCCGGCGTCGCATGCTGCGAGACCGCGACGCGGGCGCAGGCGGTGTCGAGCAGGCTGACCGCCTTGTCCGGCAATTGCCTGGCCGGGATGTAGCGATGCGAAAGCGAGACCGCCGCCTCGATCGCCTCGTCCAGGATCTGCACCTTGTGGTGCTGCTCCAGGACGCCGGCAACGCCGCGCAGCATCAGCACGGCCACGGCTTCCGAGGGCTCGTCGATCTTGACCACCTGGAAACGGCGGGTCAGCGCCGGGTCCTTCTCGATGTGCTGCTTGTATTCGGCCCAGGTCGTGGCGGCAATGGTGCGAAGCTCGCCACGCGCCAATGCCGGCTTCAACAGATTGGCGGCGTCGCCGGTGCCGGCCGCGCCGCCGGCGCCGATCAGCGTGTGCGCCTCGTCGATGAACAGGATGATCGGCACCTCGGAGGCCTGGACCTCGTCGATGACCGCCTTCAGCCGCTTTTCGAACTCGCCCTTGACGCTGGCGCCCGCCTGCATCAGCCCGACATCGAGCATGCGCACGCTGACGTTCTGCAATGTCGGTGGCACGTCGCCCTGGGCGATGCGCAATGCAAAACCCTCGACCGCCGCTGTCTTGCCGACGCCCGCCTCGCCGGTCAGGATCGGGTTGTTTTGCCGGCGTCGCATCAGGATATCGACGATCTGCCTGATCTCCGGATCGCGGCCGACGACAGGGTCGATCTTGCCGTTGCGGGCGCGTTGGGTGAGGTCGGTTGCGTATTTCGCCAGCGCCGAATCCCCGCCCGGACCGCGCTTCATCGGCGTCTCGGTAGCGGCCGCGGCGGGCGGTGAGCCGGCTTCGAGAGAGCCTTCGGTGACGTCTGCGAAGCGGGAAACGACACCGTCCGCGTCGATCTTGTCGAATTCGGCGCTGATCTTGGACACCAGGCCTTCCAGCACCGGCGTCTTCAGGCAGGCAAGCAGGATATGGGCGCTGCGCACCTCTTCCACGCCGAACTCCAGCGTCGCCAGGTTCCAGCCTTCCTGGATGGCGTGGAAGATGTGGTCGGAGAATTCCTCCACCGAGGTGGCGCCGTAGGGCAGCTTGTCGATCGCACGGGTCATGTCGGCCGTCAGCCGGCTGGCATCGATACCGGCGTCGGCGACGATCATCTGCACATCCGAGCGCTCGGACAGCACCAGTTGCTGGATGAAATGGACAAGCTCGACATAAGGATTGCCGCGCAACTTGGCCGTGTCGGCCGCGGCCTTGAAGGCGCGCACCCCCGTGGCGTTGAGCTTGGCAACCAGTTCCTTACGCTTGAAACTCTGCGATGACCGGCGCTGTTCCATCGAACCTGCTCCCGCAACCTGCCGACCGTACCCTGCCATATAAGCTGCTGCTTGACAAAGCCGCGTGGCGGATAAGGTTTTTGAATCTATCCGGGCGGCACCGCCCGGTTACACAAGCCTTGCAAACTCGCTGCAACAAACACCGGATTGCTGTCCGGGCTATGCGAGCCATTTCACATACCGGGTCCGGCAATCGCGCAATGGGTTTGGCCAAAGAAAGAACGGTCGCGTTTAGCTTCCGTTAGTTTTTGCGCAGGTGCTCAATTGTCGTCGCGTGAGGCCGGTGATAACGTTGCGTCACATAGGGGTCTCAGGGCCGCTGGCTGGGGGTTGGTGTGATTGATCTCGCACTCTGGCTGAATCCTCTGAACGGTGAGAATCCGTCGGGAGAGGACTTGCGCAACGACCCGGCCTTTCATGAGCTGGAGCGCTTGACCGAGCCTCAGCTCAAAGTTGTGCATGACGGCAACAGCAAGCCCGCGTCGCAGTCCAGTCCAGTCGACTGGGCGGCGGTGCTCGAAAGAGCCGAAGAGTTGCGCACCCGCGGCCGGGACCTGCGCCTGCTGGTCATCGTCGCGCGGGCCTTGGCCAACGAGGAAGGGCTGGCCGGCCTCGCCCAAGGGCTGACGTTGATTGCGCGAACCTTCGAGCAATACTGGGACACGATGCACCCGTCGCTGCGGACGGGCGCGCCACGCGAAGCTGCCTTACGGCGCATCAACGCGCTGCTCGATCTGCAAAACGGCCAAGAAGGCTTGCTGGCGAACCTCAGGCAGGTGGCCTTCTTCTCCCCGCGCGCGATCGGGCCGATCAGCGGCCGGGACCTGGAACAGGCTGCGCTCGACGAACGCGTCATGCTCCAGGAAGCAGCCTCTGGCCTCGGGACCGCCGAAAAGGCGGCGCTGACGAGCGCCCACAACCAGCTGTTGAACCGCGTGCGCACCGGATGCGCGGCGCAAATCGATCAAGCAGCGGATGTAATGACGTCGCTGCTGGCCGACGCACGTGCCGCGATCGCCGCGCTCGAGGCGGTGGACACCGCACTCAACGCCCGCATCGAAGGCCATGGCGCCACCGTCCCGGAATTGAAGAAGTTCCTGCAGCGTTTGCTGACGACGCTGGAGCGGAATTCCAGTGGCGGCGCCACGGCGAACGGCGCCGCAAAGTCCGCTCCGCAGGCGGCAGCGGAATCAGCGATGCCCGCCCGCAACGGTCATGGAGCCGAGACGATGGCAAGTGTGGCAAGCCCTGTGGACGCGAGCGCCGGTCTGCCGGACCGGATCAACTCGCGCGACGAGGTCGTCAAATGCCTCGACCTCGTGGTCGCCTTCTACGACCGCACCGAACCGTCCAGCCCCATCCCGCATCTCGCCCGGCGCGTGCGCCGGATGGTGCACATGGATTTCGTGGAACTGATGGAAGATCTCGCCCCGTCGGGGCTGAAGGAGTTCCGGCAGCTTGCCGGCGTCCCCGATCCCAAGAAGCCGGCCCAGAAGGATGAAAGGTAGAAAAGCATGCCAGCAGAGAGCAAAGCGAAGGTCATCGAAAGAAACCGCGCGCCGCGCGTGCAGATCGCCTACGATGTTGAAACCTACGGCAGCCCGACGACGATCGAACTGCCGTTCGTCATGGCCGTGATGGCCGACCTTTCGGGCGCTTCGCAGACCAAGGAAGCGTCGAAGTCGGTGCTTGACCGCAATTTCGTCGAAACCGACGCCAACCGCTTCCCGAAATTCATGGAAGCGATGGGGCCGCGGGTCAAGGCGCGGGTGAAGAACACCCTGCCGCAGGCCGAGGGCCAGGAGCGGGACGAAGAGCTCATGGTCGATCTCACCTTCTCCAAGATGGGCGACTTCGCGCCGGACAAGGTCGCCGAGCAGGTCCCGCAACTGGCCGAAATCCTGAAGATGCGCCGTCAGCTCGAGGAGTTGCTTGGCTTCATGGACGGCCGCGTCGACGCGGAAAAGCGCATAGCGCAGCTTCTGAACAACGAGCCGCTGCTGAGCAAGATCGCCAGCCAGGCGATGGATGACGGCAAGGGCGAGGAGTAAGTCATGGCCGAACAGCAAAAGACCGCAGCCGCCACCGCCGAGGCGGAAGCCATCGATCTTGGCGAATTCAGCGGCCTCCTTGAAAAGGATTTCAAGGTCAAGAAGGACGACAGCGAGAAGCTGCAGCAATTGGTGCGCAACCTGGCGCTTGCCGCGCAATCGCGCTCCGAGACCACGACCATCTCGTCCAATGCGATCAAGTCGATCAAGTCGCTGATCGCCGGCATCGACAAGATGCTGACGACGCAGGTCAACGAGATCCTGCACGCGCCGGAAGTGCGCGAGATGGAAGGCACGTGGCGCGGCCTCTGGTACCTGATCAACAACACCGAGACGGACACCAAGCTGAAGATCCGGGTGATGAACATCTCCAAGGAGCAGCTGGCCGACACGCTCGAAGACTATGAAGGCCAGATGTGGGACCAGAGCCCGATCTTCAAGAAGGTCTACACGGACGAGTATTCGATGCTGGGCGGCGAGCCGATCGGCTGCATCATCGGCGCCTATGAATTCTCCAACCATCCGCGCGACGTCGGGCTGCTGCGCAACATTTCCGGCGTCTGCGCCTCGGCGCATACGCCGTTCATCGCAGCCGCCTCGCCACGGCTGTTCCGCATGGACAGCTGGCAGGAACTGCCGAACCCGCAGGACCTGCAGATGATCGTGAACAACCCGGCCTATGCCTCATGGCAATCGCTGCGCGAAAGCGAGGACGCACGCTATATCGGCCTTACCATGCCGCGCGTGCTGGCGCGCCTGCCCTACGGCTCCGAGACGGTTCCGGTGAAGGGCTTCACCTTCGAGGAAGAGGTGGGCGGCGACCACAACAAATATGTCTGGATGAATGCCGCCTTCCCGATGGGCGTGAACATCAACCGCAGCCACAAGCTCTATGGCTGGGGAACGCAAATCCGCGGCGTCGAGAACGGCGGCACGGTGCTCAATCTGCCGGTGCACGCCTTCCCGACCGACGACGGGTCGATCGCGATGAAATGCCCGACGGAAGTCGCCATAGACGACCGGCGCGAGGCGGAACTGGCGAAGCTCGGCCTGATGCCGATCCTGCACCGCAAGAACACTGATCTCGCGGCCTTCATCGGCGCGCATTCGCTGCAGGACGACGAGACGCGCGCCGGGCGTCTGGTCGACCCCGACGCCCAGTCGAACGAACGGCTGAGCGCGAACCTGCCCTATCTCTTCCCGGTCTCGCGCTTCGCGCACTACCTCAAGGCGATCGCGCGCGACAAGATCGGCTCGTTCAAGGAACGCACCGACATGGAGACCTGGTTGACCGAATGGATCAACCGGTACGTGCTGGCCAACCCTGCCTTTGCCGACGACAAGGCGCGCGCCAAGCGCCCGCTTGCCGCGGCCGAGGTCCAGGTCGACAGCGTCGAAGGCCGGCCCGGTTACTACAATGCCCGTTTCTATCTGCGTCCGCACTACCAGCTGGAAGGCATCAACGCCTCGCTCCGGCTGGTGTCGGAATTGCCGTCAGTGAAGGGCTGAAATCGCAGTCATCTTGTTTCGTTTGAAAGCGGTGGAGAAAGACAATGCCTGATAGAGCCGATGCGCCTTCGATGAAGATCGACGGCTTCCTGAAAGTCCCGGATATCAAGGGCCCGAGCAAGCGCGACGGCCATGAGGACGAGATCGAGATCCATGGCGTCGATTACAAGATGATCGCGCCTTACGATCCCAATTCGCTGTCGCGGCGCGGCCGCGTGTCGATGGGAATGATCAAATTCTTCAAGCACTACGACAAGTCGTCGCCCTACCTGAAGAAGGCGCTGTTCGAGAACAAGGCGCTGGACGAAGTGGTGTTCTCGGCCCGCCGCACCATTGACGGCGAGACCAGCGACTATCTGGTCGTGACGCTCACCGACGCCTCCGTCATGGAATACGACATGCGGCAGGCCCACGACGAGGCGGACCTGATCGAGGAAGAAGTCAGCTTCGCCTACAAGAAGATCAAGTTCGTCTACGACAAGGACGACGAGATCGAAATGGACGTCTATGTCGGCAAGTGAGGCCAAGCGGCCTGGCGCGAAAGCGCAGCTTGCCGGCAGTTCGCGGGCAAAGCGCGAGGCGGTCCAGCCCTCCCTCTGGGACCGCCTCGTCAACGACTTGCCCGGGCTGACGTCGGAGATCGACGGGCTGCGCCGTCTGCTGGAAGAAGAACTCGGCGCCGAGCGCGTCGAGGCTCTTCTTGCCGGCAGCGCGCGCGTCATCGATGCCGATGCCGAACTGACATCCGAGCAGAAACGACGATTGCACAGACTGGTCTTCCAGACCGAGCATCGCACCGAGATCGAAAGCCGCGGCGTGGTGGTGTCGGCGCGGGTGCTCAGGGAAGCGGTGCGGCGCGACATCGAGGCCCTGTTCAACACCGAGCGTTTCGAGTCCGTACCGATGCTTTCCGACGCCGAGCACGAACAGCCTTTGGATGAGCTGCCGCCGCTCGGCGACTTTCCGGAGGTGCGCCGCAGCGTCGTCAACTATGGCGTGCCGTCGTTTTCCGGCCGCTCGTCGCGGGATTTCGACCGCGACACGCTGGCGCGCGAGATCCGCGCGGTGCTCGCCACTTTCGAGCCGCGCCTCAAGGAAAGCGCTACGACCGTCAACGTCACGCTTGGCGACAAGACCGTCGGCCTCAAGATCGAGATCGACGCCGTGCTGATCATGACGCCGACGCCGGAACGCATGCGGCTGCGCACCACGATCAATCTCGACAACGGCCTGGCGCGAACCGAATTCCGGGAGACCTGAGATGGATCGGGTCTTCGTGGAGTATTACGAGGAGGAACTGACCCATATCCGCGCGCTGGCCGCGGAATTCGCCGACATGCATCCGGCGGTCGCCCGCAACCTTTCCCTCGACACCGTTCCCTGCCCTGATCCCTACGTCGAACGGCTGCTCGACGGCGTCGCCTTTCTTGCCGCGCGCACGCGGCTCAAGGTCGACGCCGAGCGCTCGCGCTTTTCGCGCGCCGTGCTCGACGTGCTCTATCCGGACCTGGTGACGCCGGCGCCGGCGACGGCGATGGCCGTGCTGAAACCCGGACAGCAGGTGCAGTCGATGATCGCCGGCCATGCCGTGGCGCGCGGCACGCGGCTGGTTTCCGGCCTGCATCCCGGGCTCTCGACGCGCTCGACCTTCACCACCGCGCAAGAGGTCACGCTGTGGCCGATCGCGATCAATTCGGTCAGCTATTTCCAGGACCGCAGCGCGCTGGCCGCCGCCGGCATCGCGCCGGTCGGCGGCGTGCGCGGCGAAGCGGCATTCCGCATCGCGCTTACCCGGGCCGGGAAGGGCAAGCTCAGCGAATTGTCGCTCGACCGGCTCGATCTCTACTTCGCCGGGCGCACCAAGGCGCCGCTCATCTTCGACGCGATCTTCGGCGCCTGCTCGGCCGTCGGCGCGCGGGCGGAAGGCAAGACCAATCCGCTCACGGCGCTGCCCGAGCCCGAAATGATCGGCATCCACGACGACGAAGCGCTGATGCCGCGCACCCGCCCGACCTTCGAGGGATACCGGCTGCTGCGCGAATATTTCCTGATCCCCGAGCGCTTCCACTATGTGCGCGTCGCCGGCCTGCAGCCTGTGGTGCGCAAGTGCGATGGGGCAATAGAGATCATCTTCCTGTTCCGGCGTCCGGTGCCGGAACTCGCCGATGTGGCGGTGGCCGATTTCGAGCTGTTCGCAACGCCGATCATCAATCTCTTCGAACGCGAGTGCAACGTCATCGAGATCGACCCGCGCCGGACGCGCCAGGTGCTGCATGCCGACCGCACCCGGGCACGGGACTTCGAGATCTTCCGGGTCACCCGGGTGGAAGACGCCGACGCTGAAGGCAGCGAGGCGATCATCCCGGAATTGTTCAGCCTGGGGCAGAACCGCGGCAGCGGCTGGGTCTATTCGACCGAGCGGCGCCCCCGCCGGGCCACGGAGGACGAGCGGCGCGAGGGCCTGACCCGCACCTCCTACACTGGCGACGACGTGTTTCTCGCCGTCTCGCGTCCGGCCGGAAGCCAGCCCAACCGGCCGCTGAAACGGCTCGACGTGATGGCACTCTGCACCAACCGCGACCTGCCGATCCTGGACGATACGCCGGCGCTGACGCTGGAGACCGCCGATCCAGTGGAAGCGGTACGGCTGCTCGGCGCGCTGCGGCCGCCGCAGCCGGCGATCCCGGCAGCGCTGCCGGCCGGCGCCGAAGGCGAATCTCGCGCCGACAATCTCGCCTGGCGGCTGGTGGCGCAGCTCTCGCTCAATTTCCTCAGCCTCGCCAAGGAAGGTCGCGGCGTCGATCCGCTGCATGCCTTGCTCGACCTCTACGCCGATCGCGGCGATCCGAGCCTTGCCCGCAACGTGCATTCGATCACCCGCATCGACTCGCGGCCGGTGATTGAGCGGCTCAAGATCGACGGGCCGATGTGTTTCGGCCGCGGCACCGAGGTGACGCTGCATGTCGACCAGTCGGTGCTGGCGGGCCAGAGCACGCTGCTGCTTTCGGCCCTGCTTGCGCGGTTGTTCGCCCGCCATGCCGGGATAAACGGTTTCGTGCGGACGCGTACGCGGTTGCTGCAGAAGCAGGAGGATGTGCCATGGCCGATGACGCCCGGCAATCGCTACCTGATCTAGCGCGGCTGGCCCCAACTGAAGCGGAGCCGCTGTCGGAGGGGTACGATTTCTTCGAGCTGCTGCGCCGCCTGGAGCAGCGGCGCGGCCTGTTCGGGCATTCCGGAACCGCGGACCGTGAGCCGGCAAGGATCGGCCAGCATGTGCGGCTGAGCTTCTCGGCCCGGGACGTGATCAAATTCCAGGATGTGGGCGAAAAGGCTCCGGCGCGGGTGACCGTCGCCAATCTCGGCCTGCTCGGGCCGGAAGGGCCGATGCCGCTGCATCTGACGCGCTGGGTGCTCGACCGGCTGTCGCAGCGCTGGTTCACCGGCGCCGATGCCGAGCAGACCAGCGACACGACCTTCGTCGACTTCGTCAACATCCTGCAGCATCGCATGATCGCGCTCTATTACCGCGCATGGGCGGACGCGCATCCGGCGGTGCAGGTCGAACGTTCGGTCGGCGGGCGCGTCCGCGCCATGCTGGAAGCCATGGCCGGGATCGGCCTTCCCGGCACGCAGGATCCCGAGCTCGACACGGTGCGGCTACGGCAGGCCGGATCGCTGGCAAACCAGGTCGACGGCGCGGAGCGGCTGACGCTGTTTCTCGCCATCGCCTTCAAGGTGCCGGTGCGGATCAAGGAATTCGTCGCCGCCTGGATCACCATTCCGGCGGCGCTGCAGAGCCGTATCGGCAAGGCCTATGCGACGCTCGGCGGCGGCGCGACGATCGGGCCGCGCGTCTTCAGCCGGCAGAGCCGGATCGAATTGCGCGTCGGACCGCTGAGCCTCGACGACTTCAAGTCCTTCCTGTCCGGAGAACGGCGCCTTGCCCTGTTCAAGAAGGCAGTGCGCGACATGATCGGCGAAGCGCTCGATGTCGATCTCAGGATCGTGCTCGCGCGTGAAGCCGTGCCTTCGCCGAAGATGGGAACCATCCAGCTCGGCCGAACCTCCTGGCTTTCACGCCCCGCCGAAAGGGGGGACGCCGACGATCTCAGGTTGCGCACCATCGTCGGCTGGCGACCGGAAATGGCGGAGGCAGCCGCATGAGCCTGCTGCTGACGCTGGAACAAGGCCCGCGCTCGCAGGCGGTCAGGCAGACCCGGCTGGACGAGGGCGAACTGGTGATCGGCCGCAGCGCCGATGCTGGCTGGCAGATCGACGATCCGGACATGTTCGTTTCACGCGCCCACTGCAAGATCAGCGGCGGCCGCGACGGCTATTACGTCACCGACACGTCGAGCAGCGGATTGTTCATCGACGATTCCGACAGCCCGCTCGGCACCGGCAGGTCGACGCGCCTGCAAAGCGGCATGCGGCTGCGCCTGGGCGACTATGTGCTGCATGTCGAGGTTCAACCCAGCGCTGGCCACACCTCGATCGGTCAGGCGCCGATCTCCAACGCCGCGCCGGCATGGTCGCCGCCGCAATCGCGGACGCCCCCCAGCATCGGCGGCGACGATTTCTTCTCGGCCAAGGTCGAAGAAGAGCCGCAGCGGCCGCGCCCGGCAGGGCTGCCCGATCCGTTCGAACAGCCTGTGCCCGGGGCTTACGATCGCGCCGCGAACCAACGCAGCTCGCCCGCCTTCGACGACCCGTTCAGCCTCGATCCGGTGGCGACGCCGGCCTTGAGCGAAGAACCTGACGCCGCCCGGGCGGACCCCTTCGGCTTCGGCGAGATGCCATCGCGCAACGATATGCCCGAGCCCGCGCCGAAACCGTCCGGCTTCGACGATTTCAGCTTCGGACCAGCCGCGACGCCCGCTTCCGGCAGCAACGCCGACGCAACCGGTCGCGACGGGCGGCCCGCCGAGAAGCCGAAGGCCGCCCGTCCATGGGAGATACCGGCGCAGGCGGCCGACCCCTCAGCGCCACCACCTCGCCCTGTTCCCGTGCCCAAGCCATCGCGTCCGGCGCAACCGGCGTCCAGCGACATGGCGTTGCGCGCCGCGTTCTTGCGCGGCATGGGCGTCGAGGAGGCCGATTTTCCGGGGCGCGATGCGATTGCCGAAATGGAACAGTTCGGGCGGGAATACCGGCTGATGCTCGATGGCCTGATGCAGCTCCTGCGCAAGCGCGCCGAAGAGAAGGGAAGCGCGCGTGTCGCCCAAACCATGGTCGGCGCCTCCGAGGTCAACCCGCTCAAATTCCTGCCGACGGTCGAGGATGTCATCGTCACCATCATCGCGGAACGCAGCCCCGGCTTTCTCTCCGGCGAGGCGGCGATCGGCGACGCGGTCAAGGATCTCGCGCAGCATCACGTGCGCGCCTGGCGCGGCGTGCAGGCGGCGCTGCGGCGCATGATCGACCGTTTCGATCCGGCCGCGATCGAGGAAGAGCTCAAGTCCAATTCCGCGATCGGCAATCTGCTCGCCGGCGGGCGCAATGCCAAGCTGTGGGAACTTTACCAGAAACGCCATCGCGACATCGCCCAGAGCGCGGAATCGAGCTTCCTGGGCGAGATCGGCGCAGACTTCAGGGATGCATATGAAGAGGAGTAGGGACATGATCGACAGACGCGAATTCATCATTGCCATCGGCGCGACGGGGCTGCTTGCAGCTTGCCAGAGCGGCCCGCCGAAACCATCGGTCATCTCCGTCAACGTGACCGGCGGCGCCGGCATGAATCCGGGACCGGGCGGCGGCGACCGGCCGGTGACGGTGCTGGTGATGCGGCTTGCCAGCACCGGCAAGTTCAACTCGGCGGATTATTTCGCGCTGCAGGGCGATGCCGGCTCGGCGCTCGGCGCCGACCTCATCGGCTCGGACGCGATCTCGGTTGCTCCGGGCAAGACGGCGGCAAAAACCATCACGGTCGAACCGAACGCGACCGCGCTCGGTTTCGTGGCGCTGATCCGCGAGCCTGGCGGACGCAACTGGCGCACGACCAAGTCGGTGTCGCCGGGCTCGAAATTCACCATCAACGTCAGCCTCGGCAAGGGCGGCATCTCCGCTTAGCAACGTGGCAACCAGGCGGCAGGGCAGTGCAGAGAGTAATGGCATGAGCGACGCAAACAGGGTGCTGTGGTCGGAGGGCCTGTTTCTCAGGACCCAGCATTTCCAGCAGCAGGACCGGTTCTTCGAGGGGATGGTGCGCGGCGCCTTGCAGGCCGGCCAGCTCCATACGTTCGGCTTCCAGCAGCTGACGCTCGACCAGTCGCTGCTCGATGCCGGCCAGGTCTCGATCGTGTCCGCCCGGGGCATCTTCCCGGACGGCACGTCCTTCTCCATCCCGGAACTGATGGACGCGCCGAAGCCGCTGCCGGTCACGGCCGACACCGGCGCCGGGCCGGTGCTGGTGGCGTTGCCGCTCGAGCCGCCCGGCGGCGTCGGATTCGATCCGGCGCATGCCGCATCGACGGGCGCGCGCTACCACGGAAAGATCGTCCCGGTGCGCGATGCCGTGCAGGGCGGCGCCGATCCCGAGGAAATCGAAATCGCCCGACCGCAAGCGGTGCTGCTGGCGCCCGGCAAATCGGTCGGCGGCTACACCGCGCTGCCGGTCGCCGACATCACGGGCGTGCGCGCTGATGGCGGCGTCTCGCTCGACCAGTCCTTCCTGCCGCCGACGCTGATCACCGGCGCCGTCCACTGGTATCGGCAATTGCTGCAGGAGGTCGTCACCGGCCTCGACCAGATCGCCGAGGCGCATGGCAAGATGGTGATGGGCGGGGCCGGGCGCAGCGTCGAGGACCTTTTGATGCTGCACCTGGCGAACGCCGCGCGGCCACGCCTTGCCCATATGCTGGCCCAGGATGTCTTCCATCCGGCCGAGCTTTATCTTGAGCTTGCCGGCCTCGCCGGCGAGATGGCCACCTACGGCTCGAGCTCGCGGCGGCTCGGCGAACTGCCGGCCTACGACCACATGGCACCCGGCCCCGCCTATATGGCGCTGGCCGACGCCTTGCGTTCGCTCATCCTCAGCCTGCGCTACATCGAGCCGAAATCGCGCGCGCTGCCGGTCATGCGGCACGCGACCAATGTCTGGAAGGTGCGCATCGACAACCCGAAGCTTTTGGTCGCCAGCCGCATCGTCATCCGCGTCGGCTCCGAGCTTTCGGAAGACGCGCTGCGCAAGATCTTCGTCAACCAGGCGACGGTCGGATCCGCCGACCAGTTCGAAGGCCTATGGAAGTCGCGCCTGCCTGGCATTCCGCTGAAACCGCTTCATTCGCAGCCGCGCGAGATCCCTTATGACGGCGACCGGCTGTGCCTGGAGCTCGACCAGAAGAGCGAGCATTGGGCCTCGCTGCTCGACGCCCCCGGCTTCGTCATCGGCGTTTCCGGTGTGCTGCCGAGCGAGCCGCAGGTCGACTGCTATTCGGTGAACAGGTGAGGCCATGAGCCGGGATGATCCTTTCGGACTGTCGGAGGATCGCGAGCGCACCCGCATCCGGCTGACCGGCGCCGCGCCCCGGCCGATGGCGCCGCTGGCGCCGGGCGCGCCGGTCAAACGGGCGCGCTCCCATCCCAATACGCTCATCAACATCTTCGCGCCGCTGCTCGAATTCGCGCCGGAGCTCGAAAGCGCGCTGGCGCCGGAGAACCCGGAAGTCATGCGCACGCGCCTGCTCGACGAGCTGGTGCGGGCCCGCGATGCAACGGTTGCGGCCGGGTCATCGCTGGAGCGCGCCGACCAGGCCGCATGGGCGGTAGCGGCGCTGCTCGACGATCTCGCGCTCAACACGCCATGGGGCGGCGCCAGCGCCTGGCCGCGCCAACCGCTGGTGGTGATGCTGCGCGGCGACGTCGATGCCGGCACACAGTTCTTCACGCGGCTCGACGAGCTGGAGCGCCATCCCAACCGCGACCGGGAAATGCTGGAGCTGCAATATTATTGCCTCGCGCTCGGCTTCCGCGGCAAGTATCGCGTGCCCGGCCGCGCCGGCGACCGTTCGCTCAATGCCGTGCGCGTGGCGGCGGCGCGCTTCCTGCGCAACGCGGACGCGGAGGACGCGCCACTGTCGCCGAACTGGAAAGGCGTGATCGCTTCCGACGAGCCGCAGCGCTTCATCGTTCCGATCTGGGTGATGGCGCTTGCGGCGATCGTCGTCGCCGCGGCCGCCTATATCGGCCTGTCGATGGGCCTGAGCAGCCAGGCGGTCGAGCTCTCGGCGCTGGTGCGCACGCTGCCGCCGGCCTCGCGCGGCGACGTCACCCGCGCCGCGCCACAGCAAGATGCGCCCGAACCGCCGCAGCCCGTCGATTTCGCGCTGCTGCCCGAATTCAAGGCCGAAGCGCCGGACAACCTCAAGGGGGCGCTGAGCGGCACGGAGAGCGTCTCGCTGGCCAAGCTGATCGTCCAGTCCTCCAATCCCGAGCTCTTCCAGTCCTCCCGGCCGACGCTGACGGAAGGGTACGAGCCGCTGATCGCAGCGATCGCCAAGGTGATCCTGGACAACAAGGAGCTGATCGGGAAAATCACCGTCGTCGGCCATACCGACAATGTGCGCCTGCAAAAGTCCAATCCGTTTGCCAGCAATCAGCGTCTGTCGGAAGCGCGCGCCGAAACCATAGCCAAGCTTCTGGTGCAGGCCGGCGTGCCGCAAGAGAGCATCTCTTCCGAGGGTCGCGCCGAAACCGATCCGGTGGCCGACAACTCGACGCGCGAAGGCCGCGCGCTCAACCGCCGCGTCGAGGTTCTGGTCGAGAAGAGGCTCTGAGATGTTCATCCTGCGCTTCCTCTGGGCCGTCATCACCTCGCGATTCCTATGGACGCTGATCGGCATCGCGCTGCTTTCGCTGTTGATCTGGGTGTTCGGCCCGATCGTGCAGGTCGGCCCTTACGCGCCGTTCGAATCCGACAATGTGCGCATCGCCATCATCGCCGGGCTGATCATCCTGTGGCTGATCTGGCTGATCGTCGCGCAACGCCGCGCGATCCGCGCCAACCGCATGTTCGTCGCCGAGATCGCGGCGCCGGTGGCCGAAAAGCAGCTCACACCCGGCGAGGAGAGCGTCGCGGCCGTCGGCGCCAAGTTCGGCGAGGTGATGGCCGAGCTCAAGCGGCGCAAGCTCGGCGGCAGAAAATTCCTGCGCGAGATGCCCTGGTATGTGATCGTCGGGCCGCCGGCGACGGGCAAAACAACGGCATTGCGTCAATCCGGGCTCAATTTCCCGATCGACCTCACCGACGATCTGCAGGGCGTCGGCGGCACGCGCAACTGCGACTGGTTCTTCTCCGAGAACGCGGTGTTGATCGACACGGCGGGCCGCTACGTCCAGCAGGAAAGCCAGCCGGACGTCGACGCGACGGAATGGCTGGGCTTCCTCGACCTCCTGAAGAAGCATCGGGGCCGCCGCGCGCTCAACGGCGTCATCGTCGCGCTGTCGATCGACGCGCTGTCGGAGGGCGACGAGGCGATCAAGGCGCATGGCAGAAAAATCCGCCGCCGGCTGGCGGAGCTCAACGATCGGCTTGAGATCCGCCTGCCCGTCTACCTGATGCTGACCAAGGCCGACCTGATCAAAGGCTTCGAGGCCTTTTTCGGCGGCCTGTCGACGACCGCGCGCGAGCAGGTGTGGGGAACCACTTTTCCGCTCGACGCACGTGTCAACGCCGGCACGATCCAGACGGAACTCGCCAGGCTGGCCTCCGAGCTGGAGCGGCGGCTGGTGCCGCGGCTCGAGGACGAGGACAAGCTCGGCCAGCGCGCCGAGATCTTCCGTTTCCCGGCGCAGCTGGCGAGCCTCTCCGAGCCGATCCAGGTGCTGGTCGAGGCGATGTTCGGCGAAAGCCGCTACGAGGAGGCCGCCTGGCTGCGCGGCCTCTATCTGACCTCGGCGACGCAGGAAGGCGCGCCGATCGACCGGCTGACCGCCGCCCTTTCCTCATCCTTCGGACTGCCGCCGCGCCGCGCCATGCCGGCGGCGCGCGTCGAGAAACGCAGCTTCTTCCTCAGGAACCTGCTCACCGAAGTGATTTTCAAGGAAGCCGGCCTCGGCACGTTCGATCCGCTGGCGCAGCGCCGCCGCGCCTGGATCTGGCGCGGAGCCGCCGCCGCCTGCGCGCTCGCCGCCTTGCTCGCCGGCGGACTGTTCACCTGGTCCTATCTCGACAACCGCAATGCGATCACCGAGCAGGCCGGCCAGTTCGAGGCGTTGCAGCAGCCCCTGACCGACGTCGCCGCCATGCCGGCCGCGGTCGAGCAGCCGACCATGGACGGCGCGCTGGCGGCGATGGACGCGGTGGCGACGGCCCGCACCGCACCGCCGGACGCGATCCACAACCTGCTCGGCCCGACCGCATCGGCCGAGCTGGTGCGCGCGCAGACCGATACCTACGACCATGCGCTGCGCAACGTGCTGGAGCCGCATATGGTCGCGCTGCTGGAAGCCACGATGTGGCGGCAGATCCGCGATCCGGACTTCATGCTCGGCGCGCTGAAGACCTACCGCATGATGACCGGCCTGTCGCAGATGGACACCGATTTCGTCCAGAACTGGTGGGTGAACAGCCTGCCGCAATTCGCACCTGCCGCCCCCTTCCCAACCGCCGACGCCGAAGAGCACCAGCTTGCCGCGATCCGCCGCATGGCGGTCGACGACAGCTACATCGCGCCGGACAAGGAGTTGGTCGCCGAGGCGCTGAAGACGGTGTGCACAATCTCACTGCCGGAGCGCGCCTATAAGCAGCTCCTGGCCGACCCGGAAGTGGCGGCGGTCAAGGAATGGGTGCCGGCCAATTTCGCCGGACCGAACGGCGCCAAGGTGTTCGCGCGCCGCTCCGACAAAACGCTGCGTGTGGGTGTGCCGGGCCCCTACACCTATGCCGGCTTCCACGACGCGATCCTCGACCGGGTCGAGGATGTCGCCGGACAGGCGGCGCTCGACCGCGTCGTGTTTGCCGGCGGCTGCTCGGAGAATTCGGAGACGTCGGTCTCGGCGCTGTCGGAAGACATCCTGAAGCTCTATTACGACGACTATATCGCGCAGTGGGACTCGTTCCTGCGCGACATGCGGCTGGCGCCGCTGACCGACCTCAACGCCGCGAGCGAGAACCTCAAGGATCTTTCCAGCGCCGACTCCGCGCTGAAGCGCCTGCTGACCGCGGTGGTGCAGGAGACCGACCTGACCCGTTCGGACGATGCGGCGGCCGACGACAAGAGCGGCGGCGCCGCCAAGACCGGCTCGAAGCTACTCAGCAAGCTCGGCAAATTGGGCAAGGTGGTAAAGACCGGCGCAAAATTGCTGCCCCGCGCGGGCTCGGCCGACCAGGTCGACATGACCGGCAGCCTGGTCGCCGAACACTTCAAGCCGCTCAAGGGCACGATCGCCCAGGTCGACGGCCAGCCGCCGGCGCTCGACGCCGCCGTCGTGGCGCTGACGGCGCTGTCCAATGTGCTGCAGACCGTGACCGCCAATCCCGATCCGCAGGACGCCATCAAGAAGCAGGGCGGCCTCGCCGAACTGACAGGCGCGGTTGCGAGACAAGCGCAGATCCTGCCCTCGCCGATCAACGACTGGCTGGGCGGGATTGCCGGCGACACCAGCGGCCTGTCGCAGAAGGCCGTCACCAACGAGCTCAACGCCATCTGGCGGGCGGACATCCTGCCCTTCTGCCAGGCCGCGCTCAACAACCGCTATCCGTTCAGTCCGGAGAGCGCGGTCGACGTCAACGTGCGCGACTTCCAGCGCCTGTTCGGGCCGACCGGGCTGATCGACGCCTTCACCAACGACCACCTGATCAACTACGTCGACACCGCCAGCGAGCCATGGAAATGGCGCGCCGATTTCGGCCTGGACCCGGCGGCGCTGGCGGCCTTCGAACAGGCGCGCCACATCCGCGACGATCTCTTCCCCGGCGGCACCGGCCCTGTGATGAATTTTACGCTGGAGCCGAAGGATCTGTCGCCCAACGTGGCGCGGGTGACGCTCAACCTCGATGGCCAGAACCTCGTCTACTACAACAATGCGACCAGGCCGCAGCCGATGACATGGCCCGGCAAGGACGGCACCGGCGTGATCTCGCTCGCCTTCCAGCCGGTCGACGGCTCGCCTGAGCTAATGCTCAACGAGACCGGCAGCTGGGCGTGGCTGAGAATGCTGCGCGGCGGCCGCTTCAACGCGACCAAGCTCACCGACGTCTACAGCCTGCGGCTCGGCACCAAGGGGATGTGGGCCGATTTCGAGCTCAAGGCGGCCAGCGTCGAGAACCCCTACACGCTCGAAATGTTCAAGAAGTTCACATGTCCGCCACAGATCTGATCCTGCCCGGCTTTTACGGCAAGATGCCCGCCGCCGGCGATTTCGTGACGCGGCGGCTGCCGGGCGATTTCGTGCGCGTGTGGGACCGCTGGCTGGCGCAGCACATCGTGCCGCTGTTCGGGATAGAAACTTGGCCGACAGGCACGGCCTTGCGGTTCCTCAGCGGCCCTGGTGCCTTCGGCGGCTCGGCGGGCATCGTGTTGCAGAGCGCCGATCGGGTCGGCCGGCAATTTCCATTGAGCGTCGTCGCAAGGCTCCCGGACGCGCCGCTGAAGCTGGCCTATTGCGATGGCTGGTTCGATGGCATCGAGAGCGCAGCCTTCGCCGCGCAGCGGGGGGAGCTGACGACCGACGAGCTCGACGCGGCCGTGGCCGCCATGCCGGTTCCGCTTGTCGAAGGCGAGGGCGATGTCGTCGATGACCTGGTTATGTGGACCGCGCATACGGATATTTTCGACGTCGATCAGCTAGCGCCGCACACAACGCTGGAGCAGATCTTCACCGCGAGTTGGGAGACCAGTTGATGCAGGTGAAATTGAGCACAGAGGATGTTTTCCAAAACTGGTTCTTTTGAAGGTGCTTGAGGCTCGGTGGCTACCTAGGGACGCGTTGCCTAAATGTGGATACTGTCCAACGATACGCCATTCGCTGCCCAGGAAAGCTGGACCCGTGACGAGCGCGGCCACGAGGTGTGGCTGATTGCGATCAAGGCGTCGTTCGAGATCGATCAGGATGGCAAGCAACGACTCTTGAAGGGCCAGACGCCGGTGAATTTGGCGCCGGTACATGGTGCTGATCCGAACGAGCTTCTAGACGAGACGGATCTTAATCTTGAGAAAAGACATACCGACATTCTGGTTGAAGGACATGTCTATGCCCCTGGTGGCCGCCCGAACGTCGAGAGCGTAGCGCGATTGAAGATCGGCGATGTGGACAAGACCCTGAGGGTCGTGGGTGATCGCGTGTTCATGCCTAGCCCAGCGTCGGTACGAATGAGCCGGGCCGAGCCATTCACGAAAATGCCGATCAGTTGGCGCCGAACGTATGGTGGCACGGATGCGGAGGCTTCAAAGCCTGACTGGGACCAGCGCAATCCTGTCGGCACAGGATTTGCCGTCGACCCGCAGCGCCTGGTCGGTAAGACCGGACCGAACCTCGAATATCCCGACGCTCCCTATCGCGATCACAGAAGCGGCAAGCCAGCCAGCTTCGGCCCAGTGGCCCGGCACTGGCAGCCGCGCATGAAGTATGCCGGCACTTACGGTGAGGAGTGGGAAAAAACGCGCGATCCGCTTCTGCCCCGCGATTTCAGCCCTATGTACTATCAATGCGCGCCTGAGGACCAGCAGACCAAGGCGCCGCTCATCGGCTACGAAGATGTGCGGCTCGGCAATTTCACCTCCGACGGTTTCCTGCAGTTCCTCCTGCCGCGCATCACCTTCGACATGACGACCGAGTTCTACAATCGCCCGGACCGCAAGAACGGTGAAGCCGTTATCCACACGCTGCGCATCAAGCCCGATCTCAGACAATTCTCGATCACCTGGATGTCGACCCTGCCGGTGCCCTACGACGAAGAGCGCCTGAAGATGACGAGCTTGAGCATCAGAAAGCGTATTGGCATTTCGCCAAGAGTCGCGGCGACAGGTGTTTGGCTGGCGGAAGGACAGCAATGATGGCCAGCCGTGACACAATCGTCGTCGTTGGCGTTGGCGCCCGTACTCCGCTGGGTTTTGACGCGTCATCGAGCGCGGCGGCGGTCCGCGCCGGCATCTCTGCAATTCAGAACCACCCCTACATGATCGACCGCTTCGGCGAACCGATGAAGGTGACGCGTGACATCGGCATCGATGTAGCGCTTGCCGGCGCGGAGCGTGCGGTGGAAATCGCCGTTTCGCCGGCACAGGACGCATTGCGGCCATTAATGGCTTCAACGCGGCCGACCGAGGTTTCGCTCATCCTCTCGGCCGGCGAAGCACGGCCGGGACAGCCCAAGGGTTTCGCCGCGCAGGTCAACACCAAATTGCGCAGCCGGCTGTCCCAGAAAGTCGTCCTCGAAGGTGGTGGATCGACGGCCGGCGGTCACGCCGGCGGCCTGCTCGCGATTTATCATGCGTGTAAAACGCTGCGTGAGGGAAAAGCTCAATTCTGTCTGGCAGGCGGGGTCGATACCTATCTTGAGCCGGAGACTCTGGAGTGGCTGGACGAAAACGAGCAACTCCATTCCGAGGGCAACATCTATGGCTTCTGCCCTGGCGAAGCAGCAGGATTCTGTCTGCTGACGAAGTTGACTACAGCAGGCGCGTATGGGTTGAAGCCTTTGCTTGAAATCGTGGGCGTCTCCACGGCAAGCGAAGAAAACAGGATCAAGACCGAGGCCGTCGTGCTTGGCGAAGGGCTGGGTGCGGCCTTCCGCTTTCTGTTCGAAGACGCGCCAGTCGATCCGGTCGATCGTATCATCTGCGACATGAACGGCGAACGCTATCGCGGCAACGAGTATGGTTTCGCTGTTCTGCGCAATCCGGGCCGCTTCAAGGATGCTGCCGATTTCGAGACGCCGGCCGACTGTTGGGGCGATGTCGGCGCCGCGTCAGGGCCGCTCTTCGTCAGCCTCGTCGCCGAGGCAGAAACGCGCGGCTATCAAACCGGACCGCTGTCCCTGATCTGGGCCAGCTCCGAAAATGGCGCGCGGGCAGCAACCTTGTTGGGTGGTCCGAGAAGGAGTACCTGATGCCCACCCACATCGTCGTCAACAGCCTCGGGCTGACCTATAAAGGGACGATCGGCGTGTCGATCGCAACGATACCGGACGTCTGCAAGACGCCCAGCCCCGGCGGACCAATCCCCTTGCCTTACCCCAACATCGCTGACCAGAGCACGCTCAAGGACGGCACAACGACCGTCTTTGCCAAGGGCGGCAAGATGATCGCTATCAAAGGCTCGCAATACGGAATGAGTTCGGGCGACGAGCCAGGCACGGTTGGCGGCGTCAAATCGAATGTCTTCAAGAAGGCGACGGATTGGATCACCTACTCGTTTGACGTCAAAATGGATGGCAAGAACGCTTGCCGCCACACGGATAAGAAATTCCACAATGACAAGAACACCGTGGATCTGGCGGGAGATCTCGACCCGCTGAATCCGGCCTCCGGCCTCAAAGAGATCGCGGAGAAATGCAACAAGGATGTCAACAACGATGAGAAGAAACCGGACGGGACAAAAAAGTTTTGCCCACCTGCGCCAAGCGGCGCCGACTGCACCGCGCTAGGAACCAAAAAGCATAAATGCTGCGAGAACGAGATCAAAAAATGGAAGGAAAAAAACCCAGACGCTGATCCCACGATCGATAGTGAAGTGCCCTATGATCGCAATGGAAGACCGAGCAGTCCCGAGGCCGACGCAAATGCCCGATCGGCGGCGAACAACGCATACAACGCCGCCAAAGATGCAGGCCAAAGCACTGCCGGCGTGTGGAAAAGCACATATTTCTCGGAAGGCGGCGCAGGCTTCAAGGCCGACGTCGTCGTCAGCAGTCCGCCTCCGCCGCCAGGACCGCACAACGCGGTGGAGGCCTATGATTTCAAATTCAACTGCGAGCCCACCTACGACACGCATAAAAGGGGGCCGCAAAGGGGGAAGCCGAAATCTCTCAGTCGGTTTTTGAGCGACGGGCAAGCAGACAAATATATCAATGCCGTTGGATGCGAGCCGAAGGTAATTCACAAGGACGGTAGAGAATGCTGAACGACGTGATGAAGAACCTATCCTCCTCCGAGAACAACGCGGACTATGTTCGGGTGAATCTTGTGTTTTCACTCTTTTGCAAGGGAAATTCCGAAGACTTGATCGACCCAGGTCTCTGGCTTCTGGAAAAATGGAACGACTACGCCAGCAAGGCGCTGGGGTGGGCGCTGGTCGGCAAGAATGCATCTACAATCGCCAAAGTGAACAAATCCACAATGGAAAGGCTTCAGCGGGAAATTCGTTCGACAGCCGAAGTCGGACTTACAGGCTTCCGATATCAAGGGCCGCAACCCTATGCCCCCGATTATAGAATGCGGTGGCTGGTCAATCGTGAGGCGGCCGATCCCACCAACGCCAAGACGAATTTGATTGAGTTGATGGTGCCGGTACCCGGCGATGCGCAGGGCTGGCAGTCCATGGCGCAGACCTTTCGCGAGATTTCCGAACATTTCCCCTACGATACGGGCTACGCATCTCCCGGATTGGTGTTTGGCGACGACGCGGCAAAAGTCGAGGCCGGCGCGATCATTGGTCCGCTGGCGATGCGGCATAAGGGCTTCGATGTGCCCAACAATGCGACAACAAGTTATTTCGTTGGCAAGAGCAGCCGAGGGGCGCGGTGGCTGACGCTCCTAAGCAGAGAAAAAGCCGCCGAAATTGGACTTTCGACGATCGGGAATCTTCCGCAAGGTGCCATAGTCGCGCCTACCAAGAATGGCTGGATGATCGTCGCCTCCGACATACCGGAGGTAGGAGACACCAATAGAGGGGTCGAGGCCACCAATCTTCAGTGGTTAGCCAGGATACTGGAGCCGATAAGTTTCTTCGGCGACAGAAATCTCAAGATGCTTCTTTCGGACCGACTGGATTTTGTCGATCGCTGGGAGCGCCGCTTCCTAAGTGCGGCTGGTCAAACGGGCCCCCTATGATCGCGACCCCATATGCACTGCCATACGCGGTGTACCACAGCCCGCTGCCCGTGATGAGCCTCGGCCAGAACGTCTTTATCACCGTGTCGTTTGCAGGTGGGATCAACGCCGAGGGGACAAAGAATGCCGAGTCCCTGATAACGACGTTTTTTCACCTGGCCGGCTCGGGGGCGTTGTCCGGGGCCGCCATTGCGCCTTGGGACTCGACAGTCTCCGGTGTCGACTTCTTTGGCGGCACAGGTTCGAACGCGACCTGGAGGCTGTCAAACATCCGCGTGGACGAGCGGTCTATCCCCATTATCTCCCAGCTTTTTCTGGTCACACATTCGGATTTTCCGATCGGTATGGTTACAATCAACGGCGGACCCGACGAACGGACACTGATTGCATTGCCCGCTACCAATGAGGATCGAGGCATTTACCCCGCCATATTTGCCAGCCAGGCTTCAAGGGTAGAAATTTCACCGGACTTATCCGATGATATCGTCGTCATTGCACATTTCGCTTCCGACCCAACTGTTGCCCAAAGAGAAGCCATTCGCCTTAAGATCGAAGACTGGATCGCGGCCTCCGCAATAGGTTGCTATCCTGCGCCGCCGCATCGTCCGGATTTCTGCAGTCTCGAATATGATGGAGCGCTGGACTTTTTCGAAGCAGAACTGCAGATCGGGTTTCGCAATTTCTACTGCCATCGCGAAGCGCTGTACGGGCTCTGCAACTCTCTGTTTTCGGTGAACGACAAAGCGCCGGAACTCGCACGTATCATCATTACGTGAGAAGCTCTTTGCCCTTCATCCATTCTTTCACCTTGTCAGCGAATGGCACCTTCGCGACATCGTCCCCGAAGTGATCCTCGAACACCTTGCCCGCTTGGCTCGGCTCCGTGGTGAACAAATCAGCGTCCCGCGCCTCGGGAAACAGTTCCAGCAGCGCCGCACCCGCCGCGACGGCCAGCGCTGGGTTGCGCATCTGATGCAACAACCAATGAAGGATCGTCCGATCACCCAACATCCCCGCCCCACGCACAGCCAAAGGCGCAGTTTCCGGCGATTTGAGCAATCCGCCCATCCAGCCACGCACATCCTTCTCAGGCGCTGCCTTGATTGCTGCGCGGAGCGCAGTGATTGCGTCAGGACCACCGGCGACCGCCATCTTGCGCAGTTCGGAACTGGCCAGATCGCCGGAACCCAATTCTGCCAGCGCCCAGGCTGCCCAAAACCGCGGCCGCTCTTCGCCATCCTCCAGAGCCATCCGTAGCTCCGGCGTAAGGTCTGAGCGCTTCAACCTGCCGGCAAGACGCAGGCTGGTGGCGCGAACGCGGCCATCTGGATCGCGGACAAGCCGCGCCAGCAACTGCTTCGGGTCGACATCGTGGCCAAGACAGGCCGATACACCCAGAAATCGCTTGAACGCATCATCCGCGCCGATCCAATCGCGGACCAACGGGGCAATCGTTTTCGGCTTGTGCCACGCCAGCGCACCGACGAGCCCGCGTGCTTCCTCACTCTGACGTCCGAATGCGACCGCTTCGGCCAGGCGGCGGCCGTTCCCCTGCTCGATCGCCAGCCATGTGTAGAGGAAGAGTTCGCCCTTTTCGGGGAAATCCTCGTACGATGCTACGACGAACGGCCATGCGGCCGAGCCCGCAATACGCAAACCATCCAGGTTCGCCTCCAAACGCCCGTCGACGGCGGCGATCACAGAAAGGTCTGGTGGATCTTCCATAAACAGTGTGTCGCGCTGCGCCCAGAAGAAGGCGGCTTGCTCGGCATGTTGCCTGACGACGTGGGGAACTATTGGCCGTTCCGGCTTCCCGTCCAATCGCTCATTACGGGCCGCGGCCAACATCAATTGAGATCTATTGAGCCGCCGCGGATGCGGTTGGCGGCACTGGCCTGGCTGGTAACATAGGTGCCGCGAATGGTGATGCGGCCATCCTTTTCCATCAGGATCGTCGCCTTGCCGCAGCGCAGTTCGATGCGCTCGTCGCCGACAATGCGAACGCGCTCGCCGTCACGCACGACCTGCGGCGCATTGGTCTTGCGCGCCGGATCGATGATGCGGCCAACAATCAGCGGCTTCATGGGGTCGCCCTCCTGAAACAGCAAAGCCACCTCCGAGCCGATCATATCGGCTGTCAGTTCGGTCATACTGCGCGAAGGCAGGGCCGCTTCTTGTGGATTGCCGGGGAACACCACCAGCGGCGCCGCATCGTCGTCCAAGCCGAGAAAGATACCAATCACCACACCGTCAATGCGTTCGCGAACGTCGCCCATCGCTGCATCCTTAATTCTCACTAATCTTCGAACCCTTCATGGTGATGTCGCTCGAGGCCTTGATGCTGATCTTGCCTGACGCCTTGACTGAGATGTCCTTGCCTTCGATCGCAATCGTGCCGTCCTTCTTCATAATGATCTTCGCCGATCCGGTCTGGATCAGGATCTCGTCACCGGCATTGATCACCAGCTTCTTGCCGACATCGATCGTGCTGTTTTGGCTGATACCTATCGAACTGTCCTTGGCAACACTGAGCGAATGAGCCCCGCCGACTGATGTCGAGTCATCCGTGCCGATGCCTGCGCTGCGCGCAGCACCCACCTTGAATGATTGGGCGCTTCCAATGGTCACGCTCTGGTCGGCGCCGATATTGACGGTCTGCCCGGCTCCGACGTTCCAGCTATCGCCGGCCCCGATGTCATGGCTCTGGCTGATACCGACGCTGACGGCGCGGGTCGCCCCAATCGTATTCGTCTGCGAGGCACCCACGGTCCTCGCTTCGGCGGCGCCCACCGTGTCGACGCGCGCGATACCCACCGTGACCGTCTGGTTCAGCCCCACCGTCTGCGAATGGTTGGCGTCGATGTTCTCCGTCGAGTTGGCGACGACGTGTATGGTCTCGTTTGCCATCACCGTCAGCGAACGATTCTTGCCCACCGTCTCGGTGTCGTTCGACCCGATATTCGTCGTCTGGTCGACGCCGATCTTGACGGTCTTGTTGTTGCCGACGTCCTCGTCGAGGTTGTGGCCGACGGAGTGCTTGGCGTCGTGGTCGATGCGATCGGACTGGTCGTGCTGGACCGTCTTGTTGCGGTCGTGCTTGATCAGCAGATGGTGGTCCTTCTGGGCCTGGAAGTTGACCAGCTCGGAGCCCGCCTTGTCCTCGAACATCAGCTCGTTGTAACCGCCGCCGCCTTTCGAGGAATTCGACTTCCAGCCCGATTGCGTGGCGTTGCCTGGCAGGCCATAGGGTGGCATCTGCGACGCGTTGTAGACGCGGCCGGTGATAATCGGCAGGTCCGGATCGCCTTCGATGAAATCGACGATGACCTCCTGGCCGATGCGCGGGATCTGGATGAAGCCCCAACCGCTGCCTGCCCAGGTTTGCGAGACGCGCACGAAGCATGAGGAGTTCTGGTCCTTCTTGCCGAGCCGGTCCCAGTGGAACTGCACTTTCACGCGCGCATATTTGTCGGTGAAGATTTCCTCGCCCGAAGGTCCGACGACGGTCGCCGTTTGCGGTCCGCGCATGATCGGGCGCGGCGTGATGCGCGGTGGGCGATAGGGCAATTTGGTGGGCGCCACACCGAGCACCACCTTGAAATTCTCGCTGTGGGCCTCGTTCTGGGTCCGGTAGCCCGGATCGAACAACCGGTATTCGGCGCTGACCACCAGATAGTCCTGGTTCTGGTCGTCGCGCGGAAAGCTCTCCAGCGTGAACTTGCACCCGGAAAAAAGGCCGCGCACCGTGCCAACCGCCGTGCTGTGCTGGTGCACCGCCTGGAGTTCCTCGCGGCGGATCCCGGCAATCTTGTCGCCGCGCCCGACATCGAGATGCGCGCCGGGCTGGCGGTAGTTCTCGCCCGAGGCTTCCTTATGAGCGAAGGGCTGGGCGGATTTCGCCATCAGATCGGCGCCGGGCTTCTCGAAATCATAATCCGTATGGACATAGGCGCCCGGCCGCACCGCGCTGCCAGGTATCCATTCGGTGATGTATTCGACATCGCGTCGTGAGGCTTGGCCCTCGAAGTTGTAAAGCACCTTCTCGTAACCGGGCGCCGGCTTAAGTTTGCTCATCGCATCGCAGAGAATGAGCGTGTGCTTGCCCTCGTCATGCTCGAAGAAATAGAAGATGCCTTCGTGCTCGAGCAGCCGCTGCACGAAATCGAGATCGCTCTCGTCGTACTGAACGCAATATTCGCGCGAGGGGTAGGACCCCTGCAGCCGCTTCTCGAATTTGGCGATGCCGTATTTCGAGAAGATCTTCTCGACGATCTCCACCGCCGTCATGTTCTGGAAGATGCGGCAATCGGTGGTGTTGCCGAGGAACCAGAACCACGGCCTGACGGTCGCCTCGTAGAAGGCCAGCCGGTCCTCGATGCGGGTAAGCTTGAAATCCGACACAAGGCCGCTGAACCAGCGCTTCGGATCGGATTCGCCCTCGATCGAAACGACGCCGCCCAGCATCTTCAGTGGATCGACGTCACGATTCTTCGACACGAAGCCGACCGTATAGGCGAAACAACGGCTGATCTCATCGCGGCCGACGAGATGGGTGAAGGTCAGGTCGGCGCCAGCCGGCGTCTGTACAACCGTGGCACGTTCGTTCGGCATGGGTCGTGCCCCTCCTGGACGCGGCCGCCAGTATGATGGATTGAAGCCCCCGCTATGTTAACCGCATCACGTTCGGGAACTTTTCACGCCCACCGCACCGGACCGCTTTCAGCCTAGCATATGTTTGGCGGCGGCCAAATAACAGCTGTGGCTAAACTGCCCATGCGCCGGTGTGAAACGCTCCTCTCCCGCCGCGCTCGCAAGCTGCTAGAATGCCAAGGCAATTCCAGGAAAGGTGCGTTGGCGTTTCCGCCTGGAATTGCGCGGAAAATAAGCATTTGTTGACCAAGTTGGGCGACGCTTCCGGATGTTCATCTCTCTCCAGATCAGCAATGTCGACAGGCTGCCGGCCGGCACCGCCGCCAGCTACGCCGCCCGCGACCGCAGCTTCGAGATCGGTCGCGAGAATTGCGACTGGACGCTGTCCGATCCGGACAAGTTCATCTCGGGCCGGCATTGCGAGGTCCGCTATCAGGCGGGCTCGTTCTGGCTCTACGATGTCTCGCGCAACGGCACTTTCATCAACGGTTCCAGCCAGCGCATGAGCGGGCCGCACCGGCTGGCCCAGGGCGACCGGCTGCTGATCGGCCGTTATGTCGTCGGCGTTTCGATCGAAGACGAACGAGCCGCGACCGGACATCCTCAGGCCAGTGCGGGATCGACGCAACGTGAGCTGTCGTCCTCGACCGGCCGTCCCCTGGATCCCGGCCATGAGCCGTTCTTCAATCCGGCGGAGCAGCGACCAACCGGGGCAGCGCCCGTCTCGACATCCTCGGCGCTGCAGCCCGGCCCGGCGGTTCCGGCCAACCGGCCCGCGGAGGCGGACGCGATATTGCGGGAGATCGCCAAGGCGGCGGGCATCGCGCCGGAGTTGCTGCAAGCGCGTGATCCGCATGACGTCGCGGCCGAGATCGGCGCGGTGCTGAGGACAACTGTCGAGCAACTGTCCCTGCTGCTCAAGGCGCGCGCGGCGGCAAAGGTGCTCGCCAAGAGCTCGAACCGGACGATGATCGGCGCCGAGGACAACAATCCGTTGAAATTCGTGCCGGGCATCGACGACATATTGGAGATCATGTTCGCCAAGCGCAGGGCCGGCTATCTCGACGCCAGGCATAGTGTCGAAGACGCGTTTCGCGACCTGAAGGCGCACGAAATCGCGACATACGCCGCCATGCAGGCCGCGCTGTCGCGGTTGCTCGACGACCTGTCGCCGGAGGCGATCGCCAAGAAAATTCCGCCGGCGTCCTTCTCGTCCAGGAAAAGCCAGGCCTGGGATGCGCTTGTCGCGACATGGCGGACGATGGAAGACAAGCACGAGAACGGCATGCTGGATGTCTTCCTCGCCTATTTCGCCGAAGCCTACGCCAAGGCCGACAAGCAGAAATAGCCTGGATCGCACGGACCGCGCCGGCTGTATGTGACGGTTCTCATAGAAGAAGCCGCCTCTTCGATCATCCTGCTTTCCGATTTCAATCGGCGGCCCCGTTTCAATTGAATGCCCGGGCGATTAGAATGGGCAGGGATGCTTGCCTGGCGGGCAACGCGGCGTGGCTTGGGGCGTGTGCAGCAATGTCATGTTTCGGCGAGATGAGCCTTTCCATGCGGCCCGCCGAGGCTCAGCCTGAAGCGCGCTTTGCCGGGCAAAGACATGCTCGTTGCAATTCGACGGCGGGTTGTCGCCGATGAGCTCGAAGGACGATCCCTCCAGGCCGCTGGACAAAACCGTCATCCGCGCGCCGCGGCCGAAGCAACGACCGCTCGCGGCTGCCGGGAGTTCCGGTCCGGAAGGCGTTCGGCCCGCTCCATCGCTTTCCCGCGAATCGACGGTGTTCGATCCCGGCGGCGGCCGGCAGATGCCAACCGGCTGGTCGTCCGGAACCGTGCTGTTTCAGGGGCCAGCCCCGGGAGCGGAGGACAATGCGACGCCCGGACTGCCGCAGGACACCCTGCTCGCCGCCGCCGAGGGCGTGCAATACGCTGCGACAAATCCGATCCTTGCCGCGGCGGCGCCGCTGCTGATGCTGTTCGGCCAGTTGCGGCTGATGCCGGTCGAACGGCAAGCAGCACCCTTGGCGGAGCGTATCGCTGACGCGATCGAATCCTTCGACCGCGCGATAGCCAAAGCCGGCGTAGCCGAGGAAGACGCGCGAATCGCGAAATTCGCCCTTTGCGGAACCGCCGACGATCTTGTCGGCAATCTGCCATGGCCGAGCAAGGACAGCTGGCTTCAGCACAGCCTTGTGGCGCAGTTCTTCCACACCCAGCCGACGGGCGCCGGCTTCTACGAAGCGCTGAACAACGTCCTCGCCAAGCCGGAAGCGCATTACAACCTGCTCGAACTGATGCATGCGTGCCTTTCGCTGGGTTTCGAGGGCCAGTATCGGGGGCTTGCGAGCGAGCGAAACACGCTCGAACGTGTCCGGCGCGACGTCTACGACACGCTGCGTTACTTCAAGCCGCGCGCCGCCGACGACGTCTCGCCCCGCTGGCAGGGCATGGCTGCGGCATTGCCGAAGTCAAGGGCGCGGCTGCCGCTCTGGGCGGTCGCGGCCGCCGCGGCGACGCTGGTGACGGCGGCCTTCTTCGGACTGCGGGTGCTGATCACCGATGAAGGCGATGCGACGGCCGGCGAGTTGCTGGCGCTCAACCCCTCGACGCCCGTCACCATAGAGCGCGCCAGCGTAGCGGCGCCCACTGAGCCGGCGCAAGCCAGCCCGCCGCCGCCCGCGGTTCCGGACACCACCCAGATCGACCGCATCCGCGCGGCGCTTGCCAAGGAGATCGCCGGCGGCGGACTGAGCGTCGGCGAGAAGGGCGAGTTCATCGTCGTCGAGATCAACAACCAGCTTCTGTTTGCTCCCGGCCAGGCGGAGCTGAAGCCGCAATTCCAGCCGATCGCGGCCGCCATCGCCACGGCGCTCGACGCCGAACCCGGGCCGATCAAGATCGTCGGCCACACCGACAATGTGAAACCAAAGAAGTCGAGCACGTTCAAATCGAATTTCGATCTTTCCGTCGCCCGGGCGAAGGCCGTCCAGGCGCTGGTGGCCACGCAATTGAAGGATCCGTCGCGGCTCAGTGCCGACGGCAAGGGCGAGGACGAGCCGATCGCCGACAATGGCACGGCGGACGGCCGCGCCAAGAACCGCCGCGTCGCCATGATGATCCCGAAACAGGAGACCTTGCAGAACGGCTCCGCGGAGAACGGCAACTGATGCGCTGGACGCCGCGGATCTTCAGCCTGCTTGCGCTTGCCGGTTTCTCGGCGGCGGTCTGGTATGCCGGACCGCTGATCCGCTTCGCCGACACACGCCCGTTTGCGCCTGCGTGGCTCAGGGCCACGATCATCGGCGTCACCATAGTGGCGCTCGCGCTGTTCTACGGGGTCCGCTTCTGGCAGCGGCGCAAGGCACAAAAGGCGCTCGAAACGGCGATCGTGCGCAGCGACGAGCGCAACGACGATTCACAGGTGCTCGAAGCGCGCATGAGCGAAGCGATCGCGACGCTGAAGCGGACGAGCGGCAAGCGCAATTTCCTCTATGACATTCCCTGGTACATCGTCATCGGCCCGCCCGGCGCCGGCAAGACGACGGCGCTGGTCAATTCCGGACTGAAGTTTCCGCTTGCCGGCTCCGGCAGCGCGCAGCCGGTGGCCGGCGTCGGCGGCACGCGGTCCTGCGACTGGTGGTTCACCGACGAGGCGGTGCTGATCGACACGGCCGGCCGCTATACGACGCAGGAGTCGGACCGCGAGCGCGACAAGGCAAGCTGGCTCGCCTTCCTGGGATTGCTCAAGAAACACCGCACCAGGCAACCGATCAACGGCGTGATCCTTGCCATCAGCCTTGCCGACCTGATCGGCTTCGACGACCGGCAGCTCGACGCGCATGTCACCGAGATCCGAAGCCGCCTGCGCGAACTGCACGAGACGCTGAAGATCCAATTCCCGGTCTATCTGCTCTTTACCAAGGCCGATCTCATCCGCGGCTTCATGGATTATTTCGGCGATTTCGACGAGGCGCGCAGGCGCAAGGTCTGGGGCGCGACATTCCAGACGGCCGACCGCACCAGGAACATGGCCGGCGAGGCGCCCGCAGCCTTCGACGAACTGGCGAAGCGGCTCGCCGAAGAGATCGCCGACCGCCTGCAGGAAGAGGCCGACCCGGTGGCGCGGATCACGCTATTCGGCTTCCCGGCGCAGTTCGGCGCGCTGAAGAACCGGATAACACAGTTCGTCGGCAGCCTGTTCGACACCTCGCGGTCACAGGTCAATGTCAGCCTGCGCGGGCTCTATTTCTCCTCGGGCACCCAGGAAGGGACGCCTTTCGACCAGGTGCTGGGCGCGATCGGCCGCAGTTTCGGCAGTGCTTCGCAAGCGCATCTCTCCGGCGCCGGCAAGAGCTTCTTCCTGCATGATCTGCTGGTCAAAGTGATCTTCCCGGAATCGGGCTGGGTCTCGTTCGACAGGGCTTCCGAGCGGCGCGCCAGGCTCGCGAGGTTCGGCGGCCTCGCCGCGATCGCGCTGGCGGCTTTGGCGGCGCTCGGCGTGCTGGGCCTCAGCTTCTTCGCCAACAAGCAGCTGATCGCCTCCACAAGGCAGGCCATGGCGCATTATCGCGACAGCGCCGATACGCTGCTGAAGAGCACGACGGTGACCGATGTCGACCTCGAAAACGTCATCGGTCCGCTCGACCAGTTGCGCAATCTGCCGGCCGGCTTCGAAAACGGCGACCAGGCAAAGCCGATCGAGGAGACGTTCGGGCTCAGCCAGCGCGAGAGGCTGTTGTCGGCCTCCAAGACCGCCTACCGGCAAGCGCTGGAGCGAACCTTCCGCTCGCGGCTGCTGGTGCAGGCGGAGCGGACGATCCAGGCCAGGATGGCCGACCCCGTCGCGCTCTACGAGCCTTTAAAGATCTACCTGATGCTGGGCGGCAAGGCGCCGAAGGTCGACGACGAACTGGTTGTCTCCTGGATGAAGCAGGATTGGGAGGAGAACCGCTACCCTGGCGAGAACAACCGCGAGGGCCGAGCGCAGCTCGAAAAGCACCTGCGCGCCATGCTTGCGCTCGACGACGCCTATGATCCGGTCTTCGAGCTCAACCAGCCGCTGGTGGAAGCCGCGCAGCGCTCGCTCGGACGCATGAGCCTCACCGACCGCGCCTGGGCGCAGATCAAGTCGGCGGTCTACGCCGCAAGGCTCAAGGACTTCTCCATCGCCGCGAGAGCCGGTCCGGAAGCGCAGTTGCTGTTCGAGCGCACGGACGGCAGCGAGCTTGCCGATCTTCAGGTCACCGGCCTCTATACGCGCGGCGGGTTCAATAGCTTCTTCCTGCCGCAGCTGTCGCGCATCGCGCAGATGCTCGTGGACGATCAATGGGTGCTTGGCGGCGGCGGCGAACAGGGCGGCATCGACCAGGACCTGCCCAAGCTCGGCCCCGAGCTCATCGACCGCTACGGCAAGGAATTCGCCGCCGCCTGGAACGGCGTGCTCGACCAGCTGAAGCTCAAGGCGATGCTGAAGGACAAGCCGCAATATCTGGCGCTCTCGGCCGTCGCCGCGCCGGACTCGCCTCTCGACCAGCTCTTCACCGCGATCGCCGATGAAACCGCATTGACGAAGGACAGCGCCGCCGAGGGCGATACCGGCACGGCGCAGCAGGACCCCGCCAGCATGGCCAAGGGCCTCGCCCGCATCGGCCTCCAGATCGCCGGCGGCAAGTCGCAAAGCCGCGCCGGCGCAAGCTCGGCCGTCGCGCAGAATGCCGGCGCGAGCGTCGAGGCGCAGTTCCGCTCGTTCCAGGCGCTGGTCGGCGGAGCCGCCGGACGCCGCCCGCTCGATGCGCTGACGCAGAACTTCCACGACATCTTCCAGAGCCTGAAGCTCGCGGCCGATGTCCCCACACAGACCGAGCGTGTCAACGCCAACCTGCAGCTGCAGATCTCGACGTTACGCGCCAATGTCTCGCGCCTGCCGAAGCCGCTGGCGCGCATGGTCAACGCGGCGGCGGACGAGTTCGAAGGCAATGTCGCCGAGACCTCAGTCGCCAACCTCAACCAGAACCTCGACCAGACGGTGACGCGCGCCTGCGAGGAGGCGGTCAATGGCCGCTATCCTTTCACCCGCGACGGCACAGACGAGATCTCGATGGCGGATTTCACCAAGCTGTTCGCGCCAGGCGGGCTGATGGACCGTTTCTTCGCGCAGAATCTTGCGCCGCTGATCGACATGACCGGCCAGGAATGGACCTGGAAACAGGACGCTCGCTCCAGCCGCGATCTTGCGAAGTCGACCTTGAAGGCGTTCCAGTCGGCCGCGGAAATCCGTAGCGCCTTCTTCCCTTCCGGCGGCTCGGTGCCTTCGGTCTCGATCACCATCACCCCCACGTCGGTGAACAGCGAAGTCGACAGCGTTGTGCTCAACGTCGACGGGCAGACGATCCAGAGCGCCCAGGCCGGCAACGCGCCGAGCATCGTGACATGGCCGAGCGGCGCCGCTTCCGGATCGGCGAGCCTCAGCCTCGTGCCGGAAATGCCCGGCCGCGAATCCGCGCTCAAATTCGAAGGGCCGTGGGCGTTGAAGCGGCTTTTCGACAAGGCGACCATCACCGGCGACGGCGCCAACACGGAAGCGCGCTTCGTGATCGGCGGACGTGATGTCGCCTACACGATCCAGACCGGCTCGGGCGCCAATCCCCTGCTGCTGCCTGCCTTGTCCGGCTTCAACTGTCCGAAGGCGTTCTGACATGGCTGGAGCGAGCCTTCATTTCGGTACTCTAATGTATACGCTTGTGGCAGAGTGGCCTGGGCACGCGGCCCGTGGCTGGTCACAGAGGACGCCTGCTGAGCGCTTGGTGGCAAATTGAGCACTGTCGCCCTCCCCATCGAAAGCTTCGGTGTGAGCCACAAGGGCTGCGTGCGCGATCACAACGAGGACAATTACCTCATCGAACCGCAGACCGGGCTCTGGGTGGTGGCCGACGGCATGGGCGGGCATGAGGCGGGTGAAGTCGCCTCGGCCAGCATCGTCGACCATCTGGCAACGATCGGCATTGCGAGCTCCGCGCCGGACCTTCGCGCCCGCTTCGAGGACCGGCTCAGCCGCGCCAATGCCGAGATCCGCGACATATCGCGATCGCGCGGCATCACCATCGGCTCCACTTTCGCGGCCCTGCTTGCCATGGATGGACGTTTCGCCTGCCTGTGGGCCGGCGACAGCCGCATCTATCTCGTGCGCAACGGCTCGATCTTCCAGGTTTCGAAGGATCACACCGAGGTGCAGGAATTGCTCGACCGCGGCATGATCAGCGCGGAGGAAGCGCGCACCTGGCCGCGCCGCAACGTGATCACGCATGCGGTCGGCGTCAGCGACGAGCTCGAGATCGATTTCCAGCAGGGCGAGCTGATGGCGGGCGACGTTTTCGTCCTGGGCACCGACGGACTGACCGCGCATGTCAGCGACGCCGAAATCGAGGCCGCGGTCAAATCCGCCACGCCGCGGGCGGCCTGCCAGATCCTGCTGGACATGGTGCTGACGCGCGGCGGAACCGACAATGTGACCATTGTACTCGTGAAGATCGGCGGCGGGCGCAACGGCGCGCTCCATCCGGATCGGTCCGCAGTGGAGGGCCAGGCCAGATGAGCGACGACGACAAGACGCGGATTTCGACGAACGTCATCTATACCGGGGTGGGCACGCAGCTCAGCGGCATTTACGAGCTCGACGAGAGGATCGCCTCCGGCGGCATGGGCGAAGTCTATCGCGGCCACAATATCCAGACCGGCGACCACGTGGCGATCAAGATCGTGCTGCCAGAATTCGCGCGCGACCAGACGATCCTGTCGCTGTTCCGCAAGGAGGCGTCGATCCTCAACCATCTGTCGCATGACGCAGTGGTGCGCTACCACGTCTTCACCATCGATACGGGGATCGGCCGTCCCTATCTCGCGATGGAGTTCGTCGACGGCGAGTCGCTGTTCGACGTCATGCGGCGCGGACCCATGCAGGGGAACGATGTGCGCCGGCTTTGCCATCGCCTCGCCTCCGGCTTGAGCGCCGTGCATCAGGCGGGCGCCGTGCACCGCGACCTCTCGCCGGACAACATCATCCTGCCCGGCGGCCGGGTGGAGCGCGCCAAGATCATCGATTTCGGCATCGCGCGCTCGGCGACGGTCGGCGGCGAAACGCTGATCGGCGGAAAATTCGCCGGCAAATACAACTATGTTTCGCCCGAGCAGCTCGGTCTCTATGGCGGCGATGTCAGCGAGCAATCCGATATCTACAGCCTTGGGCTGGTGCTGGCCGCGGCACTGCGCGGAAAGCCGCTCGACATGAGCGGGTCGCAATACGAGGTCATCGAGAAGCGCCGGACCGTGCCGGACCTGTCGGATATCGATCCCGATTTCCACGACCTGATCTCGGCCATGCTGCAGCCGGATCCGCGCGACCGGCCGGCCAGCATGAGCGAGATCGCCCGGGCGACGCGCGGCGAGGATCTCGAGGCGACATTGCCGCCGCCGGTGTCGTTTGGAGCACGCGAACGCTCCGGTTTGCCGCGCGCCGGGTGGACGGCGCCGCCGGACTCCAAGCCCCAGCCGCCGACGCCTCCCGGCGAGCCGCGCTTCGTCGAGCATGTGCGCCCTGCATACCTGTCGGAGCAACGGCCGGCACCGGCTGCCGCTCCGGCGAGCGCACCTGCGACCGCACCGGCTGCGCCGCGAAAGGCTTCACGGATACCCGTCATCGCCGGCGGCGTTGCGGCGCTGGCTGTGCTGATTGGGAGTGGGCTTTATTTCAGCGGCGTCCTGGCGCCCCCGCCGGTGACGGAAAAATCCACACCGCTGACACCGAAGCCGGTCGCCGAAGCCGCCAAACCAGTGGCCGAAGCGCAGCAGCCGGAAGCGCCGAAACCCCAACCGCAGACGCCGTCCGCGCCTCAGCTGGAATCGCCAAAAACTGACGGCGCCGCCACCGTCGAGAAGCCGACGCCACCCGCCGCTCAGCCGAAGAGCGAGACAAAAAGCCAGACGCCTCAGGTCGGGACCAAACCCGTGCAACCCCTGGCGCAGCAGTCGCCGGCTCCCGCACCAACGGCCGCCGAAAGCCGGAAGCCGGCGCAGCCGACGAGCGAACCGATGGTCAAGACGCCGGAACCGAGCCAGGCGGCTGAGAACAAGCCGGCGCAGGAGGTGAATCCGCCGGCAGCCAAGCCCAGCGTAAAAGACCTCGTTGACATGCTTTCCAAGCTGCCAAAGTCGAACGCTTCCCCGCCCCCCGCTCCGGAGAGTCCGGCGCCGGCGCAGGCGACCACCCCGCCGGCCGAGCCGAAGGCGCAGACCCCGACAGCCAACCCGCCGGAAACGCCGACAGCGCCAGCACAGCCGGCCCAGCAACCGCAGCCGCCGGCGACCAAGCAGCCGGACACTGACGTCGCCATCAATGTGCCAAAGCCGGCGCTTCCGTCACTGGAAGAGGACACGGCCAAGTGGAACGACCAGCGCTCCTGGGTTCGCGATTTCAGCGGCGGCAGCTGTTTTTACGCGAACGTGATATCGGGACCCGGCGCTTCCCCCGCGATCGAGGGATACGGGACGGCGGTCCAACCCTTCGAACAATTGCTCAGCGATTTCCAAACGAGGTTCCATATCGAGCCGGACATCAGCGTGCGCCTCATCACGCTCTCCCAGTGCGGAGTGCCCACTTTCCTTCGCTTCCTCGACCGGAGCTCGGCCGCGAAGCCACAGCTTGTCCTGGACCGGACATCGGTCCCGGACGGCTCGCCGGTCAGCGGCGCGCTCTATACGGGCGGCGGGCTCGTCTCGAACATCATGCTGATCGACCACAAGGGCGTGGCGTTCAATCTCGACGACCGCATGGTGCCGCAAACCGACAAGGTGACCTTCAACATCCCGATCGGCCTCGCCGCCGCGGACAAGGCAGCCGGCAAGGCGGTGCCGCAGATCATGCTGGTGATCACCGGGCCCAAGGACATCCAGGCCGCCATGTTCTCCAGGCCGACGCCGGCCTCGGAGCTTTTGCCCAGGATCCTCGAGGAGATCGAGGCCGACGGATCGCAGTTCTCCGCCACGGCCACCTATTTCCGGCTTGGTGGATAGCATGAACGCCGATGAACCTTCGCACCTTGCGTTCTTTGCACCAGCCCCCGCCACGCAAGCAGCGTAGCCGGCTCCGATTGCCGTTTCCGGGCCGCATGACGCTTGCCGCGCTGCTTGGCGCGGCGCTGTTCTCGATCCTTTCGCCCGGCAAGGCGCATGCCGAATTCACCGTCTGCAACCAGACGCTCGACGTCGTCAATCTCGCCGTCGGACAGAAGGTCGACAATGCCGACCAGACGGACGGCTGGTGGACGATCGGCGCCAACCAGTGCGTCAACGTCATCCGCGAGGAACTGACCAACCGTTACGTCTATCTCTACGCGACGGACGTCTTCGGCCACGCGATCCTCAACGGCTCGACCGAGATGTGCATCGACCGGCGGCGCTTCTCGATCCGCGGCATCGACGAGTGCTGGCAGCGCGGCCATATCGCGGCGCGCTTCGTCGAGGTCGACACGCTCGAGCAGGTGCGCTGGACCTATTTCCTGACCGGAAACAGCCCGTGACGCACTCGATCGACACGAGCTTCAGACAGAAGAAGCAGGCGCGCCTGGCCGCGCAACGGCGCAAGCTTTGGCGGCGGGCCCTTGCCGGCCTTGCCACGCTCGCCGTCGTCGCGTTAGCCACCGGCTTCTACCTGACCAGGGACTACTGGTCGTTCGGCGATGAGGACGAAGAGTTGCATCCGGTCGAGGGCATGGAAGACGTGCCGCCCGACGCCTCGGTCTATGTGCCGGCGATCATCGATCTGGCCGGCGATCCGATGTGGATCACGCTAGCGCCCGATGCCGACACCGCGACAAAGGGCAAGACCGTAGCGCGTCCAGCCGAGCTCGACAGTTCCGGGGCTTCGCCGCAGATCGAAATCCTGTCCGACGTGATGCTGAGCGCCAGCGAAAAGTTCATGACGACGATCCCGTCGACGCAGGAGGATTTCGCCTTCTTCCAGGCACAGCGGCAGGCCGCTCCGAAGCCTTCGGCAACGGAGCCGGAAGATGAGCAACCGGCCCCGCCCGCTCCGGCCGCGGCGCCGGACGATCAACAGGGCGATCCGCAGGGCGACCTGCAGAATGATCTCCAGGCGGCGCCGGACGAAAGCGATGCCGGTTCAGCGCCCAAGGCAGACGTCGACGACCCCGAGGCCGGCTGGGGCGAGACCATCGACCAGGGGGAGGCAGCACTCCCGGCTTTCACGAAAACCGCGATCGAGAACAACACGACCGTTGCGACCGTCGCCAGCGAATACCAGCGCTTCGAGGCGACCGAGGACACTTTCGTGAAGATCCTCAACGACCGCAGCCTGGACAGCGTGGCGCTCGACGCGCATTTCTCCGCCGACGACGCGAAGCTCGCTGGCGAAGCGCTGAAGACGCTGTTCAACCGCGACGGGCTGGAGTCCGGCTTTGTCGTGGCCATGCGCGGGTTCCGGCCGAATCGCGAGACGACGACCATGTCGCTGATGCAGGTCTCCATCTACGCGAGGAACGTCTATGTCGGCACGCTGACGCGCAATGCAGCCGGCGCCTTCGTGTCGGGCGTCGACCCCTGGGTGCGCGAGGACCTCTTCAACTATTCCGGCGCTTCCGACCAGGGCGGGCCCAAGCGGCAGTACCGCCTGCTCGACGCGATCTACTCGACCGCGGCGCGCAACAAGGTGCCGACCAGCGTCATCGGCGAGGCGATCATGTATCTGTCGCGGGGACAGGACCTCGACGCCTTCGCCAGCGAGGACCAGCGCCTGGTGCTGATCTATTCGCAGACGCCGCGCGGCCAGGGCGAGATCTCCGGGCGGGTGCTCTATGTCGGTGTCCAGGGCACGGACAAGAGCCTCGACTGTTTCGTCTTCCAGCAGAGCGACGGCCAGTATGCCTGTGTGACCGGCGACGACCAGGTCCGCTCGCTGACCGTCACCAACGGCATGGTCACGCCAGTCGCCGGGGTGATGACCTCGACCTTCGGCCCGCGCAAGCACCCGATCCTCGGCACGGTTCGAATCCACAAGGGCGTCGACTGGGCGGCGCCGGTCGGCACGCCGATCATGGCCGCCTTCGACGGCGAGATCTCGTTCCAGGGCGATGGCGGCAGCTATGGCAATCTGGTGAAGATCACGCATGCCAACGGCCGCGAGACGCGCTACGCGCATATGCAGAAATTCGCCATCGCCAGCGGGGTCGGCACCAAAGTGAAAGCCGGCGACGTCATCGGCTATATCGGCACAACGGGGCTTTCGACCGGCCCGCATCTGCATTTCGAGCTCTACCAGAACGGCGAGGCGATCGACCCGCTGGGGACGGTCACCTCGGTCGCCACCGCCGTGTCCGTCAGTTCGGGCGGCTCCGGCGATGCCGCAGTCGAGACGCTGACCGACCGGATCGTGCATGTCGAAAGCGGCGGCAGCGCGCGAGCCAAGAATCCGCTTTCCTCGGCAACCGGCGCCGGCCAGTTCATCTCCAAGACCTGGATCCGGATGATGAACACCTATCGGCCCGACCTCGCCCGCTCGCTGTCGACCGCCGATCTGCTTGCGCTTCGCTACGACGCCACGCTGTCGCGTGAAATGGTGCGCAACCTGGCGCGCGAAGGGGAAGCCTATCTGCGCGCCCGCGGCCACCAGATCACCGCCGGACGCCTCTATCTTTGCCATTTCCTCGGCATGGAAGGGGCGCATCAGGTGCTGGCGGCGCCGGGTTCGTCGCAATTGACTGCGGTTCTCGGATCAGCCGTCATCCAGGCCAACCCGTTCCTCACCGGCAAGACCGCCAGTTATGTCGTGGACTGGGCCGAGCGGAAAATGGGGCAGAAAGCGCCACGCGTGGTCACCGACCAGGGCCAGCCGACGACAACCACGACCGAGGTCCGGCAGACATCGCCGGAGTTCGAGAAATACAAGCAGGCGATCGCCGCGTTGATAGGTTCGATCCAGAATACGCTCGAGCCCGGCTAGTTCTCGGTTTACCAAGCAACAGCGTTTCGACGCGCGGTGACTAGTTTGACGAACCTGCGCATGGACGGAAACCGCGCTGCCTGCCTGAATTGCGCCGCACCATCCACAAAATCTCCATTAGAATTCACTCATGTTATGGTGATCCGCAGAGCAACAATGTCATTAACGGTTCGGGTAAGTGGCGAGGCTCTCATCTGAGGCTGGAACATTTCAGCGAATTCGACGTTGCCCGCCATGGTCAAAAAGCAATCCAACGACAACGGTTCATACTTCGAATTCGACGTCATGCGCGAAGCGTTCAAGCGCTGGGTCGACGAAGACAAGGTTCCTGAAGATCAATGGCGGCCGCGCGCAACGAAGCTGGTCCGTATCGTGACCGGAGACGATTATGTCGACCCCAACATAGTCGAATGGATCATGCGTAAAAAGCCCCAGCGCTGAAGGATCGGCGCTAATGCATGTCGCGCAAAAGTGAACTCGGTTTTGCGACAACGACATGCATCAAGTAACGACCTAAAGCGCGTCGCGTGAATCCGTTTCGACGCGACGCGCTTTAGGGCTTTTGGCATGTACGCTGTACCAGCATGACCGAATATCAGGTTGCGCTAATATCGTGAATGAGTGGTAAATCGCTGCACGGTCCAATGCCGCGGAGGCTTCGGCTGTGCAAGACCGCCCGGCTATTGCGGTGGGCGGTGCACTCAAGAACCGATCGAAGATGAGAGCTAGCCTGTCGGCAGCGCCCGCATCGGCAATTCGCTATGAGCTGACTGGCCTGGGCCGGCCGCCCTATTGCGTCCTGATCCGCATTTCCACCCGGCGGTTGACCGGATCGTAGGGATTGGCGACGCGCGGATGCGACTTGCCCAGGCCGATCGGCTCGAGCCGGGTAGATTGAACGCCGTTCGCCGCCAGGAAGGCCGCCACCGATTGCGCCCTTCGCTGCGACAGGTCCTGGTTGTAGCGATCCGTACCGGTCGCGTCGGTGTGACCTTCGACGACGAAGCTGAACGTGCTCAGCCGGTTGTCCTTCAGCGCCTTGGCGAACTCGTCCAGTTCCGTGCGCGCGGTCTGGTCGAGCTGGGCCGAATCCAGGGCAAAATTGATCATCATGTCGAGACCGGCCTTTTGAGGCGGCGCCTCGTTCTTCTCGGCCTTGCTCTTGCACTCTTCCTCGGTGCCGACGCAGATGCCGCGTGACGCGCCAAGATTACCCTGGCCGGCGAAGTATTTTACGATGTCTTCCGATTTCTGAAGCGGATCGGCGTAAACGTGCGTTGAAAAAAGCACGGTCGCCAATGCCAAGGCTGAGCTGCCCCACCGCATGACCGTCTCTCCTGTTTGAGCGGGTTTCGCTGGCGCGGACCATATCAAATCTTGAAACGATTGTCTGTGACCAAGCGCACGTTGCCAACGGCCACCACCTGCTAGAAGCTAAGGCTTGACCGGCTCTCGGCTAAAGGCTTGAGTGCTTGTCAGCTGGCTCTCGGGGTGTGGCAGCCATGGCCAACGAACTCGGATACAGAACCGCAAGGGATCTGTTTCTTGCCTGTCCCGCGATCGCCCGGGACATGAAATTGCCTGCCGCCAACCAACCCCCGCTGGAATTCTGCCGCGCCCTGCTCGCCGGACGCGTGCCGGAGGAGGCTGTCACGTTCTGCGCCTATCTCCTGCCCGATCGCGCCGCGGTCTGGTGGGGGCATGAATGCCTGAGCCATCTCTCAGAACTCCTTGCCGATAGGGACCTCGAATTGCTGGCGCTCGTCAACGATTGGGTCGGCGAGCCCGGCAATCCCCGCCATCGAGCGGCGCTCAGCAGTGCCGTCGATCCGTCGCCAGCGACGCCGGCTGCATGGATCGCGCTGTCGGCGGCATGGCGTGACCCGGCCTTCGACATGCTATCGACCGGATTTCCCGCCGCCCACGCCGTCAACGCCGGGATCCTGGCGGGGCTGGCGCGCGTCTCGACCGCGGACCGCTTTGGCGTGCTTTCCGCCTTCGTCGACATGGGCATCCAGATGGTGGAGATGGAGGCGCAGCGGCAATCTGTCGACGCGTATTAGGGGTTTTCCGGGCTCACTGGCAGCCATCTTGCGCCCACCTGGCCAAAGCGACCTTGAAGCGGGTACCAAGCGGATGTTGCAGGCGCAGGACGGAGACGTCATTGGCGGCGAAATTCTTCGCCTGCTCGCAGAGGCGGGTCTCATTCCACTCGTGGCAGCCGTCGCAGTGCTTGCCCTGCCAGACCGACTTGTCGAGGCCTTCGACCGGACTGAAAAGCGGTTCCGCCTTGATCAATTGGGCTATGCTCTTGCCGTCGATCGCCGGGTCGCCGAACTTGACCGGGCGATCGAAAAGGATCGGGCCGTCCGTCTCCAACTTCGGAATCTTTTCGCGCAGCGCATTGAGCGCAAGCTGGTCGTCGGTCTGGCCGGACGCGGTGCCGGTGTTGCGCGTCTCGGAGCCCGCTTCGGCCTGCGGCGCGCTTGCCTCGCCGACGATCAGCGGCGCATTGAGATCGACCCTGTGCAGGACGACCTCGGTGGTCAGCGAGACGTTGATCCAGGGGCGCTGCTTGCCGGCGGTGGCCTTGAAGACGTCGCTGGTCACCCTGTTCATCGCTTCGGTGATGGAGACGTTGGATTCGCCGACATGCTGGAGCAGCGCCGTGGTGAAGGGCGAGTGGTCGCCCGACCCGTCATAGGCAAGCTGGTTCGGGCTGGCGGCGAAGGCGACCAGCGTGCCGGCGCCGCCATTCTCGATCGGGATTTCGGCAAGGCCGCTGCTTGCGCCTTTGATGCCGGCGGCCTTCGCCAGCACCTCGGCGAGCGGGTTGTCCCGGCATGCGTCCAGGAAAACCAGTCTTATGCTCGTTTCGCGCGACATCTGGCGCAGGATGAAATCGACCGAGACGGCCTCGAAATCGAGCGAGGTCTCGTCCTCGAGCGCGGCATCGACGGGAAGCAAATAATTCTTGCCGGAGACCTGCAGGCCATGGCCGGCATAGAAGAAAAGCGCGATGTCGGCGCCCCGCACCTGCTTGGCGAACTGCGCGACCGTAGCCTGTGTCTGCTGCTTGGTGAGGTCGAAGCCGGAGACCACCTCGAAGCCGAGGTCCTTGAGCCGATCGGCCATGGCCTGCGCATCCCGCGCCGGATTGAGGAGCGGCGCCGCGTGCTGGTACTGCGAGTTGCCGAGCACCAACGCAATCCGCCGCTCGGCGTTCGCGGCCGTCAACGTCAGGAACAAGGCCAGCACCACAAGCCCGGCGGCGCGAAGCAGACCACCGCAAAAGGCGATTGGAGCGGAACTCACCGCCACCTCAATTGGCGAGCTTGCTTGCGGAGAATTCGATCCGCCGGTTGAGCGCCTTGTTTTTGGGCGTATCGTTGGCGGCGACAGGCTTGTCCTCGCCATAGCCGGCCGAGCTGATCTGGTTGCGCGGGACGCCGTCCGCAACCAAAGCATCGGCGACCGCCTGGGCGCGCCGTTCGGAGAGCGCCTTGTTCGCCTCGGGTGATCCGTCGGAATCGGTGTAGCCGGACACCTCGACCTTGAGGGCCGGGCATTTGCCGACGACACCTTCCACCTCAGCCAGCAGCGGACGGCTCTTCGCGTCGAGCCTTGCGCTCGCCTGACGGAAATAGATGGCGCCGGTGCGCGAGAGCACGGCAAACCGGTTGAGGCACTCCTCGTCGCTGAAATTGGCTTTCGCGGCATCGGTGGCGACGGGGCCGACCTCGGCGGTGCTGGCCGCGACGGTCTGCACGGCGGCCGGCTTGCCGCCGTCGGCGGTGAAGACGAAATCGAACGACACCGAAGCGGTCGGCACGATGTTGGTCACATTGGCGGCCTGCTGCAATTTGTCGATGTTGGGCAAGAGCCCGAAATCCTCGACATGGACCGCGACGGGCGCCTCCGAACCGACGGAAACCTGGGTATCGCTGATCATGGTGACGACGACGCTTGCCTCTAGATCCTTGTCGACGCCATGCAGGCTGAGGCGGAACGGCAATGTCGTCTTCACCCGGCGCTTGGTCGGCAGGTCGGCGAACGCCGCCGGGTCCACTTTCGCTGTCACCTCGGCCGTTGGATAGGTGAAGGTCTCGAAAAACAGGAAGCGCATGCGGACATTGCGCAGGTCGACGCCCGTGTCGACGGAATTGAGGTCGAAGCTGATCTTCGCGTCGCCGGCGGAACTCAGCGTGCCGGTGATGTTCCTGATCTTGTTGGTCTCGACGATCGTGTTCTTCTTGACCGACTGGTAGGTGAGCACCGAAGCGGATGGATCGAGCGTCCAGTTGGGCGCGGCGCTCGCAGCCTGCGATCCGAAGACCAGCAGCGCGGCAACGATCAAGCCAAAAGCCGCGGCCTTGGTTAGCATTTTTCGCCAGAATGCAACGACTTCGAACATGGAACGCCCCCGCCAGGACAACCCGATCTCGATACCGGCACGTGGCAGGAGCATAGAGCACTTGCCCTTGCTTGGCGAGCGGTTCCATCGGGAAGCGAGAAAGGTGGCGCCAGTCGCCACACGTCGAAAAAAGCATCGCGCGTCGAGGACGCTATCACCACCCGCCACCGCCACCGCCACCGTTGCCGCCACCACCTATTGGCGCAATGACGGGTACGGTTTCGTTCTTGACCGGTTTGACAATCTTCTTGGCGGTCACTTTTTTCTGCTTGACCACCCTCGGGGTCGTCGTCACGCGAACGTGCTTGGTACGATGTTTCGTTGTCGGCGCCGGCTCGACGCTGGGCGCCATAGTCGTGCACCCTGCAACCGCAAAGGATAGGAATGTTGCGATGACCGCCTGCTTCAATGCCCTGCCCACCATTGCCTCCCTTGTTGATCAGAACAGGTCCCGACGCGGATTGGCTTGCTCCCAGACGGCTCTAGCCGTCTTGATCAATTGGTCATCGACCGAGCCGCCGGCAGGGATTTTCGATTTGAGTTCCGAGCGCAGTTGCTTGAGGGCCGCAGCTTTTGGCTTTGCGCCAAACTGCGCCAGCGTCGACTGAGCGCTCGGCAGTTCGTCGCGAAGATCGAGTCCTGCCGCGAACGCCAGATAGCGGACGGCGACCGCCTGATCGGATTTTTCGCCTTTCTGCATTTCGATAGCCGCGCGATCATATGCCGCCGAGTAGTCCCCACGGTCCGTCGCCAGTTCGAACAGCCTCTGCGCCTCGGCAGGATTCCGGTCCACACCATCACCGTCCCGGTACATACGCGCGAGGCTACCGGGTGCGTAAGGTTGGCCAAGATCCATCGCCATATTGAAAAGCGCCTGGGCCTGTTTGGTATCCTTCTCGACGCCGCGTCCGCTAAGATAATTGCGGCCGAGAATGTTCATCGAATACATGTCCTGGCGCTCGACGCCCGCCTTGAGGAAGGCTACGGCGCGAGCCGGGTCGGCGGGCACGCCATTGCGGCCTTCGGTGAAGATCGCGGCGAGATCGTTCATGGCATAGGTGTGGCCCATGGCTGCTGCCTTCAGCAGCAAGTCCAAGCCCTTGCCGGTATCGCGCTCAACGCCGAGACCGTTGAAAAGAGCACGGCCCCAGGCCGTCATGCCATAGGGATCACCCTTGTCGGACGCCTTGGCATAGAAGCCATTGGCTTTCTTGGGATCCACGGCCGTCCCTATGCCGGACGAGGCGATATAGCCAAGCTCGAACACCGCGCGGACATGTCCCTTGTCGGCGGCCTCCTCGATCGCCTTCTTGGCCTCCTCGACCTTGCCGGCGGCGAGCAGAGCGCGCCCTAGCTCGTAATGGAAGCGCGCGACATCGGGATAAGCCTTCACCGCCGCCTGGCAGGCCTCCACGGCTCCGGCGCCGATCTCGTTCGGCAACAGGCCGGGGACGACGCCCTGCAGGTCCAAAGGTTCGCCGGCCCGCGTGTCGCAAGGATCGACGCTCGGCGACAGCTTCATCGTCGCCGGCTTTGACGGTGTGTTGTCGGCTATGATGTCGAAGCCGACGATCAACGGTTTTGCGGCGCCTATCTGCGGTTCGTAGCGCAGTTTATCGACTTCATCGGCCATCAGGCTCGATTGCGGCGACAAGGTGCGATCCGGCAGGGACAGCGTTCCGGTTGCCGGATAGCTCGCGAGCTTCAGGCTGACGCCGGGATCCTTGGTCGGGACATCCAGTTTCAGCGGCACAGGGCCGACGCCGACGGGGATCTTGACGTCGCGGTTGTCGATCGCTTCGGCGGCGCCGGCGATGTGGATGCCCCGCTCCACCACCTCCTGCTTCTGCTCGGACTCCAGCGAGGCCACAAGCTGCTTGCCCGCGGCGCCATCGCCATTCTTGACCCGGAACACCAGGATGCCCTGCGATCCGCCGCCCCATTCGTCATGCGTCGCATAGGCCAGCATATCGACCTGATCCTCGGCGTCGGCGCCCTTCGGCACATCCATCTGAAGCCGCGGCAGATCCTTGCCCTCTATCGGCTCGCCCGTTGCGACCGGCTTGCCGTCCAGGATCAGGCGCCCCAGGGCCGGCGGCCTTTCGATGCTGATGCTGACGGCGCCGCCGTCGACATCGACTGGCACCGGCAGGTCGAGCGCGACCGGTCCGATGCCCGACGGCACGGTCTTTTCCAGCACTGGCGGCAAAGCCGGCCGGTTGGCGCGGCGCATCAGCACCACCTCGTCGATCAGCGAGGAGTTCTCCCAAGGAACCTGCGCGCCCTTGGTGGCTTCGACCACGTCGCGGCGGACAGCCGCCATGACCGAGCGTATCTCCTGGTTCGGCGCCAGCGCGCGGCGGGAGAAGGCGGATGAAAACGGGCTGAGCTCGCCGGACCCGTCATAGGCGACCGCGCCGGGCTCGGTGGCGAAGGCAATCAGCGTGTTCAGCGAACTTTTCACCTGCGCAAGGCCGGTGCCGCCGGCCGCGATCAACTGGTCGCGCAGCCAGTAATCCTTGCGCGGGAACGGGTTGTTGCGGCAGGCATCGAGGATGATCACCTGGATCTTCGATTTGGCGCGCAATTGCTGCAGGACATCGTCGAGCTTGACCGCCTGGACTTCGATGTCGGCCGCAGCCTTGAGCGACGCATCGACCGGGATCAGGAAATTCTCGCCGCCAATCTGAAAGCCGTGTCCCGAATAGTAGACGACCGCCAGATCGGCGCCGTCCGCCGCCGCGAGATAATTGCGGAATTCCTTCTCGAACTGGAGCTTGGTCAGATCCTTGGCGACGAACACATCGAAGCCGGCCAGCCGGAACGTGTTCGACACGTCTTCCGCATCCTTGTCGGGATTCTTGAGGGCCGGGATTTCGCGGTATTCGGAATTGCCGATGACAAGCGCAACCCTTCGATCGGCATGCGCCTGCACCGTCGTGAGGCCCACGAGGATCAAGGCTGCAATCAGCGCGCAGCGTCGCAGCATGGCAAAATCCTTAACCGCTATGACCTGTCGGCCACAAGAACGCAGCTTGCGACGCGGAGGTCTGTTAAAGAGTTCACAATCCGCCCAGGCAGGATGGAACCCTTGCACTAACGACAGGATGCATGCGTATCGTCCAATCCGCCTGAGATTACCGCAGGGGCTTCGGCACCGCAACGGCAGAACGGATTCGCAACAACGAACCGGATCGCGATCATCGACGTGCTCCCAGCCCGACCATTGCCTCCGCGCCGCACTGCGCGTTTATTAAAAGCGCCGAAAGCAGCAACCGAGAACCAGATGCTGATAGAGACGAAGCTCCAGCCGCCTCATTTGCGCGACGCCCTGGTCCGGAGGCCGCGGCTGCTGCGCACGCTGGAGGCCGCGACGGCGGGTAAGCTGACGGTGGTGACGTCGCCTGCCGGTTTCGGCAAATCGACCCTGCTCTCGCAATGGGCGGTCGGCATATCCGGCGGCATCGCCCAGGTCGCCTGGCTGTCGATCGACCGGCTGGACAATGATCTCGCCCGCTTCCTCAAATATCTTGCCGCCGCCTTCCACCGCGTCGACCCCGATATTGCCGGCAACGCGGAATCGCTGATCGACTCCAGCCCGGTGACGCCGGTCGATTCCATCCTCACCGCCGTCATCAACCAGCTGTCGCGCCGCGCCGCGCCGATCTACCTCGTTCTCGACGACGCCCATCTGATCGTCTCCGGCGAGATCGCCGCCTGCATCAACATGCTGGTCGCCTATGCGCCGCCGGCCTTGCGCATCGTGCTCGCGACCCGTGGCGAACTGCCGCTCGAACTCGCCCATATGAAGATGAAGGGGCATGTCGTCAGCCTCGGCGACAGTGACCTGCGCTTTTCGCTCGAGGAGACCGAGGACTATCTTGCCAATGTCTGCGGCCTCGACCTCGCCGTCTCGGCCGTGGTGGCGCTCCACCACAAGACCGAAGGCTGGCCGGCCGGCCTGCAACTGGCCGCATTGGCGCTGGCGCATGAGGGCTCACGAGAAGCCTTCATTGCCGAATTTTCCGGCAGCCAGCGCGACGTGGCGATGTTCCTGACCCACGACGTGCTCGCCCGGCAGGCGCCCGAAATACAGGATTTCCTGCTCAGGACCTCGATCCTCGACCGCTTCTGCCTGGGCCTTGTCGAGGCGGTCTGTCCCGGACGGGACTGCGCCGCGGCATTGGCGACCATCGAGCACTCGAACCTTTTCCTGATCGCGCTCGATTCCACGGGACAATGGTTCCGCTATCACCACCTGTTCTCCGAATTCCTGCGCGACAGGCTGGATGCCTGGGCGCCGGAGGCACGCAGGGACCTGCATCGCGCCGCCGCTGCCTGGCTGGCGGCCCGGGGCCATATCTCCGACGCGGTCGACCACGCGCTTGCCAGCGGCGATGCCGACCATGCGGCGCGCCTGGTTGAGGAATGCGCCATGCCGCTCACCATGCAGGGCCACATCCCCAAGCTGACCGAGTGGCTGAACCAGCTTCCCCCGGACCTCATCGCCGCCCGCCCTCGCCTGCTGCTTGCACGTGTCTGGGCGCAGTTCCACATGAGCCGGCCGCGCCAGGCGGTCCGCATCCTCAAACAGGCCAAAATCCTGGTCGGGCAGCTTTCCGAGCGCGGCGAGATCGACCGCGCGACCACCCGCTCGCTCAAGGCCGAATTGCAGACGCTGACGGCTGGCGTCATCAGCGCCACCGACCGCTCCCGCACCGCGATCCGCGTCGCCTCGCGCTGGCTGGCGGACTTCCCCGAAGACGAGCCTTTCGCGCGCGGCACGCTCGCCAATATCTGCGCCTTCAGCCACTATTCGCTCGGCGAGCTAGACGCCGCGCGGCTGCGCAGCCTCGCGGCGCGCGACCATCACGCGGCCGCCAATTCCGTCTTCGGCATCGTCTATTGCGACCTGTTGCTGGGGCTGGTCGAGATTTCCGCCGGCAACCTCGCCGAGGCCCACCAGTTGCTCGACCGCGCCTGCCGGCTCGCCCGCGAGCGCCTCGGGTCCGGCTCCTACACGGAGGCGATGACGGCGATCTTCCATGTCGAGCTCGCCTATGAATGGAACGACCTGCAGGGTGCCGAGCGCATCCTGCACCAGCACCGGCAGGTCATCGAGGAATGTGGGCTCGTCGTGCACGAGATGGCGTGCAAGCTGCATCTGGCGCGGCTCTCCGCCGCGCATGGGCGGCATGACGAGGCCATCGTCTTCCTTGAACGCGCCGAACGGCTGGGCATCGAAAAGCGCTACCGCCGGCTGACGGCCGCCGCGCTGAACGAGCGGGTGCGGCTGCTGTTGTCGCGCGGCGACGTCCGCGCCGCGCGGCTGGCGCTGCGCTCGCGCGGGATCGAGCCTTCGGCCGAAAGCCGGCCCGCGCCAATCCATCCGCTCGACGAATATGCCCATATCGGCGCCGCGCGCGTGCTGATCGCCGAGGGCCACCCGGCGAAGGCCATCGCCGTGCTCGACCGTATCGCCGAACGCATGCGGCGCGATGGCCGCCTGCGCGGCTTCATGCAGGTGCGGGCACTTGTCGCGATCGCCGCGCACAGCGCGGGCGAAACGCTGCTGGCGCTGGCGGCGGCGGTCGACGTCGTCACCCTGGCGCTGCCACAGAACGCATTGCGCTCGCTGATCGATGAGGGCTTGCCGATGCGCGAGGTGCTCGAATTCGCCCGGGCACGAATTCCAGCCTGGTCGCGCAATTCCAGCACTGCCACCTTTGTCGATACGCTTCTGCGCGAGCTGGGCAAGACCGCGCCCGAACGCGCGCGCCCGATTGCAATCGCTGGCAGGAAGCAGATGCTGAGCAGCAAGGAAACCGATGTCGCCGCCCTGCTTCTGCGCGCCTACACAAACCGCCAGTTGGCCGAGACGCTGTCCATGGCGCCCGACACCGTGAAATGGCACCTGAAGAACATATTCGGCAAGCTCGGCGTCTCAAGCCGGACGGAAGCCGTCCTCAAGCTGAAGGAAATCGGGCTCGACGCCGCCACGGAGCGGCAATTGGCGGGCTAGAGCGGTTCACCGTTTCACGGAAACGGTGAACCGCTCTATCTCTTTAATTTTTACGCAATTCCGTACGGAAAACCGTCCACTTTTCCTGGAATTGCTCTAACCACCCGAAAGGGTGGGCTCAAAAAGACCACCCATTACCCGAAGGTGTCGGGACAGCGCTAATGTAGCGGGCCATCATCCGGTCGAAATACGCTGGGTGGGAGCCGCATGGCGACGGGTTTCGTTTTCCACGAACTTTATCTTTGGCACAACACCTGGAACTGGAACCAGGTCTTTCCGCCGAGCCTGACGGTTCAGCCCGGCACCCATGCCGAAAATCCCGAGACCAAGCGGCGTCTGCGCAACCTGTTGGAAGTGAGCGGCATCCTCGACCATCTGGTCGCCATCAAGCCGCGGCGCGCCACTGTCGAGGAACTGTCGCGGGTCCACACGCCGGCGCATATCGCCAGGATCAGGGAGATCAGCGACCGTGGTTATGGCGACGCGAGCTTGCTGACGCCGCTCGGCGCCGGCAGCTATGAAATCGCACTCCTGGCAGCCGGCGGCGCCATCAAGGCGATTGAGGCCGTCATCACGGGCCAGGTGGACAACGCCTATGCGCTGATCCGTCCGCCGGGCCATCACGCCACCGCCGATGTCGGCATGGGCTTCTGCCTGTTCTCGAATGCGGCGATCGCCATCCGCCATGCGCAGCAGCTGCACGGCCTCACCCGCATCGCCACCGTCGACTGGGACGTGCATCACGGCAACGGCACGCAGGCGATCTTCTACGACGATCCGAGCGTGCTTTCGATCTCGCTGCATCAGGACAATCTGTTCCCGGCCAATTCCGGTGCGATCGGCGAAAATGGCGAGGGCAAGGGCAAGGGCTTCAACATCAACGTCCCGCTGCCCCCGGGGTCTGGTCCCGGCGCTTACGCCGCGGCGTTCGAGCGGGTGGTGATCCCGGCGCTGACGCGCTTCAAGCCGGAGCTGATTGTTGTGCCCTCGGGCTTCGACGCTTCCGGCGTCGATCCGATGGGGCGCATGCTGATGAATTCCAGCGGCTACCGCAGGCTGGCGCGCATGCTGCTCGACGCGGCGCGCGAGCTGTGCGGCGGGCGCCTGGTGATGACGCATGAGGGCGGCTACTCCGAAATGTACGTGCCTTACTGCGGCCTGGCCGTGATCGAGGAGCTTTGCGGGCACCGCACGGGCGTCGAGGACCCGTGGGATCAACTAATGGGACAATGGGGTGGAATGTCGGCGCAGCCGCATCAGACGGCGATCATCGACCAGGCGGCCGAACTGGTCAAAAACATAAACTGACAAAAACCTATAAGGGGAATCGAGATGAAGCGCAGTTCGAAACTCACCACGCCGAATGTGATTGCCGGCTCTCGCCGCAACTTCCTGATCAAGGGCGGACTTGCGACCGCCGCGACGCTGACCGGCATGCCGGCCATGCTGCTTGCGATGAACAACGAGGCGCGCGCCGAAGGCGACCCGATCCCGGTCGGCCAGTGCGGGCCGACCACCGACTTCGCCGCGCCCGACGGGATCGAGTTCAAGAACGGCCTGACGCTCGCCTGCGAGGAGATCAACGCGCTGGGCGGCATCCTCGGCCGGCCGCTCGAACCTTCCTTCGAGGACACCGGGCAGATGGGCGACGCCACCAACGTGCAGGCGGCGCAGCGCCTCGTCGACCGGCATGGCGTGCACGCCATCCTCAACGGCTACAATATCGGCTCGGGCGCCGCGATCCAGGAGGTCGCCGCCGACAACGGCATCATCTACGTCCACTACGACACCACGATCGGCCACAACAATCTGGTGAAGTCCAACCCGGACCGCTACTGGGGCTCGTTCCAGGGCGATCCGGCCGAATACTGGTACGGTCCCGGCTTCCTGAAGTTCCTGCAGGGACTGGAGGAGAACGGCGAGTGGAAGCGCAAGAACAACAAGATGGCGGTGATCCTGTCGGCCGGCGTCTATGCCTCCAACATCGCCAACGCCGTCAAGGAACAGGCCAAGAGCTATGGTTGGGACATAAGCCTGTTCGAGACCGTCAGCGTGCCCGCTTCGGAATGGGGACCGACGCTGGCCAAGATCCGCCAGGATCCGCCAGCGGTGATCTGCATCACCCACTTCCTGCCTGCCGATCTCGGGCAGTTCGCGCTGCAGTTCGCCTCCAACCCGACGCCGAGCCTGGTCTATATGCAATACGGCCCGTCGATCCCGGCCTTCCGCGATATCGCCAAGCAGGCGGCCAACGGCATCATCTACGCGACCGTCGTCGGCGCGCTGCAGGACGAGATCGGCACCGCCTTCGAGAAGCGCTACAAGGAAAAGTTCGGCCCGAACGCAGGCCACAATTCCGGCGCGCAGCCCTATGACGGCGCCTATGTCTGGGCGACTGCCGCGGCGCTTGCCGGCGGCACGGGCGAACCCGGCAACAACGACCAGAACCGCAAGGTCGCGGCCCGGATGAGCGCGATGATATGGCGCGGCGTCACCGGCACGACCCGTTTCATGCCGCTCGAAAACGCCGCCTACACCTATCCGACCCAGGTCAACGATTCATCGCTCGGCATGCCGCATCAATTCCTGCAGATCCAGGACTACACCAAGGGTCCCGGCCTGATCGCGCCGACGCCTTACGGCACGGCCAAGTTCATGATGCCGCCATGGATCAAGGCCTAGCCGGATGACGGGAGACGCCGCCGCGACGCCATTGCTGTCGTGCAGGCATGTCGGCAAGTCCTTCGGCGCGCTTGCGGCGGTCCGCGATCTGTCCTTCGATGTCGGGGCTGGAGAAATCCTCGGCATCGGCGGACCGAACGGCGCCGGCAAGACGACGCTGTTCGAGGTGATATCGGGGCTGAACCCGGCCACCACCGGCGCGATCGTGCTCGACGGCCAGGACATCACCGGGCATGCGCCCGAGCAGATCTGCCATGCCGGCGTTGCCCGAACTTTCCAGCTCAATGCCGGCTTCGACAGCATGACCGCGCGCGAGAACGTGCTGGTCGGCGCCTATTTCGGCCGAAGCAACCGGGCCGTGCCGACGCTGCGCGCCGGCCGCGCGGCGCATGAGGCCGCCGATGCCGCGCTTGAAATGCTGGGCATCGCCGACCGCGCCGACAAGGTCACCGGCAAGCTGCCGGTGCTTGACCGCAAGCTCTTGATGATGGCGAGCGCCATGGCGACGAAGCCGAAACTGCTGCTGATGGACGAGCCCGTCGGCGGCCTGACCGCACGCGAGGTCGACCGTGTGATGGACGCAGTGCGCGCCATCAAGGCGGCGGGCGTCACCATCATCCTCATCGAGCATGTGATGCGCTTCCTGGTACGCCTCTCCGACCGCATCATGATCATGCATCACGGCGAAAAGATTTTCGAAGACCTGCCGACAAAGCTTCTCGACGACCGCACCGTCGTCGACGTCTATCTCGGCCAGGGTGCCTCCGAGCGGCTGCGCTCCTTCATGGAAACCACGCATGGCTGAGGCGGCGCTCGAGATCGTCGACGCCAGCGCCGGCTATGCCGGCCGCATCGTGCTCGATGCCATCAAATTGTCGGCAAGGAAGGGCGAGCTCACCGCCATTGTCGGCCCCAACGGCCATGGCAAGAGCACCCTGCTCAAGGCGATTTCCGGACTGGTGCCGGTGACGTCGGGCGAGATCCGCCTCGACGGCCTGCGCATCGACCGCCTGCGCCCCGACCAGATCGTCGAACGCGGCGTCATCCAGGTTCCGCAGGGCGACCTGCTCTTTCCGGCGATGACCGTGCACGAGAACCTGCTGATGGGCGCCTACGCCAACAGCGGCGGACTGGCCGAGCGGCTCGACTTCGTCTTTGCGCTGCTGCCCAAGCTGAAGGAGCGTCGCAACCAGACCGCCGGCACGCTTTCAGGCGGCGAGCGGCGCATGTGCGGCATCGGCCGCGGCTTGATGGCGGGCGGCGAGGTGCTGATGCTTGACGAGCCCTCGCTGGGACTGGCGCCGATCGTCATCGAGCAGATCTACGAGGTCATCTTCAACCTAAGACGCGAGGGCCGCACCATTCTTCTGGTCGAGGAGAACGCCGAGCGGATCGCCGAGCATGCCGACATGATCCACCTGCTCGACAATGGCCGCATCGCCTGGTCGGGCCTGGGCGCGGAACTGATGGCGCGCCCGGAAATCGTCGAAACCTATCTCGGAGTGTGAGCGATGGACGTCCTGATCCAGATCGTCGCTTCCGGCCTGACGCTCGGCGCCATGTACGCGGTCGCCACCATCGGCCTGTCGCTGGTCTACGGCTCGCTCAACATGCTCAACATGGCGCACGGTGCCATCCTGACGCTCGGCGGCTATGTCTGCTACGCGGCCATCGTCCATGCCGGCCTGCATCCAGCGCTCGCGCTTCTTGCCGCAGCATTCGTCTGCGCGCTGGTCGGGCTGCTGATCTATTTCAGCGCGGCGCTGCCGTTGCTCAGGGCCGAGAATTTCGAGACCAACATCTTCATCGCCACGATCGGCATCGGCAGCGTCATCGAGAACCTGATGCTGAAGGGTTTTGGACCCTATCCGATCCCGCAGCCGCTCGCGGTTGGCGGCCAGGTCGTCATCGGCAATGTGCACATACCGCTGCAGAACGTCTTCATCCTCGGCGTCGCCATCGTGCTGATGGTGGCGGTGGCAATCCTCCTGCAGCGCACCAGCGCCGGCCGCGCCATCCGCGCCACCTCGATGAACCGCGAAGCGGCGCAGCTTATGGGCGTCAGGGTCGGCCGCGTCTACGCGCAGGTGCTGGCGCTCTCGGGCGCGCTCGCCGCCGTTTCCGGCATCTTGATCAGCTCGATCGCCACGCTGACGCCGGTGATGGGCGGCGACCCGATGCTGAAAGCCTTCATCGTCTGCGTGGTCGCGGGGTTGGGCAATGTCTACGGCGCCGTGATCGCGGCGATCGCGCTCGGCCTGCTCGAGGCCGCCACCCAATATGTGCTCGGCGTGCGCTGGAGCTTCGCCACCTTGCTGCTTCTGGTCATCCTCGTGCTCATCTGGCGGCCCTACGGCCTGTTCGGCAAACAGCAGGTTGTGCGCCTATGACATCGATCCGCCGCGACATACTGATCGGTCTCATCTGCCTGGCTCTCGCCATCGCGCTGCCGCTCGCCATGCCCGGGCGCTACGTCATCACCCAGTCGACGCTGTTCTTCATCTGGGCGATCGTCGTGGTGCAGTGGAACCTCGTGCTCGGCATAGGCGGCATCTTCTCGCTGGCGCAGATGGCGCTGTTCGCCACCGGCGCCTACGCCACGGCGATGCTGGGCTTTTACTGGAAGGTGCCCATGCTTGCCGCCATCCCGATGGCGGGTGTCATTACCGTCGCGATGGGCCTGCTGATCGGCCTCGCCTGCCTGCGCCTGCGCGGCCCCTACGTGGCGCTGCTGACGCTGGCGATCGCGCAGGTCATGTATGTGCTCATCGTCAACGACACCGACTGCTTCACCACCGTCGGCGGCTGCATGCCGCTGTTCGGCGGCGTGCGCGGCATCGGCCAGTTCGGCGATATCGGGCTACGCGCGCTGTTCCCGTCGAAATGGTACATCGCCCACTATTATGTCGGGCTGGCGCTGCTGGCGGTCGCGGTGACGATTTCGATCGTCGTCATCCGGGGACCGCTCGGCCTGGCCTTCCGGGCGTTACGCGACAATCCGGGCTACGCCATGTCGCGCGGCATCAGCCGTTTCAAATACCAGCTGTGGATCTTCGCGGTCTCCGCCTTCTTCACCGGCATCGCCGGCGGCTTCTACGCCATCCATTTCCGCGTCGTCGGCCCAACGGTCTTTTCCTTCTCGACGCTGCTGTTCCTGATCGCGATGATCGTCATCGGCGGCCTCGGCTCGATATGGGGCCCCCTGCTCGGCGCCGCCGTGCTGATGCTGGCCGACGAAGGCATGCGGGAGTTGTCCGACTACCGCAACATCGGCCTTGGGCTGCTGCTGGCGGTCTTCGTCATCGCATGGCCGAACGGGTTGAACGGCTGGCTGCAGCGAAGCCGAACCAGCCGCAATTGACGACGGTTTTCATCGCCGCCATCGGTATTCGCGACGGCAAATGCGCGCGATCCCGATGATAACGCCCGGTCTGGACCGGGCATCCTCTGTCACGCTCACCCGCCTGGGCGGCATTTATTTCTCGGCGTAAGTCGGCTTGCCGTCCTCGCCCTTCTTCCATTCGTAGATGACATAGTCGGGGCGCGTGATATCGCCCTTGTCGTCATAGCCGATGTCGCCGATCGCCGTCTTCCAGGGGCCGCCTGCCTTGATGGTCGCGGCGACCTTCTGCGCGTCGTCGGCCGAGCCCGCCTTGTCGATCGCGGCGGCGACGATCTGGACCGCCGCGTAGGAGTAGAGCGTGTAGGCTTCCGGCTCGAAACCCGAGGCACGGAACTTTTCGACGATGTCCTTTGCCGCGGGGTTTTTCCGCGGGTCCGGCGAGAAGGTGTTCAAGGTGCCGATAACCGAATCGCCGGCGATCGAGGCAAGCTCGTTCGAGACCATTCCATCGCCCGAGAACAGCGTCGCCTTCAGACCCTGATCCGCCGACTGGCGCATGATCAGGCCCGCTTCGGTGTGGAGACCGCCGAAATAGATCAGCGTGACACCGGCCGCCTTCATCTTGGCGATGAGCGCGGAGAAATCCTTGTCGCCGACATTGATGCCTTCATACATCACCTCGGTGATGCCGTCGGCGTTCAGATTCTTCTTGGCGACATCGACGAGACCCTGGCCATAGGGCGTCTTGTCGTGGACGATGGCGATCTTGGCGTCCTTGAAATTCGCGGCGATATAGTCGCCCGCGACCTTGCCTTGCTGGTCGTCGCGACCGCAGGTGCGGAAGGTGTTCCAAAGGCCGCGCTCGGTATATTGCGGATTGGTCGATGCCGGCGATACCTCGAGCACGCCGTTCTCGGCATAGACTTCCGAGGCGGGAATCGACACGCCCGAGTTGAAGTGGCCGACCACATATTTCACGCCGTCCGCGACGAATTTGTTGGCGACTGAAATGCCCTGCTTCGGATCGGAGACATCGTCGCCGATCTCGATCCTGATTTTCTGGCCGAGCACGCCGCCGGCCGCGTTGATGTCGGCGGCCGCCTGTTCGGCGCCTTTCTGGAACTGCGCGCCGAAAGCCGCGTTCGGACCGGTGATCGGCCCGGCGACGCCGATGACGATGTCCGCCCAGGCGTTGCCCGCGAAGGCGACAAGCGCGGCCACTGCTACCGCCGACAAAAGATATTTTTTCATATGAGGCTCCCATTTTCGTGGTGGGCACTGGTTGCGGCTTCGATGCGATGCCCACGTCCGACGCATCGAGCTGACTTGAATTGGGCGGGCCGGTTTTTGCCGTCGGGCAAGGTCAGGCCCAGGCGAGCGGGTCAGGACATGAGGCCGGAGCAGGCCCCGTCACCAGAGATGTCTTGCCTTCAATCCGCACCCAAAATGCCCCGTCTTCAGGGCATATTGGCTGCAAGCGAAGTGGCTTACGATGACCGTAAGACCCAGATTTGGTGATCGATTTTGCAATGTTCGGGAATGCGTCGCTCGCCTGCTAATTCGCGGATGCATTGTCGCGCGGATCGGCGTCGGACGAGGCCTCGCGGCGGAACAAGGCCGGGCTCTTGCCGGTCCATTTGTGGAACGCGCGGTGGAATGCGCTCGGCTCGGAAAAGCCGATATCGGCGGCGAGATCGGCGACGCTGCGGCTGCCGTTGAGCAGGGCCTCCATCGCCAGGGCCCTGCGCATCTCGTCCTTGATCGAGCGATAGTTCTGGCCCTCGGACTGAAGCCTGCGACGCAAGGTCGGCGCCTGCATGCGCATGCCGGCGGCAAGCCGCTCGAAGCTCGGCCACGCCGCCGGCGCAGTGGCGTGCAGGCGTCCGCGTATGGCCGCCGAGAGCCCCTCGTCATGACGGTAGCGCACCAGAATGTTGGCCGGCGCCCTGCGCAGGAATTCGCGCAGCGCGCAGGCGTCGCGGATGACCGGCAGCTTCAGGAATTCGGCGTCGAAGACGAGGCGGCTTTCGGGCTGGTCGAAGCGCACCGGCGCGCCGAAGAACAGCCGGTAGTCGCTCCCCGTCGGCGGGATATCGCATTTGAAATCCACCCAGCGGATCGGGAGACGCCGGCCCACCAACCAGCAGTTCACGCCGTGGACGATGATCCAGAAGGTGCGATAGGCGAAGGCCGAGCGCAGCGGCCCGGAATCGCTCAGTCTGATTTCGGCGAGCCCATTGCCGACGGTCAGCTCGCCATGCGGATCGTCGAGCACGGCGCGCAGGAAGCGCAGGCCCCTGCGCAAGGCATGCTCCAGCGTCTCGGTGGTGAGCAGCGCCTGGCAGAGCAGCGCGAAACTGCCGGCCCGCATCGGTCGGGCGCCTTCGCCGAAGAACTCGTCATCCATCTCCTGCGCGACGGCGTGCCAGAGCGCGCCATATTGTTCGGCCGAGATCGGCTCGGAAATCACCGGCGGCAGCCCGACGCGAGCCAGCAGAGGCTCCACCTCGACGTTGTGGCGGCGAAGGCATTCGAGCGTGTCGTCCATGAAACAGGGGGCGATCATCCGGCGCTGCATCGCGTAGGGCTCCGTCCTCCTTGTGCCTGCGTTCGACCTGGCTAGCGCTCGCCCCGATCGAATGTGGCGGCGCCGACACCCTGCTGGCTCAGCGCGGTCCTGGCGATCTTTTCCGTCGGCGTTCGCGGAAGCGGCGTGTCGGTGATCTCGATGTAACGCGGCACCATGTGGCGCGGCGCCATTGCCCTGAAATGGGCCAGCAGTTCGGCCGCCCCCAGCGTGGAGCCAGGCCGCCGCTGGGCCACGACCATGATGTCTTCCTCGGTGAACTCCGATGGGATGCCGAACGCGGCGCTTTCGACGATGTCGGGGTGCTTTTCGGCGACGATCTCGACTTCGTAGGCGGAGATGTTCTCGCCGCGCCGCCTGATCGCCTCGTTCAGCCGGTGCTTGAAATAGAGCCAGCCATCCTCGTCCAGGCAACCGGCGTCGCCGGAGTGATACCAGAGGTTCCGGAGCGTCTGGACCGTCTTGGCGTCCGCCCGGTAATAGCCGGAAAACATGCTCCAGTTCTTGCGCGGGCGCGATACGATCTCGCCGACGGACCCATGCGGCAGGGGCCGGTCCCGCTCATCGACGATCGCCACCTCCCAATCGGGGTGCGGGCGGCCGCAGGAGCCCGCTTTCGTATTCCCCACCGTGTCGAGGGTGACGAAACCTGTCTCCGTCTGCCCATAGCCGGTGACGAGCCGCATGCCGAAGCGCCGCTCGAACGCTTCCTTGTCCGGCACCATGGGAATGCACTGGCATATGCGCACCGGATTGGCGCCGTCGCCATCGGACGGCGGCTGGCGCGACAGGATGACCGCCATGGCGCCAAGCAGGTTCGTCGTCGTGGCGCCGCTTTCGCGCACCTGGTCCCAGAACCGCGACGCGCTGAAACCGTCGACCAATGTCGTGCGGGTGCCGTAGATCAACGGCAGGTAGACGCCGAACATCTGCGCGTCGGTGTGGAACAGCGGCAATGCCGAGAAATAGCTGTCGCCGGCCGTGTAGCCGAGATTGAGAGCCATGGCCGCGGCCCAGGAATAGCAGTGATGATGGGACATCAATGCGCCCTTGGCCGGACCGGTGGTGCCCGAGGTGTAGAGGATCGCCATCGGGTCGGAATAGTGGATGTCGGCGAGGTCGAAATCCGGCTGCCCGGCCATGCATTCCTCGAAGCCGACGATGCGGCCGATCCGGATGCCGGCCGCCCGGGCTTCGCTCGGATCGACGCCGACCAGGATGAGGGTGCGCAGGTCCGGCAGGCGGTCCTGGACCCTGGCGAGCTCGTCCAGCGCGTTGGCGTCGGCGACCAGGACTTCGGCGCCGCAATTGTTCAGGTTGTGGCAAAGCAGGTCGCCCTTCAGGCCCGGATTGCTGGGCACCTCGATGGCGCCCAGGCTCGATACCGCGAACCACGCCGCGACCAGCTCGAAACAATTGGGCAACAGCATCACCACACGATCGGACTTGCCGATGCCGAGGGCGCGAAGACCGCGCGCCAGCCGCCCTGAAGCGATCTGCATCTCCTCGAAACCGGCGGAGCGTCCGCAAATGTCGATGAAAGGGCTGTCGCCCAGGCGCTCCGCCTGCATGCGCAGGATTTTCGGCAGCACCCGGTTCTCCAGATCGTCGTCATGCTGGCCGGGGATGTGGAAAGAAGGGGCGCGTTCGAGCATGGTCATGGATCAAAAATTCTTTGCCCGCGCCTGCGCATCGGGGGAAAGGAAACCGCTCACCGTGGCCCTGGTCTCGAGCGCCATCGCATCGGCCAGGGAAGAGTGGAAGCCGTTGTTGATGGCATGCTTGATGTCTGCCACGGCGCTTTCCGGACGCTCCGCTATCGCCAAGGCGAGTTTTCTCGCCTCGTCCAGCAACTGCGCCTCGGGAAAGAGTTTCCAGGCGATGCCGACCTCGAGCGCCTTCCTGGCATCGTGCTTCTCGCCCAGGATCATCAGTTCCTTGGCGACCTGCGGCCCGGTCTGCTTGGTCAACAGGGCGGTGACGCCACCGGTGACGAACAGCCCGTAGCTGACTTCGGGAAAGAACCAGCGCGCATTGTCGGCGAACAGCGTGAAGTCGCAATTCACGGCCCATTCGAGCGCGCCGCCGACGCACCAGCCATGCACCGCGGCAATGACGATCTTGCGCGACTGCATGATCTGCAAAGTGATGTTCTGGATGGCGTCCACCCAGGCCTGTGTCGTGGCCTCGGAAGTGGTCTGGGAGTCGAGATCCTTGAGGTCGTCGCCGGAGCAGAAGGCGCGCCCTTCGCCGTGCAGGATGACGGCACGGATCGACGGGTCCGCTTCGGCTCGCGCCAGCGCCTCGGACAGGTCGTCGACGAGCTGCCTGTTCATGGCGTTCAGCCGCTCGGGACGGTTGAGCTTGACCCAGGCGATTGCGCCGTCGTGCCTGGAAATGACTGCGCCCATCTTGGCATCGCCCATCTTGGCGTCCTCCTCAAACGATCATCGGTTCGGCGTAAGCGCCCCAGACCTTGCGCAGCGCGGCGCAGATCTCGCCAAGCGTCGCCTTCGCCTTCACGGCCTCGATTGTCTTCGGCAGAAGATTGATGTCGTCGGACCTCGCTTGCTCGGCGAGTTCCTTCAGCAGTTCCCGGACACGGGCGTTGTCACGGTCCGCCCGCACCGCTTGCAGGCGGTCGATCTGCAGCTGCGTGCACTCTTCGTCATAAGGATGGATGTGCACTTCGGCCGATCGGCTGGTCTCGTCGACGTACCGGTTGACGCCAACCGAGATCTTTTCGCCGGCATCGATCTTCTGGAACGTGGCGTAAGCCGAGTCCGCGAGCTTCTGCTGGAACCAGCCTTCCTCGACCAGTTTCACGGCGCCGCCGCGCTCGTCGACTTCGTCCAGCAGCTTCCAGATTTCTGTCTCCATGTCGCGGGTGAGGCGCTCGATGAAATAGGAGCCGCCGAGAGGATCGATCACGGAGGTCACGTTGATCTCGTCGCGGATGATCTGCTGGGTGCGGATGGCCAGCTTCATGGCCTCTTCGGTCGGGATGGCGAAGGCTTCGTCGAGGCCGTTGGTGTGCATGCTCTGGCAGCCACCCAGCACGGCGCCGAGCGCCTGGATGGCCGTGCGCATGAGATTGTTATGGTGCTCGACCTTGGTCAGGCTCATCGCCGCGGTCTGCACATGCACCCGCAGCCGCATGGACTCCGGCTTCCTGGCCTTGAAGCGCTGCGCCATGATCTTGGCGTAGACCCGCCTTGCCGCCCTGAACTTGCAGATCTGCTCGAAGAAGTCCTGATGGCTGATGAAGAAGAAGGACAGCCGGGGTGCGAAGTCGTCGATGTCCATGCCGGCGCCGGTGACCTCCTCGCAATAGGCGATGGTGAAAGCCATGATGAAGGCGATCTCCTGCAGCGCGTTGCCGCCGACATCCGAGAGGTGATAGCCGCTGAGGCTGATCGGATTGATCTTCGGCGTCGCCCTGGCGCTGTACATGATCAAGTCGCGCAGCAGCCTCACCGCGGGACGCACCGGATAGATCCACTCCTTCTGCGCCACATACTCCTTCAGCGGGTCCGCCTGCAGCGTGCCCGCCAGCTTGTGGAGGTCATAGCCGCGCCGTTCAGCGACGGAGACATACATGGCGTAGACCACCCAGGCCGACGGATTGATGGTGAGCGAGACCGAGATCTTTTCGAGGTCTATTCCGTCGAACAGCCGGTCGACATCATCGACCGTGTCGATGGCGACGCCGACGCGCCCGACTTCGCCGAAGGCTCTCGGATCGTCCGAGTCCAGGCCGAGCAGCGTCGGCAGGTCGAAATCGGTGGAGAGCCCGGTCTGACCGGTCTGGATCATGTATTTGTAGCGCTGGTTGGTGGCCTCGGGATTGCCGAAGCCGGCGACCTGCCGGATGGTCCAAGGCCGGCCGCGATACATCGTCGGATAGGCTCCGCGGGTGAAGGGATAAGCGCCGGGAAAACCCAACTCGTCGGCGGGAATGTCGGCGATGTCGGCGGCTGTGTAGACGCGCTTCAGCGGAATGCCGCATTCGGTCTCGTAGGCCGGCTTTTCCTCCGGCCTGCTGCCGAGCGCGGCGGCGAGTTCCTTTTCCTCCCACGCGGCCTGCTTTTCGCGGATGTCCTCGATCGCGGTTTGCGAGAACAGGTTCATGTCGCTTGCGCCTCGTTCGTCCAGCCGAGGAGAAGGCGGGCCGCGCCGCCGGGGTCCATGTCCCTGTTCACGACGGCCTGGATGTGCTCTCCGACCTCGCTGGCCCGCTCATCGAACTTGCGCTGGAAAAGATGTTTGGCCGCGCCGAGGATCCGCGTCCGGCAAATGCCCCGCTGCCGCTCGGCCAGTTCGCCGCTTTCGCGCAGATGCGACCAGTGCCTGGAGATGGCGTCCTTCAGCTCGCCGATCCGCTCGCCCGAGACCGCGCTGACTGGAAGCACGGGCGGAGTCCATTTCGATCCCGCCCTTTCCGAACCAAGGGTCATCATGCCGCGCAGGGTCGAAACGGTCGCCGCCGCCTCCGGCTTGTCGGCCTTGCTGACGACATGGATATCCGCGATTTCGAGAATGCCGGCCTTGATCGCCTGTATGTCGTCGCCGAGGCCAGGCGCCGAAAGAACGACGATGCTGTGCGCCGCCGTCACGACTTCCACCTCATCCTGGCCGACGCCGACGGTCTCGATAATGATGGGCGAGTAGCCGGCGGCATCGAGAACATCGACCGCCTGCAGCGTCGACCGGGCAAGGCCGCCCAGATGGCCGCGCGTCGCCATGCTGCGGACGAAAACCTGCGAGGACGAGGCCACCTCGCTCATGCGCACCCTGTCACCGAGAATCGCGCCGCCGGAGAACGGGCTGCTCGGATCGACGGCGACGACGCCGACCTTGTGCCCCTCCGACGCGAATGCCCGAATGAGAGAAGACACAAGCGTGGACTTGCCGGCTCCCGGAACGCCGGTGATGCCGACGACATGCGCCTTGCCGGTATGTCTGTAGATCTCCGCCAGCGCGGGCGCTGCTTCCGGATAGCCGGCCTCGGCACGCGTGATCATGCGGGCGATGGCCGCGACGTTGCCCGCGAGGATTTCGGGCACGAGCTCGATCGAGGGCCTGTATGCCGCACGCCTCACCGGTCTCGATGGCGTGAAGACGGTCATACCCGGCCACGAGCGGCGATCAGGTTCCTGATCGTCGTCACGATCAGTTCGGCCCGCGCCTCCTGCGGCACGATCGCGTCGACGCCGCTGTCCCACAAAGCGGCATAATCCTGCTCGGGGATGACCCCGCCGGCGACGACGAAGATGTGATCGGCCTTCTGCTCGCGCAGGCAGCGTCCCAATTCACGAAAGAGCGGAACGTGGGAACCGGAAAGGAGGCTGACGCCGACGACGTCGACGTCCTCCTGGACCGCCGCCGCCACGACCTCGTCCGGAGACTTGTAGAGGCCGGTGTAGACGACCTCCATGCCGGCATCGCGCAGGATCCGCGCGACCACCTTGGCGCCCCGGTCGTGCCCGTCCAGCCCGAGCTTGGCGACAAGCACGCGGATGGTGCCGGTCATCGCGTCCCGGTCCGGCGCATCGCCCGGCGCCTGTTCGGTCATGTTCGCTTCGTTCATCGGTCGCTGCCCGTCACTCCGCAGCCATGCGGCCGCCGCTCGCAGACAGCACCGCTTCGATGGCGTCGCGGATCGTGCGCAATCCGAGGTCGAGCTCTTCTTCCGAAATCGTCAGCGGCGGGGCAATGCGGAACACGCCGCCCATGCCGGGGAGCTTGACGATGTTCATGCTCAGTCCGCGCTTGAATGCTTCCGCGGCAATTTTCGCGCCGAGCTCGTGATCGGGCTCGCGGCTCTCTCCGTTCTTGACGATCTCGACCCCCAGCATCAGGCCGCGGCCGCGCACGTCGCCGACGCACTCGAAGCGCTGCTTCAGGTCGGACAGGCCGTCGAAAAGCCTTCTTCCGAGATGGCGCGCGCGCTCGACAAGGCGCTCCTCTTCCACGACATCGAGCACGGTCACGCCAATGGCGGCCGGCAGCGGATCGGATACATGGGTGGTGTAGAACAGGAAGCCCCGCTCATGCGCCGTTTCCTCGATCTCGGCCGTCGTCATGACCGCCGCCAGCGGAAGGCCGGCTCCGATGGTCTTCGACAGAGTGAGGATGTCCGGCGTGACGCCGTCGCGCTGGAAGGCGAACATGTCGCCGGTGCGGCCGACGCCGGTCTGCGCTTCGTCGAGGATGAGCAGCATGCCGCGTTCGCGGCATTTCTGCTTCAGCGCCGCGAGATAACCCTGCGGCAGCTCCAGCATGCCGCCGCTCGACAGGATCGGCTCGGCGATGAAGGCCGCGAGGTTGCCGGTCGACTGGCTGTCGACAAGGGCGAAGGCATCGTCGAGCTCGGTTGCCCAGTCGAGCGAGCCGTCGGCTTTCTTGAAGCGCGGGCGAAAGCTATTCGGCGGGGGAATCGCGATCGAGCCGACCGCCGCGGGACCGTAGCCCTTGCGCCCTGCGCTATAGGTGGCGGAAGCCGCAACGCCGGTCATGCCGTGCCAGCTTTTGGAGAACGCGACGATCTCGTGCTTGCCGGTCACCAGCTTCGCCATGCGGATGGCCGCCTCGTTCGACTCCGCGCCCGTCGAAAGCAGGAGCGCCCTGTCGAGGCCGGGCGCCAGCGCGGCGAGGCGTTCGGCAAGCTCGACAACCGGGCGGGACAGCATGCCGCTGAAGAGATGCGCGACCGTTTCGACCTGGCGGCGCACCGTCGCGACGATCCTTGGATGCGCATGCCCGAGCAGCGCGCTCATCTGGCCGGAGGTGAAGTCGAGTATGGGCCGGGCATCGGCGTCGTAGACGAACGAGCCTTCGGCCCGCTCGATGATGGCGGGCTCGAAGGCGCCGCCATATCGGATGAGGTGCTTTCGCGCCGCCGACCAGAAGGCATTATCCAGATTTCTCGACATCTCGCAGCCTCGCCAAAACGCAGATCCGAAGATTAGCGTCTGGCGCTACAGCAGTAAAATTGATAGATGTCGGACTCTGATATCAATGGAATTGATATGCCCGCACCCCTCGATCTCAGATTGCTGTCGACCTTCGTCCGCGCGGCGCATTCGGGAACGCTCAGCGCCACCGCCGTGCAGGTCGGGCGCACGCAATCGGCCGTGACGATGCAGATACAGCGGCTCGAAGACGCGCTCGGCGGCCAGAGCCTGTTCCATCGGAGCGGCAGCGGCGTCCGCCTCACCGGCAGCGGCGAGCGCTTCCTTGCCTATGCCGAGCGCATCCTCAAAATCCACGATGAGGCGGTTTCGGCTTTCTCCGGCAAGGGCCTGCAGGGATCGATCATTTTCGGCAGCCCGGAAGACTATTTGAGCGCCTTCTTTCCCACGCTCTTGAGAAGCTTCGGGAGCCTTTATCCGGACATCGAGATCAAGGTCGTGTCGGCGCCGACTGTCGAACTGCACAATCTGCTGCATGCGCGCCAGGTCGATCTGGCGCTTGTCTCCATTCCGGACGCGAGCGCCTCCAGGGAGGTCGTGCGCACGGAAGCGATGGTCTGGGTCGGCAGCAAGCCGACATTGGAGCTGCACGAGTTCGGCGAGACCGTGCCGCTGGCGCTGCCGGCATCGAACGCGATGGACCACAAGGCTGCCTGCGATGCCATGTCCCGCGCCGGACTGCGCTACAAGATATCCTATGCCAGCAACAGCCTCACCGGCCTGATAGCAGTGGCGCGGTCCGGCCTTGCGATAAGCGTGATGACGCAGAGGGCCGTCCCGTCGGATCTCTTCATCCTCAACGCGCCGCTTCCGAGATTGTCCCGGCTCGGCGTTCTGGTCGCCTTCGCCGAGACCACGAGGTCGCCGGCCGTCGAGGCGTTTGCCAGCCACATCCGGGGTGTCCTGCCGTCGCTGTAATCGCCTTGCCCCCGTCAAAATGGGGCGAGCAATGCTCCAACCATCGATTGGCTCTCCCAGAGATAACCAATCCCCGCTAGATAGCGGTCGCATCGGACGAGTTATCGGGAGCAAAAATGATCTTACTGACGAGAGCTGTGGTTCAGCCCTGGAATTGCGACATGATGGGCCACATGACGACGCGGTTCTACGTCGCCTTTTTCGACGACGCCATCAACATCCTGCTCGGCCAGGCGACCGGATGGGCGCCGACGACGCCCGAATGGGCCGACAGGGGATGGGCGGACGTCCGGCACGAGGTCGACTTCGTCGGCGAGGTGGCGTCCGGGGTCATCGTGGAAATCTTCGGCACGATCCGCGCTATCGGCCGCACGTCCATCCAGACGGACTACGAGATGCGCAGGCTGCATGGCGGCGAGCTCGCGGCCAAGCTGGCCGCCAAGACGGTCTTCTTCAATCTTGCGGAGCGGAAATCCACCCCGCTGACGGAGCCTATGCTTGAACGGTTGAAATCCTGGATGCCGACCACTGCTGTGCCTGGTCGCAACGGCGCCTGACGCCGGCGGCGGCTCGACTGGCGGGGCGACCGCGCCGGCCTCCTTCCTGGATCAGGCGCCGCTCCACATCGCATCCGGCACCACCACCAGCTTGCCGACGAAGTCCTTGCCCATGAAGTCGGTCTGGGCGCGGTGGAAATCCGACAGCTTATAAACGCCGCCGACCAGCGGCTTGATCTTCTTTTCCTCAATGTGGCGGACGATACGGCGGAAGTCGGCCCGCGTGCCCTGGCTCGAGCCGTGGAGCTGCAGCTGCTTCAGATACATGGTGCGCAGATCGAGCTGCACGACCGGTCCGGCAATGGCGCCCGCCGTGGTGTAGCGACCCTCGGGCCGCAGGACGCGCAGCAGGTCGTTGAAGATGGCGCCGCCGACCAGGTCGGCGACCACATCGATCGGCTGGCCATTCGTCGCTTCGTTGACGGCGGTGAGCAGGTCGGCCACGCCGCGCGTGATCACCTTTTCGGCGCCGATGTCGAGCACCGCCTGTTCCTTGCCCTTGCCGACGACAGCATAAGGGATGGCGCCGCGCGCCCTTGCCAGTTGCACGATACCGGAGCCGACGCCGCCGGAGGCGCCGGTGACCAGCACACGCTCGCCGGCCTTCAGCGCGGCACGTTCCAGCATCTGCTCGCCGGTGAGATAGGCGCAGCAGAAGGTGGCAAGCTCGACATCGCTCAGATTGGTGTCGACGACATGCGCGTTCTCGGCCGGCAGCGCCTGGTATTCGGCATAACCGCCATCGCGGCCGTGGCCCATATAGTCGATGTCGGCCAGCGAATCGTCGTCGCGATTGTAGATCGAGAAGTCGACCATGACACGCTCGCCGATGCGGTCGGCAGGCACGCCGTCGCCGACTGCGACGATGGCGCCGACCGTGTCGGTGCCCTGGATGCGCGGGAAGGTGAGCGTGTTGCCCTGCCGGCGCCAGGTCGACACGGCAGCCGCATCCTCCTCCGTGCCATAGGCGCCCTGACGCACCCAGACATCGGTGTTGTTCATGCCGCAGGCGCTGACCTTGACCAGCACTTCGCCGGCGGCGGGTGCCGGCACTTTCACATCGGTGCGGTAGACGAGCTTCTCCAGGCCGCCATGGGCCGTAAGCTGCACGGCGGCCATCGTGGCGGGAACGGTTCTGGTCATGGCATTCATGTCACTTCTCAGATGTCGCTTCTCAGATACTGGCAAACACGCTGTTCACCGCGTCGGCAGTTTTTGCAATGATGATGTCGGCCTCCTCGCGCGTCAGGCAGAGCGGCGGAGCGAAGCCGAGGATGTCGCCCTGCGGCATGGCGCGACCGATGACGCCGCTTGCCGCGAGCGCCGTGGCGATCTGCGGTCCGACCTTCAGCGCCGGATCGAAGAAGACACGGTCGTCGCGGTCCTTCACGAATTCGATCGCCGCCAGCATGCCGTCGCCGCGCACCTCGCCGACATTCCGGTGTCCGCCGACGGCCTTGGCGAGCTCGGCGCGGAAGTAAGCGCCCGTCTCGCCGGCATTCCGCACCAGGTCCATCTCGTCGATCAGTTCGAGATTGGCGACACCGGCGGCAACGCAGATCGGATGCGCCGAATAGGTCCAGCCATGGCCCAGCGAACCGAGCTTGTCGGAGCCTTGCACCAGCACCTGCCACATCTTGTCGGCGACGATGACGCCCGACAGCGGCGCATAGGCCGAGGTCAGGCCCTTGGCGATGGTGATCAGGTCCGGCTTGATGCCGTAATGGTCGGAGCCGAACATGGTGCCAAGGCGACCGAAGCCGGTCACCACCTCGTCGGCGACGAGCAGCACGTCGTATTTGTTCAGCACGGCCTGGATCTTCTCCCAATAACCGGCCGGCGGCGGCACAATGCCGCCGGTGCCGAGGACCGGCTCGCCGATGAAGGCCGCGACCGTGTCCGGACCTTCGGCGAGGATCATCTCCTCGAGCTTGTCGGCGCAATGTTGCGAGAACTGCTCCTCGCTCATTGAGCGGTCGGCGCGGCGGAAATAATAGGGCGCTTCGGTGTGCAGGATCGGCGCGCGCGGCAGGTCGAAGGCGTTGTGGAACAGCTCGAGCCCGGTCAGCGAACCGGTCATGACGCCCGAGCCATGGTAGCCGCGCCAGCGCGAGATGATCTTCTTCTTCTCGGGCCGGCCCAGCACATTGTTGTAGTACCAGATCAGCTTGATGTTGGTTTCATTGGCATCTGAGCCTGAGAGGCCGAAATAGACTCGGTTCATGCCCTTCGGCGCGCGGTCGATGATCATCTTGGCCAACGTGATCGAGGCTTCGGTGCCGTGCCCGACATAGGCGTGATAGTAGGCGAGGTTCCTGGCCTGCTCGGCGATAGCATCGGCGATCTTCTGGCGGCCATAGCCGACATTGACGCAATAGAGGCCGGCGAAGGCATCGATGCTCTTCTTGCCGGTGTTGTCCCAGACGGTGACGCCTTCGCCGCCGGCCATGATGCGCGCCGGCGACTCGCCCCGCGCGTGCGTGCCCATGTGCGTCGAGGGATGGAAGAGGTGGTCGCGATCCCAGGCAGTGAGTTCGTTGGACTGTTCGAGCATTTTTGACTCCTGACGAGAATGAGGCCTGCGTAGCTTAGGCTACGTCGAGGCAAAGGTATTTGAGGTCTGTAAAAGCTTCGAGGCCGTGGCGAGAGCCTTCGCGGCCGATGCCGGATTGCTTGACGCCGCCGAAGGGGATCGGCGCGCCGGTGATCTTGACCCGGTTTATCGCGACCATGCCGTACTCCAAGGCGCGGCCCATGCGCGCCTGCCGCGCGCCGTTTTCGGTGACGACATAGGCGACCAGGCCATATTCCGTGGCATTGGCGCGGGCGACGACTTCCGCCTCGTCGTCGAACGGCGTCACCGCGGCGACCGGGCCAAAGGTCTCTTCGCGCATGATCAGCGCCTCGTCCGGCACGTCGACGAGCAGCGTCGGCTGGTAGAACAGCGGCCCGGCAGCGTGGCGCTTGCCGCCGGTCAGGCAGCGCACGCCGTGGTTAAGCGCATCGGCGACTTGCTCCTCCACTTTCTTGACGGCACGTTCGTGCATCAGAGGCCCGATATCGGCATCCGCGGATAGACCGTTACCTACATGGAGTTGCTCGACGCGGCGGGCAAAAGCGGCACAGAAGCGATCATAGATCGGCCGCTGGACATAGATGCGGTTGGCGGCAAGGCAATCCTGGCCGGACGTTGCAAATTTGGCATCCAGCGCAATCGTGACGGCCTTGTCGATATCGGCGTCGTCGAACACGATCAGCGGCGCATGGCCGCCGAGCTCCATCACCAGACGTTTCATAGTCGGCGCGCTCTGCGCGGCGATCAGCCGGCCGACCTCGGTCGATCCGGTGAAGCTCATGGCGCGAACGCGGGCGTCGGCGCACATCGCCGCGACGATCGTGCGCGCATCGCCGGTGACGACGTTGAAGACGCCTGCCGGCAGCCCGGCGCGTTCACCGAGCTCGGCCAGCGCCAAAGCCGACAGCGGCGTTTCCGAGGACGGATGCGCCACGATGGTGCAGCCGGCGGCAAGCGCTGCGGCGGCCTTACGGGTGAGCATGGCCGACGGAAAATTCCACGGCGTCACGACGCCGACCACACCGAGCGGCTCGCGGCGCACCGACATCTCGGCATTCGGCAGATGGCTGGTTACACTTTCGGCGTTGAGGCGCTTCGCTTCCTCGGCATACCATTCGACGAAGGAGGCGGCGTAGTCGATCTCGCCGAGCGATTCCTTCAGCGGCTTGCCCTGTTCGAGCGTCATCAGCAGCGCCAGATCGTCCTTGGCCGCGACGATCAGATCGAACCATTTCCGCAGGATCTTCGAGCGCTCCTGCGGCAGTGCCGAGCGCCAGGCCGGCAACGCGCGGGACGCAGCGTTGATTGCCTTTGTCGTCTGGGCGGCATCGAGCGCGGCCACGAAGGCGACGGTAGCGCCGGTCGCCGGATCGGTAACCTCAAAACTTGCCGCCGCATCGCTTGCCGTCCAGTGGCCGTCGACATAGGCGAGCGCACGCAACAGCCGGCGATCGGCGAGCCGGTCCAGCGCTTCATGGTGGTTGGTGCGGGCAAAATGCGCGGACATCGGCGTCTCCATTCGATGCCGAAGCATCGGCCGTGTCGGGCAAAGAATGGGACTGTTTCAGCGGCTGTTGGTAGAGAGATTGTCTCTATTGGCGCGCGGAAGCAGACGAACTCTCTAGCTGGCCGGCCAGCAGGCGGCGCCGAACCGCGAAAATTGGCCGAGCCTCCTCAAAGTCGTCATCCACGGGCGAAGCAAGGAGCGAAGCGACGCGGCGTAGACCCGAGGATCCATTCCGTGACGTTGAGGCGTTGCGACGATGCAGAATTCTGCTCCGCAGCACCCTACGTGAAAGTCACGGAATGGATCCTCGGGTCTGCGCTCCGCTTCGCGTCGCTCCGCCCATGGATGACGATGGCGCTTTCATTGATCGGGCAGCAGGTCGGCCACAGGCAGCACGGTCTCGTCCTTGACCGTTTTGGTGACGATGTAGGTGAAGTAGCGGTCGATGCCGATCTCACGTTCGAGCAGGCTGTCGACCAGCCGCTGGTAGGCATCGATGTCGCGCGCCATCACCTTCAGGACATAGTCGACCCCGCCGCCCACCGACCAGCAGGCGACGATCTCCGGAACATCGCGCACGACCCGCTCGAACCGATCGAAGTCCGCCTGGCGGTGGTTGGCCAGGGTCACCTCCATCAGCACCGTCGCCACCGGCGCGATAGCGCGCATGGCGATCGCGGCGTGGTAGCCGGACACGATGCCAGCTTTCTCCAGCTTGCGCAGCCGCATCCAGCACGGCGTCGGCGACAGGCCGACCCTCTCGGCCAACGCCAGCTTGGTGATGCGCCCGTCGCGCTGGATCGCGTCGAGAATCCTGAGGTCGATCGGGTCGAGTTTCGTTGCCGCCATGCGGGATTCGCCTTTCGTCGCGGACACCATGACGATGCATTATTTCGATTGTCAATTGCACTGATTTGGCTCTCTAATAAGTCATGACATTGTGGCAGCCAGATCCTGCTCTCATCCGCCGCCCGGCCTATCTCTCGCTGGCCGACCAGTTCGCGCGCGCCATCCATGACGGGCGGCTCGCCAACGGGACGCGGCTGCCGACGCACCGCCGCCTCGCGGATGATCTGAAACTTTCGGTGCAGACCGTCAGCCGCGCCTATGAGGAACTGATCCGGCGCGGCCTTATTTCCGGCGAGGTCGGTCGGGGCAGCTTCGTACAGACGCAGCGCCGGGAACCGGAGCCGCCCTATATTCCGGAACGGCTGGGCGAAGTCATCGACCTCTCGATCCTGAAGCCGGTCTGCGAACCGATGCATTTGGAGAAATTGAAGCAGGCGCTGGGGTGGCTCGCCGAGAACCTGCCTTCGAGCTCGGCGCTGTCTTTCCGGCCGAACATGGTGTTTCCGCGCCACCGCGCCGTTGCGGTCGAATGGCTGAGGCTCTGCGGGCTGGAGGCATCGCCACAGAATGTCAGCCTCACCAATGGCGCCACCGCCGGCATGACCGTGGCGCTGATGAGCGTGGCGCCGCCCGGCTCGACCGTCGCCACGGAGGCGATCGGTCACCACACGCTGATCCCGCTCGCCCGCTATCTCGGCTTCAACCTCGAAGGCCTGCCGATCGACGGCAACGGGCTGATCCCCGAAGCGCTCGACGAGGCCTGCCGCCTGTCAGACATTCGCGCAGTCTTCGTCCAGCCATCGGTGATCAACCCGACGGCGACCTTGATGGACGCCACCCGCCGCGAGCAGATTGCGGCGGTTGCCCGCAAGCACGACATCGCCATCATCGAGAACGACGTGCTCGGCCCGCTGGTCGAAGGCCGGCCGCCGGCGGTTGCCGCCTTTGCGCCGGAGCGGACGCTCTACGTCACCTCCTTCACCAAGATCGTCGTGCCCGGCCTGCGCATCGGCTACCTCGCGGTGCCGGACCGCTATGCCGCCGCCGTCGCCAACCGCCACCTCGTCTCGAACTGGATGGCGACGCCGATGGTGGCCGAGATCGCAACGCGTTGGGTGAGCGACGGCACGGCGATGGAACTGGTCAACTGGCAGCGCCAGGCGTTGAAGCGGCGCCAGGAGATTGCCGCCGAAATGCTGGCAGGCGTCGACTATCGCGTCCACCGCGACGGGCTGCATCTGTGGCTCGAGCTGCCGGGCGACCGCGCCGAGGAGAGCTTTGTTTCGCAGGCACGCCTGCGCGGAGTGGCGATCGCGCCGGGCACCTCGTTCCGCATCGCCGATACACCCTGGCATCCGGCCGTACGCATCTCTCTCGGATCGACCACCGAAGGGGAACTGCGCGCCGGCCTGAGCGTTGTCGCCAAGCTGTTGCTCGGCGATCCGGAGCATCTCCTGCTCGCCATCTGATGCACAAATGGAGTTCAGATTGCCCTGAAATTGTGCCGCGCTGGAAATATTGTCATGATATTATTTTCCCAATTGACATGATTTAGCACGTTTCGCATCGTTAAGGGCATAGGCTTCTCCAAACGAGGACATGGATTGCCCGCGCCCATCATCAAGGTCGATGCGATTTCCAAGAGCTTCGGCGCCTTCAAGGTGCTGGACGGCCTGTCGATGCAGGTCATGCCGGGCGAGAAGCTGGCGCTGATCGGTCCGTCCGGCTCAGGCAAGACGACGATCCTGCGCATCCTGATGACGCTGGAGAAGATCGACGGCGGCCATATCCAGGTCGATGGCGAGCAGCTCTACCACATGGAGCGCAACGGCCAGCTGCTGCCGGCCGACGAGCGGCATCTGGCCAGGATGCGCCAGAAGATCGGCATGGTCTTCCAGCTCTTCAATCTCTTCCCGCACAAATGCGTCATGGACAATGTGACCCTGGCGCCGATGCTGACCAAGCGCGTCGCGCGCGCCGCCGCCGAGAAGCGGGCGATGGAACTGCTCGACATGGTCGGACTCGCCGACAAGGCGAAGGCGATGCCGGCGCAACTCTCCGGCGGCCAGAAGCAGCGCGTGGCGATCGCAAGGGCGCTGGCGCTGTCGCCCAAGATCATGCTGTTCGACGAGGTCACCTCGGCGCTCGACCCGGAGCTCGTCGAGGAAGTGCTCAACGTCATGCGCAAGCTCGCCGCCGAGACCGACATGACGATGCTTCTCGTCACCCATGAGATGGGCTTCGCCCACGACTTCGCCGACCGCGTGCTGTTCTTCGACCGCGGCAGGATCGTCGAGGAAGGCAAGCCCGATGAGATTTTCCGCCATCCCAAACAGGAAAGAACGCAGAGCTTCCTGAAGAAGATCATCGCGGCCGGACATCGCGTCTGACCGCAATGCAAACGGGCGGCGTAAGCCGCCCACGGTCGGCCAAAGGCCGTCCCGAACCAGGCAAACCAAGAAGACAAACAAGGAGTTGGGAACAATGAAGAAACTTGGCATTCTGGCTGGCGTCGCCGGCCTCGCGCTGACCTCCATGCTCGCCGCCACCAGCGCGGGTTCGGCCGACGACAGCAAGCTCGAGCAGTTGAAGGCGCAGGGCTTCGCCCGCCTCGCCATCGCCAACGAGCCGCCCTATACGGCGGTGGCCGCCGACGGCAAGGTTTCGGGCGCGGCTCCGGATGTTGCGCGCGAGATCTTCAAGCGGCTCGGCGTCGCGGATGTCGTGGCCTCCATCTCCGAATATGGCGCCATGATCCCCGGCCTGCAGGCGGGCCGCTTCGACGTCGTCACCGCGGGCCTGTTCATGAAGCCGGAGCGCTGCGCGGCGGTCGCCTATTCCGAGCCGGTGCTTTGCGATGCCGAGGCGCTCCTGGTGAAGAAGGGCAATCCGAAGGGCTTCAAGAGCTATGAGGACATCGCCAAGGATACGTCGGCAACCGTCGGCGCGCCTGGCGGCGGCACCGAGGAGAAGCTGGCGCTGAATGCCGGCGTGCCGCGCGACCGCGTCATCGTCGTGCCGGACGGCCAGAGCGGTCTGAAGATGGTGCAGGACGGCCGCATCGACGCCTATTCGCTGCCGGTGCTCTCGATCAACGACCTGGTCAAGAAGGCCAACGACCCGAACCTCGACGTCATCGCCCCGGTGGTCGGCGCGCCGGTCTATTGCGACGGCGCCGCCTTCAAAAAGGGCGACGAGGCGCTGCGCGACGCCTATGACGTCGAGCTCGCCAAGATGAAGAAGTCCGGCGAGTTCGCCAAGATCATCGAGCCCTACGGCTTCTCGGCCGCGGCCGCGATGTCGACGACGCGCGAGAAGCTCTGCTCGGCGAAGTAAACGTTCTTTTGCCTTCTCCCCGCCTACGGGAGAAGGTGGCTCGAAGAGCCGGATGAGGGGCGGCGCAGCATTTCAAGGTTCGCGCTGCCCCTCATCTGCCTACCCGTCCTACGCAGCAGCTGCGCTGAAGCTACGGAGGGTAAACCGGCATCTTCTCCCCGTTAACGGGGAGAAAGGAAGCTAACCGCAAACGTTGGAACCCCATGACCCAGTGGTCCGGCTATCTCGGCCTGATATTGCAAGGAGCGCTTGTCACCATCGAGCTGACGCTGATGGGGTCGGTGCTTGCGCTGATCATGGCCTTCCTTGCCGGCATGGGGCGCGTGTCGCGCTTCTTCATCGTGCGCGCGATCACCACCGTCTACATCGAATTCTTCCGCGGCACCTCGATCTTCGTGCAGTTGTTCTGGGCCTATTTCGTGCTGCCTTTCGCCGGCCTGTCGCTGACGCCGCTGCAGGCGGGCGTGCTGGCGCTGGGCTTGAATGTCGGCGCCTACGCGGCGGAAGTGGTGCGCGGCGCCATCCTGTCGGTCGGCCGCGAGCAATATGAGGCCTGTACGGCGCTCAATCTCGGCCGCTGGCAAGGCATGCGCCACGTAATCCTACCGCAGGCGCTGCTGGTCATGCTGCCGACCTTCGGCAACAACGCGATCGAGCTGCTCAAGGCGACTTCGGTCGTGTCGCTGATCTCGCTCGCCGACCTGACCTTCCAGGCGCAGGTGGTACGCTCGCAGACCGGCAGCACGCTGATGCCCTTCGTCTCCGTGCTGGTCATCTATTTCGCGCTCGCGCTGATCGTCTCCTGGGGCATTCGCACGCTGGAACGCCGCATGGCGCGCGGGCTTGATGGGGTCCGTGTCTGATGGACTGGGATTGGAACTTCGTCTGGGAGATCATGCCTACCCTGATCCAGGGGGTGAAGATCACCATCCTGGCGACAGTGCTCGGCTCGATCCTGGCCGCGATCGTGGGGCTTGGGATCGCGCTGGCGCGACGCTCGGAGAACCGGTTCGTTTCGCGCAGCGTCGGCTGGTTCGCAGAGTTCATCCGCGGCACGCCGCTCTTGGTGCAGCTCTATTTCATCTTCTACGTGCTGCCCGATATCGGCATCCTGTTGCCACCGCTGGTGGCGGGCGTCATCGGGCTTGGCCTGCATTACGGCACCTACACGGCCGAGGTCTATCGCGCCGGCATCGACAATGTGCCGCGCGGCCAGTGGGAAGCGGCCAAGGCCTGCAATCTCAATGGCCGGCACACCTGGACGCATATCATTCTGCCGCAGGCGATCCCGCCGATGATCCCGGCCTTGGCCAACTATTTCATCGCCATGTTCAAGGAGACGCCGCTGCTTTCGGCGATCACGGTGCTGGAGCTGATGAACCAGGCCAAGAGCGTCGCCAACACCTATTACCGCTACATCGAACCGATGACGCTGGTCGGCGCCTTCTTCCTCGTCATCAGCCTCTGCTCCGTCGTGCTCTTGCGCTGGCTGGAGCATCGCTACGGCAGGATCGAAAGATGAAAGTCATGAAACCTTTGCCTGAGATCCACCTCGAAACGGCGCGCCCCGCGCTGGACGCGCGTCCGCTGCAAAAGCGCGTCGGGCTGATCGCCCTGGCCACCGACCACACCAGCGAGGTGGATTTCCGCCGCATGGTGGCGAGCGAGCGCGTCGGCGTCTATGTCGCGCGCATCCCCTACGCCAATCCGACGACGCCGGAGAATCTGCGCAAGATGCAGCCGTCGCTTTCGGCGGGCGCGGCGCTCATCCTGCCGGACGAGCCGCTCGATGCGATCTGCTACTCCTGCACCTCCGCCTCGGTGGTGATCGGCGATGCCGAGATCGAAGCTGCCATCCAGGCGGCCAAGCCAGGCGTTCCCGTCGTCACCCCGCCGATGGCCGGCATGCGCGGCCTGAACGCTTTCGGCGTGAAGCGTATCAGCATCCTCACGCCCTACACCGTCGAGACCAGCCGGCCGATGGCAGCCTATTTCGCGTCACACGGCTTTGACATCCAGAGCTTCTCTTGCCTCGGCTTCGAGGACGACCGCGAGATGGCGCGGATCGCGCCGGTGTCCCTCGTCGAGATGGCGCGCAAGGTCATGCATCCCCAGGCCGATGCGCTGTTCGTCTCCTGCACCGCGCTGCGCGCCGCGCTCGCCGTTCCCGGCATGGAAGAGGCGATCGGGCGTCCGGTCGTCACCAGCAACCAGGCCAGCGCCTGGAACTGCCTGCGGCTGTGCGGCGACGACACGCCGCGACCGGAGTTCGGCCGGCTGTGGACCAAGCCTCTGGCGCAGTGATCGAAATGCCAGTCACGCTTCAGCATATTCGCGCAGCGCGCGAACGCATTGCCGGCAAGGTCGAGCGGACACCCTGCGTGCTGTCGCAAAACCTGTCGGAGCGCACCGGCAGCCCGGTTCATCTCAAGCTGGAACACCACCAGACCACCGGCGCGTTCAAGCTGCGCGGCGCCTCCAACGCCATCGCCGCGTTGAGCGCAAAAGCAAGATCGCGCGGCGTCGTCGCCGCTTCGACCGGCAATCACGGCCGCGCGCTGGCGCATGCGGCGAAGCTTGAAGGCATCCGCGCGGTGATCTGCATGTCGAAGCTGGTGCCGCAAAACAAGCTCGACGCCATCCGCCGCCTCGGCGCGGATGTCCGCATCGTCGGCAACAGCCAGGACGATGCCCAGCAGGAGGTCGATCGCTTGGTGGCCGAGGAAGGGCTGGTCATGCTGCCGCCCTTCGACCATCCCGGCATCATAGCCGGCCAAGGCACGCTTGGCCTGGAGATCATGGAGCAGGTTCCAGATACCGCGGCGGTGCTGGTGCCGCTCTCCGGCGGCGGGCTGGCGTCCGGCGTCGCGGCGGCGGTCAAGGGGGTGAGTCCAGGCACCAAAGTCATCGGCATCTCGATGGCGCTGGGTGCCGCGATGAAAGCCAGCCTCGATGCCGGCCGCCCGGTGCAGGTCGAGGAACTGCCGACATTGGCGGATTCGCTCGGTGGCGGCATCGGCCTCGACAACCAGCTGACCTTCGCCATGTGCCGGGACCTGCTCGACGACGTCGTCCTGCTTGCCGAGGACGAGATCGCCGCCGGCATCCGCCATGCCTATGAGCAGGAGCGCGAGATCGTCGAGGGCGCGGGCGCCGTCGGCATGGGCGCGCTGCTTGCCGGCAAGGTCTCGACGAATGGCCCGACCGTCCTCATCCTCTCCGGCCGCAACATCGACATGGCTCTGCATCGTCGCATTGTCTGCGGCGAGGCGGCCACAGCAACGGAGCGCGCCGCATGAGCCGGATGACAATTCTCAGCGAAAGTGATCTGCGCAAGATCGTGACACTCGACCTCGACGCCGTTGCCTGCGTCGAGAACGCTTTTCGCGCCCTGGCCACGCTGCCGGTGGCGATGCCGCCGATTCTGCGGCTCGACATTCATGAGCATCGCGGCGAGGTCGACGTGAAGTCCGCCTATGTCCCCGGCATAGACGGTTTCGCCGTCAAGATAAGCTCCGGCTTCTTCGACAACCCGACGCTGGGCCTGCCGAGCGGCGGCGGCATGATGGTGCTGCTTTCGGCAAAGACCGGTGTGGTCGAGGCGCTGCTGCTCGACAATGGCTATCTGACCGATATCCGCACCGCCGCCGCTGGTGCGGTCGCGGCCAAGCATCTGTCGCGCGAAGACTCCAAGGTCGCGGCGATCTTCGGCGCCGGTTTGCAAGCCGGCCTGCAATTGGAAGCGCTGCGGCTCGTGCGGCCGATCGAGGAAGCGCGCATCTGGGCGCGCGACGCCGCCAAGGCGGAGGCGACCGCCGCGCGCTTGCGCAAGAAACTGGGCATTGCCGTGCGGGCCGAGCCGGATGCGGCGAGCGCGGCAGCCGAAGCCGACATCATCGTCACCACGACGCCTTCGACCGAACCGCTCATCAAGCCCGGCTTCGTCTCCGCCAGCCAGCACATCACCGCCATGGGCTCGGACGCCGAGCACAAGAACGAGATCGCGCCGGCGATCCTGCGCATGGCCGACCTCTATGTCGCCGACAGCGCCAAGCAGACGCGACGCCTGGGCGAGCTTCACCACGCCATCGAGGCGGGCGTGATGACAGCCGACGCCGAGGTCACCGAACTCGGCCAGATCATTGCCGGTGAGAAACCCGGCCGGCGCTCGGCAAGCGACATCACCATCGCCGACCTCACCGGCACCGGCGTGCAGGACACCGCAATCGCCACTTTGGCTCGCGACCGTGCGCGCGCCACCAATGCCGGGCTCAATTTCGAAAGTTGATGCTGGCCGCCAGGCCCAACAAACGAGGACAACAAAATGCAGCCAAACCTGAAATTCTCGCGGAGCGAATTTGCCGATCGCCTCGCCAAGACGCGAAAAGCCATGGAGGCTAAAGGCGTTGATCTGCTGATCGTCAGCGATCCGTCCAACATGGCGTGGCTGACAGGCTACGACGGCTGGTCATTCTATGTGCATCAGGCGGTGGTGGTGCCGCCTTCGGGCGAGCCGGTCTGGTACGGCCGCGGCCAGGACGCCAATGGCGCCAAGCGCACCGCCTATCTCGCCCATGACAACATCGTCGGCTACGCCGACCACTACGTGCAGTCGACCGCGCGGCACCCGATGGACTACCTCGCCAGCGTGCTGGCCAAGCGTGGCTGGGACAAGCTCACGATCGGCGTCGAGATGGACAATTACTGGTTCTCGGCCGCCGCTTTCGCGGCGCTGCAGAAGCACCTGCCCAATGCCCGTTTCGCCGATGCCACCGCGCTGGTGAACTGGCAGCGGGCGGTGAAAAGCCCGACCGAGATCGACTACATGCGCAAGGCCGCCCGCATCGTCGAGGCGATGCACCAGCGCATCGTCGACAAAGTAGAAGTCGGCATGCGCAAATGCGATCTGGTCGCCGAGATCTACGATGCCGGCACGCGCGGCGTCGCCGGCATCGGCGGCGACTATCCGGCGATCGTGCCGCTGCTGCCGTCGGGCGCCGATGCCTCGGCGCCGCATCTCACCTGGGACGACAAGCCGATGAAGGTGAACGAAGGCACGTTTTTCGAGATCGCCGGCTGCTACAACCGCTACCATTGTCCGCTGTCGCGCACCGTCTTCCTCGGCAAGCCGACGCAGGCCTTCCTCGATGCCGAGAAGGCGACGCTGGAAGGCATGGAGGCAGGCCTTGCCGCGGCAAAGCCGGGGAACGCTTGCGAAGACATCGCCAACGCCTTCTTCGCGGTGCTGAAGAAGTACGGCATCGTCAAGGACAACCGCACCGGTTACTCGATCGGTCTGTCCTATCCCCCGGACTGGGGCGAGCGCACCATGAGCCTGCGCCCCGGCGACCGCACCGAGCTCAGGCCTGGCATGACCTTCCACTTCATGACGGGTCTCTGGCTGGAGACGATGGGGCTGGAGATCACCGAGTCGATCCTGATCACCGACACCGGCGTCGAGTGCCTGGCCAATGTGCCGCGCAAGCTCTTCGTGAAGGACTGAGCCGATGTCCGCTTTGCGTCCGTCGCCGATCACACCGACCGTCGGCTTCGAGCGCGACGGCGTCCAGCATGGCTTCCTGCGCCTGCCCTACAGCCGAGACGATTCCGCCTGGGGCTCGGTGATGATCCCGGTCTGTGTCGTGCGCAACGGCAAGGGGTCGACGGCGCTGCTCACCGGCGGCAATCACGGCGACGAATACGAGGGGCCGTTGGCGCTCTACGAGCTCGCCCGCACGCTTGATCCGAAAAATGTCTCCGGCACGGTCATCATCGTGCCGGCGATGAACTATCCGGCGTTCCGGGCCGGCACGCGCACCTCGCCGATCGACAAGGGCAATATGAACCGCTCCTTCCCCGGGCGGCCGGACGGCACGGTGACGGAGAAGATCGCCGACTATTTCCAGCGCGAGCTGTTGCCGCGCGCGGACATCGTCTTCGACTTCCACTCGGGCGGGAAAACGCTGGACTTCGTGCCGTTCTGCGCCGCGCATACGCTGCCGGACAAGGTGCAAGAGAAGAAGGCCTTCGCCGCGGTCGAGGCTTTCTCGGCGCCGTTCTCGATGCGCATGACCGAGATCGACGCGGTCGGCATGTACGATACGGCCGCCGAGGAGATGGGCAAGGTCTTCGTCACCACCGAGCTCGGCGGCGGCGGAACGTCTCGCGCCGAGACGGTGCGGATTGCCAGGCGCGGCATCCTCAACGTGCTCCGCCATGCCGGCATCGTCGATGGTGCGGTCGACAAGGGCAGAACTCAATGGTTGGACATGCCTTCCGGCGACTGCTTCGCCTTCGCCGAGGATGACGGCATGATCGAGACGATGGTCGATCTCGGCGAGCCCGTGGAGGACGGCCAGGTTGTGGCGCGCATCCATCCGGTCGGGCGCACCGGGCAGGCGCCGCGGGAGATCAAGGCCAGGATGTCGGGGCTGCTCGCCGCGCGTCACTTCCCGGGCCTGGTCAAGGCGGGCGACTGCGTCTCGGTGCTGGGCGTGGCCGTTCGGGGATAATCTTGGCGCGGCGTCGGACGGGCGCCGTGCAGCGGATAGGCCGGCCCGGTTTAACCGGGCCGGCCGCGTGATCAGAATGCCGGTTCGACCGAGCCGACATTGTCCTTGGTGACGACCGTCAGCGGGATCGGCAGCCGGTCCTTGACCTCCTTGCCGTCGATGATCTCGGCCATGGTGTTGATCGCGAGGCGGCCGTCCTCGACCGGCGACTGCACGATGGTCGAGTACATCTCGCCGCTCTTGATCGACTCGAACGCATCCTTCTGACCGTTGATGCCGACGATCGGCGGCGTCGGCTTGGACGGATTGGCTTCCTTCCAGGCGTCGATGAAGCCACGCGCCATGGTGTCGTCATTGGCGTAGACGCCGGTGATCTGGTCGCCGAAGCGGGTGATCAGGTCGCGGCTGACGACCAGCGCCTTCTGCTGGTCGAAGTCGGCGTTGACCGTATCGAGCACCTTGATGTCGGCGTTGGTTTCCTTGAGGCGGTCGGTGAACCCGTTGACGCGGCCGATGGTGGTGCCGTTGCCGGCCTGGCCGGCGATGATGACCACCGAGCCCTTGCCGCCCAGCGCCTTGCTCAGCGAATCCGCCGCCAGCTTGCCTTCCTCATAGACGTCCGGTCCGGTGAAGGACTTGATGAACGGCTTGGCATCGTCGCTCATCGGCGAGTTGATGAGGATCGCCGGGATGTTCGCCTGCTGCGCGCGGGCAAGGCCCGGGATGTAGGCCTGCGGGTCGAGCGGCCACAGGATGATGCCGTCGACCTTGCGCGCCACGCAGGTGTTGAGCTGCTCGGTGCCCTTCTGTACGTCGAAGTCCTGGCTGAGGCTGAGGATCTCGACGCCAAGCTCCTTGGCGCGGGCCTCGAGCGCCTTGTTGGCCGGCGTCGCGTAGGCATGCGAATCCGCCGCCGTCACGTAGCAGACTGTCTTGGCGCTGGCCCACCCGGTCGAAGCCAGAAGCGCCACGGCAGCGATCTTGAGCATGCTTTTCTTGCCAATCATAGGTTTCCTCCCAATCATACGTTTCCTCCCGATCATACGTTTCCTCCTTGAGTGATTGGTTTGTCGCGAACGAGCGCAGGGCGCGTGCCCGGAGCCCTGCCCTTGGTGGTAACGGCCCGATCGAGCACGACGAGCAGGATCAGGATCAGCCCGGACACGACCTGCTGGACGTATGCGGGTACGGACTGGAACTCCATCGCGATGGTCAGCGAACCGATCGTCAGCACGCCGCCCAGCGTGCCGAGCGCGGATCCCCTGCCGCCTTCGAGGCGGGTTCCGCCGACGACGACGGCGGCAATAACGGCGACCGTCAGTTCCGAGCCGAAGACGGGCGAACCGGTGTTGGTGACGAGGCTCTGGAGGACGCCCGCGAGGCCGGCCAGCGTGCCGGCGAAGACGAAGCCGAGAAAGACGATGCGGTCCGAGGCGATGCCGCTTTCTTTGGCGGCCGCCGGATTGGAGCCGACGGCAAAGACGTTGCGGCCCGGGATGGTGCGCGTCAGCCAGACATGCAGCAACACGATCAGGACGATGAACAGCGCGCTGCGGATGGTGAATATCTCAAGATAGATCTTGGCCAGCGCCAGCGACAGCATGATGTCGGTGCCGGTCACCGGCTGGCTGTTGGTGACCCAATGCGCGAGCGAGCGGAAGATCAGCATCGTGGCCAGGGTCAGCACCAGCGAATTGACCTTCAGCCCGACGACCAAGGCGCCGTTGATCGCGCCGGCGACGGCGCCGACAAGGATGCCGACGAGCGCCGCGGGCAGAATGCCGATCTCGCGCTGCAGGATGACCGAGACGATGCCGGCCAGCGCGAACACCGCGCCGCCGGAGAGATCGATCTGACCCGCGATCAGAAGCAAGGTCAGGCCGATGGCGATCAGGCCGATGGTCGCGGCCCGGTCGAGGCCGAGGCCGAGCGTCGAAGGCGCCAGATAACCCGGCACGACCAGCGCCGAGACGACAAGCGTCAGACCGAGGATGATGAGAACGCGATATTGCGAGGCAAGGACCAGGAGGCGCATCATGCCACTCCCCGCTTGCGCAGCGCGGCGTCCATGCCGACCGCGCCGACGATCAGGGTGCCCAGCACAAAACCCTGGATCGGCGTGCGCACGCCCTGCAGCACCATGACATTGGTGAGGAGTTGCACAAAGACGAGCCCGGCGATGGCCCTCGGCACCGAGCCGAAGCCGCCGATGATCGAGACGCCGCCGACGACGACCGCCGTGATGGCGCTGAATTCGTAGCCGGAGCCGATCAGCGGCCGCGCGCTCTGCAGGGTCAGGCCAAGCAGGCCGCCGCTGATGCCGGACGCGAGCGCGGTGATCACGAAGGCGCCGGCCTTAACCGCCTTGACGGGCACGGCGCTGGCCTCGGCGGCGCTGTAATTGCCGCCGGTCGCCAGCGTCCAGCGTCCCCAGAAGGACCTGGAAAGCGCGAAATGGCCGATCAGCGCGACGGCCAGGAAGATCAGCACCACGACCGGGACGCCGAGCAGCCGGCCCTTGGCGAATTCGGCGGAGGCGGTGTTCGAGCCGTAGACGATGACGCCGCCGACCGCGGCCTGGACGATGCCGAGGCCGATGGTTCCCACGCCAAGCGTGGCGATGATCGGATTGATGCCGACATAGCCGACGAAAACGCCGTTGAGCAGGCCGATCAGCCCGGCCAGCGCCACGGCAAGGACGAAGGCCGGCACGGGGCCGATCAGCGGCTGCAGCCCTAGCGAAAGGATCGCGCCGCAAGCGATGGTGGCGGGCACCGACAGGTCCGCCAGGCCGCCGACCACCAGCACGAAGGTCATGCCGACCACGACGATGCCGACGATCGACATCGACGTCAGCACGTTGAGCATATTGCCGGCGGTGAAGAAGGCCGGGCTGGCGAACGAGCCGTAGAGGATGACCGCGAGGATGGCCAGCACAAGGCCGGCCTTCGACAGCAGATCGACGAGCCTGCTGCCGCGCGTAAAACGGTCGTTGCGGTTCACGCCGCTGATCTCCATGGCCGCGTCCGTCACGCCGCTTCCTCGCCGGTCGCGAGCGCCATGATGCGCTCCTCGCTGAGCTCGGCGCGGGTCAGCGGTGACGATGCGCGGCCGTCCCGCATCACCACCACGCGATCGCACACGCCGAGGATTTCAGGCAGTTCCGACGAGATCATCACCACCGCCATGCCGTCGGCGACGAGCTGGCCGATGATGTGATGTATCTCCGCCTTGGCGCCGACGTCGACGCCGCGCGTCGGCTCGTCGAGGATCAGCACGGCGGGCTTTGCCGCGAGCCATTTGGCGATGACCGCCTTCTGCTGGTTGCCGCCCGACAGAAGATTGATGCGCCGCTCGCCATCCGGCGGTGAGATGGAGAATTGCTTGACGTAAAGGGCCGACAAGGAACGGTCGGCGCTGCCCCTGATGCGCCCGAAGCTGGTCAGGCGGCGCAGGATAGGCAGGCTTATGTTCTCGCGCACCGACATGCCGGGCACGATGCCGTCGCCCTTGCGGTCCTCCGGAACGTAGGCGATGCCGGCTCGCACCGCCTCGGACGGCGAGCTGATGACGACCTTGCGGCCATTGACGCTGACGCTTCCCTCGGCCAGACGCGACAGGCCGAAGATGGCGCGCGCGACTTCGCTGCGGCCGGCGCCGACGAGGCCGGTCAAGCCGAGGATCTCGCCTGCCCGCACGTCGAAGCTGATATCGCGGAAGCTCGCGCCGTCGCCGATGCGTTCGACACGCAGCACCGATGTGCCGATCTTGGCCGGGCTCTTGGGAAAGACGTTGCTCACCTCGCGGCCGACCATCAGCCGGATCATCTCGGCCGCGGTGATCCCCTCGATGGGACGCGTCTCGATCATCGAGCCGTCACGCAGCACGGTGACCTCGTCGGCGATCTCGAGCACCTCCTTCAGCCGGTGGCTGATGTAGACGATGGCGATGCCTTCGCCGCGCATCTTGCGCAGGATGCGGAAGAGCGCCGCCGTCTCATGCTCGCTTAGCGACGATGTCGGCTCGTCGAGGACGATGATGCGAGGCTGGGCGGCATAGGCCTTGGCGATCTCGACCAGTTGCTGCTGGCTGATCGAGAGGTTGCCCAGCCGTTCGCGCGGATTGATCGCTGCGCCCAGTTCCTTGAGAACCGCCGCGGCCTTCCTGGCCATCTCGCCCTTGCGCAGCCAGGTCCATTTGCCGGGCATGCGGCCGAGATAGACGTTCTCTGCTACAGTCAGGTCGGGGACCAGATTGATCTCCTGGTGAACCATGCGGATGCCGAGCGCCTGCGCGTCCGCCGGCTTGCGCATGCGCACCTCATTGCCGCCGACCTTGATCGTGCCGCTGGTCGGCGCGTATGAGCCGTTGAGCACTTTCATGAGGGTCGACTTGCCGGCGCCATTCTCGCCAACGACCGCGTGGACGGTGCCGAATTTCACGGCGAAATTGACGTTCGACAGCGCCTTCACGCCCGGAAACGTCTTGCTGATGCCTCGCATGTCCAGGGCACAATCCGCCACGGCAGTCATTTCTGGCTTGGTCCTCCCTGGCAAGACGGCCGGCGCTCCACGGCACGGGATCATCGGCCGTATCAAGCGCATGGCCGGTCCCTCAAACCGACCAAGAAGGCCTTCGCGCAACCACGCTTGGGCACCCTGAAACGCTTTCGCCACGACGCCGATAATCGCGACGGCGGGCACTATTGCACTAATATAACAGTTCTGGCAAGCTGGTTTTCAGAGCGCTTTTTGCAGGGGAGGCAACCGGCTTCGCGCATACGTGCATTCCGGTTGGCATTCTAATATAATTTATCCATTGGCGTGGACGAGCGATGGGATTTTCCATGGATCTAGACCCTTCAACCCTCAATCGGGCCCTGCCGCTGCGCGACCAGATCTACAACAAGATCCGTAACCTGATCGTCGTCGGACAGCTGAAGCCGGGCGAGATCATCAATGAAGTTGCGATTGCCGAGGCGCTCGGCGTATCGCGCACGCCGGTGCGCGAGGCGGTCAAGCGCATCAGCGACGAAGGGCTGGTCAAGATCCTGGCGCAGAGCGGCACCTATGTGGCGCCGATCAGCCGCGCCGATCTCGAGGAAGCCTATGTCATCCGCCGGGCGCTGGAGATGGAAAGCGCCAGGCGTGCCGCGGCCAAGATGACGCCGCAGGCAGCCGAACTCCTTGAAGACAACATGGCCGCTCACAAGCTCGCCATTTCGCGCGGACGCTATGCCGTCGCGATCCAGCTCGACGACGTCTTCCACCGCACCATAGCCGAGATCTGCGGCCTACCGGCGATCTGGCGGGTGGTCGACATCTCCAAGGCGCAGATGGATCGCGGCCGCTATCTCGCGATCCCCAAGCCCGGCTATGGCGAGCAGACGATCGAGCAGCACGAGGCCATTCTCGACGCGCTCAAGCGTCAGGACGCCGAGGGCGCCGCGCAGGCGATGGAGAGCCACTTGGAGACATCCTTCCGCAACACGCTCGAAGTCGCCGCCGAGCTCCTCGGCTAGATCAGGGTGACATTTCGTTCAATCGCCATCCTGATCCAGCTCTTTGTTGGAGCATGATCTTATCCGAAAACCGATTCCCACCTTTCGGGATCATGCTCTGCAATCCCAGGAAAGGTGTGACGCGGTTTTCCGTCCGGAATTGCGTGACGACAAAAGACGCGGCCAAACAAAGCGAGACCAGTTGATGAAGAGAATGGGGCTTTGCATCGGCCTGAAGGCCGAGGCGATCGAGGAATACAAGCGCGTCCATGCCGCGGTGTGGCCCGACGTGCTCGAGGTCATCAGCCGCGCCAACATAAGGAACTACTCCATCTTCCTGCGCGAGCCGGAGAACCTGCTGTTCGCCTGTTGGGAATATCACGGCGACGATTTCGCCTCCGATGCCGCGCGGATGGGGGAATCGGCCGCGATGCGCAAATGGTGGGAATTGTGCGACCCCATGCAGCAACCCTTGGCCACCCGCGCGCAAGGGGAGTGGTGGGCGGCGATGGAGGAAGTCTTCCACTTGGACTGAACCGCTCGCGACGCCAACCGGGTCGCGGGTGCGGGACGGCGCGGGCATGTGAATGATGCCCCACGACAGCGGTTCCGACTGAGCCCAGTGGGTCGCAGCCTTGACCGCCGTCATTCTATTATATTAGTATTCCTAGTCGGTGATCTCGTGGCCGGCGCCGGCGAGAATTTTCTTCAGAGTCTTGGGCAATGGCACGCTTCATCAAGCTTTCGCATGCGGACAACATCCTGCTCACGGTCGATCCGCTAGCGACCGGCGAGAAGGCCGGCGACGTCGCGGCGCGGGCCCGAATCCCGCGCGGACATAAGATGGCCATACGCGACATCGCCGCGGACGAGCCAATCGTGAAGTACGGCCAGACCATCGGCTTCGCGCGCGGAGCGATCGCGGCCGGGGACTGGGTGCACGAGCACAATGTCTACCTGCGCGATTTCGAGCGGGACTACGGCTATGGCGCGGACGCCAGCCAAACGGCGATGCTTCCCGACGGCGAACGGGCGACCTTCATGGGGTATCGCAGGCCGAACGGCAAAGTCGGCACGCGCAACTATATCGCCACGCTGACCTCGGTGAACTGCTCGGCCAGCGTCGCGCGCTTCATCGCCGAGGAGGTCAACCGCTCCGGTATCTTGCGCGACTATCCCAATGTCGACGGCATCATCTCGCTCGTCCATGGCACCGGCTGCGGCATCGACACCAAGGGCCCGGCTTACGATCTCCTGAAGCGTACGCAATGGGGGTTCGCCACCAATCCCAATGTCGGCGGCGTGCTGATGGTCGGGTTGGGCTGCGAGGCCTTCCAGATCCCGCGCTGGATGCAGTCCTACGACATCGAGGAGAGCGCCACCTTCCGCACAATGACGATCCAGGAAACCGGCGGCACGCGCAAGACGGTCGATGCCGGCGTGAAGGCGATCGTCGAGATGCTGCCGATCGTCAACGCCGCGCGGCGCACGCCGCAACCGGCCTCCGAACTGGTGCTGGCGCTGCAATGCGGCGGCTCGGACGGCTATTCCGGCATCAGCGCCAATCCGGCGCTCGGCGCGGCGGTGGACCTGCTCGTCGCGCAGGGCGGGACCGCCGTCCTTTCGGAGACACCCGAGATCTACGGCGCGGAACATCTTCTGACCCGCCGCGCCGAAAGCCGGGCGGTCGGTGAAAAGCTGATCGAGCGCATCCGCTGGTGGGAGGATTACACCGCCAGGCACGACATGGAGATGAACAACAATCCCTCGCCCGGCAACAAGCTGGGGGGATTGACGACCATCCTGGAGAAGTCGCTCGGCGCGTCGGCCAAGGGCGGCACCACCAACCTGCGCGCGGTGCTGGAATATGCCGAGCCGATCAACGAGCGCGGCCTCGTCTTCATGGACACGCCAGGCTACGACCCGGTCTCGGCCACCGGCCAGGTCGCCGGCGGCGCCAACATATTGTGCTTCACCACCGGGCGCGGCTCGGCCTTCGGCTGCAAGCCGACACCTTCGATCAAGCTCGCCTCCAACTCGTTCATCTTCGAACAGATGCGCGACGACATGGACATCAACTGCGGCGACATACTGGACGGCGTGACGCTGGCACGGAAGGGCGAGGAAATCTTCGCGGAGATCCTGCGGGTGGCTTCCGGCGGACGCACCAGATCCGAGGCGCTTGGCTATGGCGACAATGAATTCGTGCCGTGGAGCCTCGGCGCCACCATGTAACGTCGCGACGCCGGATCGGAGGTTCAGGCATTCCGGCTTGTTGCGACCGACTTCCGAAATATCCCCGATAAATCAGACTGGAGGAAACGCCCGATATGAACAGGATCGATCTGGACGGTCAGCACGCGGTGGTGACCGGCGGCGCCCAGGGCCTCGGCTTCGCCATGGCCAAGCGCTTCGTCGCCTCGGGCGCCACGGTCACGCTTTGGGATCTCGACGAGGCGCGCCTCGATGCCGCCAGACAGGAGCTCGGCAAGGCCGCCACGACGCTGGTGGTCGATATCGCCGACTGGGACGCGGTCGATGCAGCCCGCGCCAGGACCGAGGAGATCGCCGACAAGATATCCATCGTGGTGAACTCCGCCGGCATCGCCGGCCCGGCGGCGCCGCTCGATGTCTATGACGTCGACGTCTGGAAGAAGATCATCGACATCAACGTCAACGGCACATTCTACGTCAACCGCGCCGTCGTGCCCGGCATGAAGGAGCGCAATTACGGCCGCATCGTCAACATCGCTTCGGTGGCCGGCAAGGAAGGCAACCCGAATGCCGCCGCCTATTCGGCCTCGAAGGCAGCTGTCATCGGCCTGACGAAGTCGCTCGGCAAGGAGCTGGCGCAATACGACATCGCCGTGAACTGCATTTCGCCGGCAACCGCGCAGACACGCATCCTCGACCAGCTGACGCCCGAGCATATCGAATACATGCGCTCGCGCATTCCGCGCGGCCGCCTGCTCGAAGTCGACGAAGCCGCCGCGATGGTCGCGTGGCTGGTCTCGAAGGAAAACAGCTTCACCACCGCCTCGACATTCGACCTGTCGGGCGGGCGCACCACCTACTGAGCAATTCCAGGAAAAGTTGCGCTACTGCACCACGCGCTTCTCGAGTTTGCGGGCAAGCGTGCGCCGGTGCAGGCCAAGCCGGCGCGCGGTTTCGGAGATGTTGAAGCCGGTCTCAACCAGCGTTTCGTGGATGCGCTCCCATTCGAGGTTCTTGATCGAGGTGGGGCGGCTGGTGAGCGGCACCGAAACGTCGCCCTCGGCGCGGCCGAAGGCGGCTTCGATGTCATCGGTGTTGGCGGGCTTGGCCAGATAATGGCACGCGCCGAGCTTGATCGCCTCGACAGCCGTGGCGATGCTGGCAAATCCCGTCAGCACGACGATCCGCATCGACGGATTGCGGGCGCTGAGCAGTTTGACGCATTCGAGACCCGATCCCGCTCCAAGCTTGAGATCGACGACGGCGTAGACCGGAACGGCCGTTTCCAACGCGACCAGCAGCGCCTCGCGGTCGTGGCAGACCACGACATCGTAATCACGCTTTTCGAAGGAACGCTTGAGCGTCCGCGCGAAGGTTGCGTCGTCCTCCACGACAAACAAGGATCGATCAGATTTCACGATCGTCTCCATCGGTCAGCGCCGCCAGCGGCAGCGAAAGGTTAACGCGGGCGCCCTCGGCCATGTTGCGCGCCGAAACGTCGCCGCCGAGCTTGCGCACCACATTGAACACCAGGAAGAGCCCCAGGCCGCCGCCTGGCCGCCCCTTGCTCGACATATAGGGCTGGCCGAGCGCGGCCAGAATATCCTTGTCGAAACCCGGTCCGCGATCCTCGACGGAGAGCACCAGCTTCCCATCCTGCCGCTCGGCAGTGATGCCGACCCAATCGTGCGATGCTTCCAGCGCATTGTCGAGCACATTGAAGATCACTTGCTTCAGCGCCGTGTCGGATACGATCTGCTCGTCCGGCTCGAAACCGTTGCTGTAATCCAGCTTGAAAGGCTGGCGGCTGGAACGCCACTCCTGCACGAGATCGTCGAGGAAGCGGCGGATCGTGGTGCGGATCGTGCCCTCGCCCCGCGCCTGGCCGGAGGACATGAGGATGCCCGTGACGATGCTTTTGCAGCGCTCGATCTGCGCCTGCATCTCGGCCACGTCCTCGGAAAGCTCACGGTTGCGCTTGACGCCGCGCATCTGGCGCCAGTCGGACAGGATGACCGATATGGTCGAGAGCGGTGTGCCCAGTTCATGCGCGGCACCCGAGGCCAGCAGGCCCATGCGCACGATGTGGTCTTCCTCGGCCGAACGCTGGCGCAGGTCGGCGAGGTAGGCATCGCGTTCGCGCAGGTTGCGGTTGATGCGCGTCATGAAGATCACGATCAGGCCGGCCGCGAGCACGAAGCAGATGAACATACCGCGCAGATGCAGCGCCAGGAGGTCGCTGCCGCCATGATGCGGGAGCGCGATCGGCTGGAAAACGAAGATGAGAAAGACGAAGCAGACCGAGGCGGCTACCACCAGGAGCCAGGTCGACCATGGCGCCAACAGCGCGGCGCCGAGCGTGATCTGCAGCAGATAGAGCGACACGAACGGATTCGAGGCGCCGCCGCTCAGGTAAAGCTGCGTCGTCAGCGCCGCCATGTCGAAGATCAGCGCGACGAAGAGCTGCGCGTTGGAGATGCGGCGATTGCCGCGCAGGGCGAGCAGGCTGAAGATGTTGAGCCCGACGAGGAAAAGCACCACGCCGGCCATCTCAGTGAGCGGCAGCGGGATCGCGAACCAGTATTGCGTCACCAGGATGGTCAGCACCTGCCCCGCCACCGCCAGCCAGCGCAACTGGATGAGGAGCAGCAGGTTCTTCCTGTTCGTCACGTCGGAATTTGAGGCGGCGCCTCCCTGTCCGGCGACCGGAACCGTCAGGATCGGTTTGTCGCGATGAAACCGCGCGATCGAGATGTTCATCTTGCCGCGTCCCGCTTCCGACGTCCGGCGAAGATCGGCCTGGCGAGGGCGGTCGCCAGCATCGCTGCCAGGGCAAACCAGGTCAAAGCATAGACCAGATGGCTGTTGCGGAAGGTGACGACGGTGAGCCCGCCGCGCGGCCAGCCAGCCGGCTCGGACGCTCCGGCATCGATGAAATACGGCGCGACATCCGCCAGGCCGCGCGCCTTCGCGATGGCGTCGACGTCGCGCGAATACCAGCGATTGGCCGCCGGATCGTTGCTGCGCAGGAAACCGCCGCGCGGTTCGCTGATGCGCAGCAGCCCGTCGACCGTCGCCGTCGCGGCGAAACCGCCACCCTCCCGCTCGAACTCGGCCTTGCGTTCCTGCGGGATGAAGCCGCGGTTGACGAGGACCGTGAAACCGCGGTCGCCGCGCATCGGCGTCAGCACCCAATAGCCGCCGCCAAGCTCGGTCACCGCCTGCACCAGCGTGTTGGCACCGCCCTCAAAGCGCCCGGTCAACCGCACATGGCGATATTCGTAGTCAGGCGCGCTCAACCCGCTCCAGTCCCGCGGACCAGGCGCATCGACGACGGGAGCATGGATGCGTTGGTCGACGCGGGCGATTAGGTCGAGCTTCCAGACCCGCCTTTCCAATTGCCAAATCCCGAGCCCGAGAAACACCAGGACGCCGAGAAGCCCAGCCAGCGCAAGCAAGAATCGCGACGCGGAGCCCTTCGGGGTGGCATGAGAGCCAGTACTTGTCCGGCCGATCATGTCCTTTGCCTCGACTTTGGCCCTCTCCACACCCGACACACTCACGCCCGAAACGGGGCTCATGGCATCTCCCGCATCTCGTGGAGCCCGGGCATCATGTTGGCATTGAGGTGGTACATCACCCAGAGCGAGCCGCTGAGCACGATGACGACGAGGATCACCGTGAAAATGAGCGCCAGCATCGACCATCCGCCTTCCGAGGCGGGGTTCATATGCAGGAAGAAGACCATGTGCACCACGATCTGCACCACCGCGAAGGCCATGACGATGATGGCTGTGGCCTGCTTGTTGTCGATGGCTCCGCTCATGACCATCCAGAACGGGATGGCGGTGAGGATCACCGACAGGACGAAGCCGATCAGGTAGCCCTTCAGCGACCCGTGCGCGGCGCCGCCATGCGTGTGGTCGTGATCGGCATGATCATGCGCGCTCATCTGAGCATCCCCATCAGATAGACGAAGGTGAAGACGCCGATCCAGACGACGTCGAGGAAGTGCCAGAACATCGAGAGGCACATCAGCCGGCGGCGGTTGGCCTCGATGAGGCCGTATCTCGCGACCTGCACCATCAGCGTCGCCATCCACACGATGCCGAAGGTCACGTGCAGGCCGTGCGTGCCGACCAGGGTGAAGAAGGACGACAGGAAGGCGCTGCGCTGCGGCGTCGCGCCTTCATGGATCATGTGCGCGAATTCGGATAGCTCGATGGAGAGGAACGCCATGCCGAACAGCATGGTCACCACGAGCCAGGCTTGCGTCGCGCCGACGCGGCCCTTGTCCATGGTCAGCATGGCAAAGCCGTAGGTGATCGAGGACAAGAGCAGCATGGTGGTGTTGACCGCCACCAGGCCGAGGTCGAACAGATCCTTCGGCGCCGGACCGGCCGCGTAATTGCCGCCGAGCACGCCATAGGCCGCGAACAGCATGGCGAAGATCAGGCAATCGCTCATCAGATAGAGCCAGAAGCCGAGCATGGTGCTGCCGCCTTCGGCGTGCGCATGCTCCTCTTCCAGGTGGAAGACCGGTGCGGTATCGGCCGTGATCGCAGTCGATGCCATGCTCGAACCCTAGCCCTGGGCGGCGAGGAGCGTCGTCCTCGCCTCTTCCGTTTGCGCGACCTCGGCAGCCGGGATGTCGAAGTCGCGGTGATAGTTGAAGGTGTGGCCGATCGCGGTGGCGATGAGGCAGACGAAGCTCAGCGCCGCCAGCCACCACATGTACCAGATCAGGCCGAAGCCGAGCGCGACGCTGAAGACGGCGAGGATGAGGCCGGTGCCGGTGTTCTTCGGCATGTGGATCGGCTTGAAACCGGACAGCGGGCGCCGGTAGCCGGCCTTCTTCATGTCGAACCAGGCGTCGTTGTCGCGAATGACCGGCGTGAAGGCGAAGTTGTAGGCCGGCGGCGGCGAGGAGGTCGACCATTCGAGGGTGCGGCCATCCCAGGGATCGCCGGTGTGATCGGCCAGCGCTTCGCGCTTGCGGATGGAGACGAAGATCTGGACCAGGAAGGCGGCGATGCCGCAGGCGATCAGCACGGCGCCGAAGGCGGCGATGACGAACCATATCTGCAGCGAGGGATCGTCGAACACGCGCATGCGGCGCGTCACGCCCATCAGGCCGAGGATATAGAGCGGCATGAAGGCGAACCAGAAGCCGAGCACCCAGCACCAGAACGAGACCTTGCCCCAGAACGGATCGAGCCTGAAGCCGAAGGCCTTCGGCCACCAATAGGCGATGCCGGCGAACAGGCCGAACAGCACGCCGCCGATGATGACGTTGTGGAAATGCGCGATCAGGAACAGGCTGTTGTGCAGCACGAAGTCGGCCGGTGGCACGGCAAGCAGCACGCCGGTCATGCCGCCGACGGTGAAGGTGAGCATGAAGGCTACCGTCCACATCATCGGCAGTTCGAAGCGGATGCGGCCGCGATACATGGTGAACAGCCAATTGAATATCTTCGCCCCGGTCGGGATCGAGATGATCATCGTGGTGATGCCGAAGAAGGAATTGACGCTGGCGCCGGAGCCCATGGTGAAGAAGTGGTGCAGCCAGACGAGATACGACAGGATGGTGATGACCACCGTGGCGTAGACCATGGAGGTGTAACCGAACAGGCGCTTGCCGGAGAAAGTCGAGGTGACCTCGGAGAAGACGCCGAATAACGGCAGGATGAGGATGTAGACCTCCGGGTGACCCCATATCCAGATGAGGTTCACATACATCATCGGGTTGCCGCCGAAGTCGTTGGTGAAGAAGTTGGTGCCGACATAGCGGTCGAGCGCGAGCAGCGTCAGCACCGCCGTCAGCACCGGGAAGGACGCCACGATCAGCACGTTGGTGCAGAGCGAGGTCCAGGTGAAGACGGGCATGCGCATCATCGTCATGCCGGGGGCGCGCATCTTGATGATGGTGCAGATCAGGTTGATGCCGGACAACGTCGTGCCGACGCCGGCGACCTGCAGCGCCCAGATGTAGTAATCGACGCCGACGTCGGGACTGTAGTTGATGCCGGAGAGCGGCGGATAGGCCAGCCAGCCGGTGCGGGCGAATTCGCCGACGAACAGCGAGGCCATGACCAGGATGGCGCCGCCGACCGTCATCCAGAAGCTGAAATTGTTGAGGAAGGGGAAGGAGACGTCGCGCGCGCCGATCTGCAGCGGCACGACGAAGTTCATCAGCCCGGTGACGAAAGGCATCGCCACGAAGAAGATCATGATCACGCCATGGGCGGTGAAGATCTGATCGTAGTGATGGGCGTTGAGATAGCCCTCGGAACCGTTGAAGGCGATGGCCTGCTGCAGGCGCATCATGATGGCGTCGGAGAAGCCGCGCAGCAGCATGACGAGGCCGAGCGCCATGTACATGACGCCGATCTTCTTGTGGTCGACGCTGGTGAACCACTCGCGCCACAAATAGCCCCAGAGCTTGAAATACGTGATGGCGCCAAGAACAGCGACACCGCCGAGCGCCACCACGATGAAGGTGCCGACGACGATCGGCTCGTGCAGTGGCAGCGACTCCAGAGTGAGGCGGCCGAAGATGAATTTGGTCAGCGTCTCAGGCATCCGCCATCCTCACAATTCGAAGCGCAGCAGGCCGAGCGACGGCGTCTCGGCGTCGGCGCGGCGGCTGCCTGCCCCTGGACTGAGCAGCCCCGCCCCGCGCAATGGCGAAAGATCGCGCACCGGCCAGTATTTCGCGTCGGCATCGCGGGCCGCGCGCGAGGCGGCGGCTGCTTCCTCCGCCGTGCAGATGCTTGCGACATAGGACGGATCGTTGCCGAACACCGCGCCGCGCCGGGCAAGCTTGTCATATTGCAGCGGCAGGGTGTTGCGCACGCCGGCGAGCCCCAGGCCGCCCTTGGCGTCGATCGACATCATCTCGTTCATGCACATCTTGCCGCGCTCGACGCACAAATTGAGGATGGCGCCGAAGAGGTCGGGATCGACGGAGGCGTAATGGCGGACCGGCTCGTTCTCGCTCGGACGTTCGAGCTCGAGATAACTGTCTCGGTTGAGCGTGGCCTGCGCGCTCTTGGTCTGCGTCACCCAATCGGCGAAGGCCTGGTCGGAGAGGCCGTGGAAGGCAAAGCGCATGCCGGAGAAGCCGGCGCCGCTGTAGTTGGCCGAAAAGCCGGTATAGGTTCCCGGACGGTTGATGACGGCGTGCAGCTTCGTTTCCATAGCGGGCATGGCGTAGATCTGCCCGGCAAGAGCTGGAATGTAGAAGGAGTTCATCACCGTCGAGGAGGTAATGCGGAAGTCGATCGGCTGGTTGACCGGCGCCGCCAACTCGTTGACGGAGGCAATGCCGTAATCGGGATAGATGAAGAGCCATTTCCAATCCAGCGCGACGACCTCGACCTTGAGCGGCTTGTGGTTCTGGGTGACCGGCTGTCCTGGTTCGATCCGGTCGATGCGCCGGTAGGGATCGAGCAGATGCGTGCCGAGCCAGGTGAGCGCGCCCAGGCAGATGATGACGAGCAGGGGTGCCGCCCAGATCACCAGTTCCAGCTTGGTCGAATGGTCCCAGTCCGGCGTATAGGTCGCCGTGGTGCTGGATTGCCGGTAGCGCCAGGCAAACAGCACCGTCAGCGCCATGACGGGCACGATGATGAGCAGCATCAGCAGGGTGGAGACGACGAGCAGGTCGCGCTGCTGCACTGCCACGTCGCCCGCGGGCACCAGCACGACCAGATCGCAGCCGCTCAGCAGCACCGCGAGCGGAAAAAGAAGCAAGGCTCCGGATCGTCTCATCAAACGCTGCCCTCGATGGCCCTGCAGCAGGATCTCTGCAGGTTGCGATGCGATATCGACCAACGGCTACTGCCGCAGGCACGGCGACGACATTGGACAATTTGTCCAATGCCCAGTCGGTATGGCTTTCGCGAAAGTGTGCACGCATAATTGGATGACGACAACATCGCATCGGGACGACGACAATCGCGTTCCGAACTTGAGCTCGGTGGCGACGGAAACGATGGCTGAAACTTCGACTTCCGAAACGGACAGCAGGCTGATCGGCTCGCATCACGGCCAGGTCAGCGCGGGCGATATCGCGGTCGGCGTGATCATCGGCAGGACGTCGGAATTCTTCGATTTCTTCGTCTATGCCATCGCTTCCGTGATCGTGTTCCCCAAGCTTGTGTTCCCAACGCACGACCCGCTGGTCGGAACGCTCTACTCCTTCGCCATCTTCGCGCTGGCCTTCATCGCGCGCCCGTTCGGCACCGTGCTGTTCATGGCGATCGACCGCGCCTATGGCCGCGGCGCCAAGCTGACGATTGCGCTGTTCCTGCTCGGCACCTCGACGGTCGCCATGGCATTCCTGCCCTCCTATGAGGATGTCGGCGCGGTCGCCGCCTGGCTGCTGGCGCTCACCCGCTTCCTGCAGGGCCTGGCGCTCGGCGGGACATGGGACGGACTGCCCTCCCTCCTGGCGCTGAATGCGCCGCAGAACCGGCGCGGCATCTATGCGATGATCCCGCAGCTCGGCGCGCCGATCGGGCTCATCGTGGCAAGCTCGCTGTTTGCCTTCTTCGTCGCCAACCTCTCGGCCGACGATTTCTTTGCCTGGGGCTGGCGCTATCCCTTCTTCGTCGCCTTCGCCATCAACGTCGTGGCGCTGTTTGCCAGGCTGCGCATCGTGGTCACGCCCGAATTCTCGAAACTCTACGAGAGCGGCGACCTGCAGCCGACGCGCATCAGGGAGATGGTTCGGACTGAAGGACGCAACGTCGTGGTCGGCGCCTTCGCGCCGCTGGCGAGCTTTGCCCTGTTCCATATGGTGACGGTGTTCCCGCTATCCTGGGTGTTCCTGTTCACCAATGAGGGCCCGGAACGTTTCCTGGTCATCGAGGCGGTGAGCGCGCTGTTCGGCATCGCGGCCATCGTCGCATCGGGGCCGCTGGCCGACCGTGTCGGACGTCGTGCCTTGCTCGGCGGCGGCGCCGTCGCCATCGCCGCTTTCAGCGGCTTTGCCCCACAGCTTCTCAACGGCGGCACCGTCGGCGAGACGGTGTTCATGGTGCTCGGCTTCATCCTGCTGGGCTTAAGCTTCGGGCAGTCCTCGGGCGTCGTGGCATCGAGCTTCTCGCGCCAGCACCGCTATACCGGCTCGGCGGTGACATCGGACCTGGCCTGGATGTTCGGCGCCGGCTTCGCGCCGCTTGCCGCGCTGCTCCTGGCCGGCAATTTCGGCCTTATCGCCGCCGGCGCCTACCTGCTTTCGGGCGCCGCCTGCACGCTGATCGCGCTCTGGATCGACAGGCAAGCGTCCACGACCGACCGCTAAAGCGCGTCGCGCTGAAGCGGATTCAGGTGACGCGCTTTTAAGGCTTTGTTTTCATGCATGTCGTTATCGCAAAACCGCTGCACACTTTTGCGCGACATGCATTAGTAGATCGCCGCAGGCGCCCAATCAGACCTGGTAGAAATCCCGGTACCATTCCACGAAGCGCGGGACGCCGATCTCGATCGGGATCCTGGGCTTGAAGCCGATCACCTCTTCGAGCGAGGTGACATCGGCGAAGGTCGCCGGAACGTCGCCCGGCTGGAGCGGCATCATGTTGCGGATCGCCTTGCGCCCAAGCGCGTCTTCCAGCACGTCGATGAGCCGGCTGAGCTCGACGGGTGAACTGTCGCCGATGTTGTGGATCCTGAACGGCGCGGTGCTCGTCGCCGGGTCCGGCGCAGCGCTTTTCCAATCGGGGTTGGGTGTCGCGGGATGCTGCATGACGCGGACCACCCCCTCGACGATGTCGTCGATGTAGGTGAAATCCCGCTGCATGTTGCCATGGTTGAAAACGTCGATCGGCTGGCCGGCGAGGATGGCCTTGGTGAAGATAAACAAGGCCATGTCGGGCCGTCCCCATGGACCGTAGACGGTGAAGAAACGCAAGCCCGTCGTCGGCAGTCCGAACAGATGGCTGTAGGTGTGGGCCATCAGCTCGTTCGCCTTTTTGCTGGCGGCATAGAGGCTGAGGGGATGGTCGGCGGAATCATGCACCGAAAACGGCATGCGCGTGCTGCCGCCATAGATCGAGCTCGACGAAGCGTAGACGAGATGGCCGACCGATGCCTGCCGGCACCCTTCCAGGATGTTGAGGAAGCCGTTGAGATTGCTTTGCGCATAGACGTGCGGATTGACCAGCGAATAGCGGACGCCTGCCTGCGCGGCGAGGTTGACGACGATCTCCGGCGCGACCGACGCAAAGACCCTCGAGATGCCATCGCGGTCGGCGAGATCGACATGCTCGAAACGAAAATTCGGGAACGCCTTCAGCCGCTCGAGCCGCGCCTGCTTCAGCGCGACGTCGTAATACTCGTTCATGGAATCGAGGCCGACAACCTGCCGGCCTTCGGCAAGCAGCCTCTGGCAAAGGTGAAAACCTATGAAGCCGGCTGCGCCGGTGATCAGGATCGGCCTGCTCGACGTCAATGCATACCCCTAACGCTGTAGCCAGACCATTTACCGACCAATCGCCCGCGGACAGTCTGCGGATCAACGCAGCCCAGGCCGATCTTGGCGACAGGTTCGGGCACGCCTTGAATTCCTCAGGCTGGTCGAGACTTGCGCCTTTTATGGCAGGCCGGCGTCGAATTCAACGATACGCTGTCTTCTGCCATTTCCCAGGCAGCTCCCTGTCATCGCGCCGGCGGTAGAGCCAGCGGCTGCAGAGTCTTCAACATGGCGAGCAGCTGGCTCTGCTGATGGGTGCCGGTTTTCTGGAAGACGCGCTCGAGATAGGTGCGGGCGGATTTGACGGTGATGCCGCCCCGCGCGGCCGTTTCCGCCAAAGTGAGTCCGGCGGCAAGATCGGCTGCCAGCCGTGCCTCCGCCGGCGTCGAAGATCTGAGCGCTGGCCGAGTTCGACAGGCCGCTCGCCTTCTGGAGCACTGAGTTCCACCGCTCCGGGACGAAGGCCGCCTTGCATATGGTTTCGATCAGATCGATCATCGCCGCCATGGACCGATGCGGGCCGGACGGGCCCGGAAACCATCAGTGTCCGACACAGGAAGCTCAATCTCAAGCCAACGCTTATATGGGGACGTGGACATGGGTCGAACCCGCCCGCGTGGAATGAGATTGCGCACACGGCCCCGATTGGGGATTTGCTTTTCTTGGTGATCCCCCTTCACTGGGGCAAACTGCCAGCGGGCTGTCAGGAGGAGAAATGAGAGCACGCGCGGCGACGGTCGGAGACCTGGAAGATGTCTTCCACGGCCTGTCCAAGCGAATGTCGGACGAGTATGTGGCGGCCGGCAAGGACAGCAAAAGCGCCTATGACAATCTGATGATGAACCTGAAGGAAGGCCGGGCGCATGCGCTCGTCCAGGACGACAGGACGGTGGCGATCATTGCCTGGCACGAGCATGCGGACGCCGCCGATACGCTCTTTGCCGCGCAGGAGGATTTCTTCAACGCCTCGACGGTCCGCTTCTGCAAGCGCCACATCCGCCATGTCCAGGCGCTCGCCGGCAACCTTCCCATACATTCGCGCAGCTGGCTGGACAGGCCCGACGTAGCGAGATGGTTCCGCGTGATCGGCTATGTCGACCGAGGGCGCGAGAACGGCGCCACCCTGTTCGAGCTGCCCCCCGGCCGCCAATAGCTGAAAGGCCGCGACGATGCCTGCGCCCGCCGAGGTCCTTCTCGTCAGAGGCCGAACCAGCGCGACCTCCTGCTCGCGCCGAACATCTCCTTGTCGGCACGGAGTGTGACCGAGGGCTCATAGTAATTGCCGGTCGGCGAGGGCCCCGAGAAGAAGTCGACCTCGACCTTGCCGATGCGCCCGCCGCCAAACTCGATATAGCAGGTCCCGAACCCATCATAGAGGGTCCCACCGCCTCTGTGGCGCAACTTTGCGACGAGGGCGCTGGCCACCGCCCGCGCGGCGCCCTCGGCGAAGACGCCGGCCTTGGGCGTGCCGGTGTTAGCGCCGTCGCCGACGGCGTAGACATTCTCGTATTTCGTTTCGAGCGTACGCGGATTGACCGGAATCCAGCCGTTTTCAGACATGCCGCTTTCGAGCACGACCGGCGGCACCCGGTGCTTGGGCACGCCAAGGAAAAGCTCGAAAGGCATTTCCGAGCCGTCGTCGAGGACGGCCACGTTTCGCGTGTTGTCGACGGAGGCGACACGGCGCCCCGGGATGAATTTGATGCCGCGCTCGGCGAAGGCGGCAAGCAAGGCGAGCGAGGTGTCGGGCGAAGGCGGCACCGGGCTGCCCAACGGCAGCACCAGCGATATCTCGCAAGCCTCGCGCACGCCTTGCCGCACCAGATAGTCATGCAGCATCAGCACGCATTCGCTGGGTGCCGGCGGGCATTTGTAGGGCGCGCCGCAGACCCCCACCATCACCCTGCCCTTCTTGAAACCTGGCAGCATGTGGCGCAGCCGTTCCGCCCCGGGCACCGAATAGAACTCGTTGGTTCCGGAAAGACCAGGCGTTGCGTCGAAATCATATTCGGCGCCAAGTGCCACGATCAGATGGTCGGCGTCGAACACGCCGTCATCGGTGACGACACGGCGGCTTTGCGGATCGATCGCTGTGATGGTGCGCTTCAGCATGCGCACGCCGGGCTTGGCGAAGCTGGCATAAGGCAGGCGAACCGCTTCCGGCTGCTTCAGGCCGAACATGACGTCGAGCTTGGAGAAGCCGAAAATGAAGTTATCGCTCTTGTCGATCAGGGTCACGTCGATGGCGTCGCCCATCGCTTCGGAAAGCAGCGTCGTGAGTTCAAGGCCGCCGAAGCCTGCCCCAAGGACGACGATGCGCGGTTTGTTTGCCGTGTTCATCTCAGTTTCCTACCCTGTCTCTGGCGCCAAGCGCCGGTTGATCTTCATTCCCTGAAGTGGCGGCGAGGACTCCATTTCCTCGCCGTCGATGCCCTTACCGCCAAGGCCTAGCGGGCTTGCCGCTTGCACTCGTCAGGTGAGGACGGGCTGCGGCACGATGCGAATGTAGGGCTTGGGTTCCTTCCAGCCCTGCGGATAGAGCTGCCTGGCCTCGTCGTTCGACACCGAGCCAGCGATGATGACGTCGTCGCCGGGCTTCCAGTTGACGGGGGTCGCCAGGCGGTGCTTGGCCGTCAGCTGCAGGGAGTCGATGACGCGCAGCACTTCATCGAAGTTGCGGCCAGTCGTCATCGGATAGGAAATGACCAGCTTGATCTTCTTGTCGGGGCCGATGACGTAGACATTGCGCACCGTCTGGTTGTCGGCGGCGGTGCGGCCGTCGGCAGTGTTGCCGGCCGAGGCCGGCAACATGTCGTAAAGCTGGGAGACGGCCAGCGTCGGATCGCCGATCATCGGGAAGTTGGGGGCCGTCCCCTGCGTTTCGGCGATGTCCTTTGCCCAGCCTGCATGCTTCTCGACGGGGTCGACAGAGAGGCCGATGATTTTCACGCCGCGCTTGTCGAACTCGGGCTTCAGACGCGCCATGTAGCCGAGCTCGGTCGTGCAGACCGGCGTGTAGTCCTTCGGATGCGAGAAGAGGATGCCCCAATCCTTGCCCAGCCATTCATGGAAGGAAATCGGACCTTCGGTGGTGTCGGCCATGAAGTCGGGGGCGATGTCTGCGATACGGAGTGACATGGTTGTGTTCCTTTCCGGTTGGAATTCGATTGCGGCGCTAAATTAGGAAATCTATGTTCCGCCAGCGTTCCCCGACGACGGCCGCCCGGTGACGGCTTCGGCGGCGGCGCCCTTTCTTCCGGACGGTGAATGCATGCGCGTTTCGATCCACCTCCTCGGCCGGTTCGCCGTCAGCGTCGATGACCGGGTGGTCCCGGCGGCCGAGTGGCGGCGCGACCGCGCCGCGGCTTTGGTCAAGCTGCTTGCCTTGCGGCCTGGACATCGCGCCCACCGCGAGCAGATCATGGAGACCTTCTGGCCAGACGCGGACCCCGACGCCGCCGGCGCCAGCCTGCGCAAGGCCGTCCATTTCGCGCGTCGCGCACTGGGCGGCCGCGACCTGATCGACGTGAGCAACGATATCGTGGCGCTCGCCCCGGATGTCGAACTGGCGATCGACACGGAGAGCTTCGAGACCGCCGCGAAGGCCGCCCTGCGAGGCGACGACAGCAAGGCCTTCGCACACGCCGCCGACCTCTACGGAGGCAGGCTCCTGCCCGACGATCTGTTCGTCGAATGGCTGGACGCCCCGCGCGCGCAACTGCAGCAGCGCTATAGCGACCTCCTGCGCGCCGGCAATCTCTGGCAGCGACTGATCGCGCTCGACCCGGCCGACGAGCAGGCGCAATGCGCGCTGATGCAGGCAGCACTCGATGCGGGCAACCGCGTGGAAGCGATCCGCCAATTCAATCAGCTTCGCGACAATCTGCATGCCGAACTCGGCGTCGGGCCGAGCGCCGCCACCATCGCGCTCTACGAGAAGGCCCTGGCGCTGTCCGGCACGGAGACCGTCAGCCCGGTGGAGCAGATACGCACGTCGCTCGCCTGGGGGCTGGTGCATCTGCAAAGCGGCGAATTCGACAAGGCAAGCGAAATCGCCCGGCGCACGCGTGACCTTGCACTCGGCGCCGACCTGCCGCGCGAGGTCGGCGAGTCCAGCGCCTTGCTGGGCATCGCATCGATGATGCAAGCCCGGTGGCCGCAACTGTTCCGGTCCGAATTCATCGAATGGGTCCGCGCCAAACCCGCCTTCGTTCAGCATGTGTTCGACGGTCATCTGTGCCTTTCCGAATTCTGTCTGTGCAGCGCGAAGGGCCATGCCGAGGTCGCGGGACTTGCGCGGGAATTGCTAACCGTGGCCGAAGAGGCCGGATCGAGCGCGGGCCGCGGTCTCGCTTGCCTCCTGCTTGGAGAGGCCTCGCTTTTCTCGGGCAATCTCGACGGCGCCGAAGGCTTCCTTGCCGCGGCGGAACAATTGCTTCAGGAAGCGGATGCCGTGGCAGGCCGCGTGCTTGCAATCGAGCGGCTGGCCGAGATCGCGCTGGAACGCGGCCAAAGGTGGCGAGCCGGCCGTCTCATCCGCCGCGGCCTGGCGGATGCGGAACGATCCTGGCTTTCCCCACACCTGATCATTCGCATGCAGGCATTGGCCGTACGCGCCGCCTCCACGCCCAAGATGGTGGCCGAGGAAATCCTCGCCGGCGACCGGCTGCTGATCCCCGGCGCCTGCCAGCCCTGTTCGATGGCGCTGCGCACCGCGTCGGCGATAGCCCTTGCAGAAGCCGGCGACCTGGAACAGGTCGATCGCCGCCTGAACGATGCCGAGCGCATCGCCGGCATGTGGCAAGGCGGCCCTTGGGCCGCGGCGCTCTGGGAGGCGCGCGGCGTGCAGCGGCGGGCGCAGAACAAGGAAATGCGCGCGCTGGCGGCCTTCGAGGAGGCGGCAGGCCGCTACGAGGAACTCGGGCGGCCACGCGACCAGGCCCGCTGCCTCGCACGAATGAACCCCGCCGGCTGATTCCCCAATTTTGGCTCGCGCGTAGCCCAGGGCTCCGCATGAAAGGCGTCTTCCCCGGCAACGGCGACTTGCACAGAGCATTGTTTGGCGGAATTGTAGTAAACGCAGCCGGGGCAAACCGGCACGCCGGATCGGTATGGCTGCTGGAAATCGGGATGCTGCGCGTCTGCCTGGCCCTTGTCGTCATCGCTGCCCTGACGAGACCGTCGGGGGCGGAGACACGCGCCTCCCATCTTTTCGATCGTCCCGAGCTGTCGGCGGCATATTCGGGCCAATCCGATCTCGTCACCGCGTACACGACCGGCATGGCGCGCTATCGGCTTCAATATTCGGGCCATACGGACCAGGCCGGTTTGGCCGCGCCGCTCGAGCCTCGGCTGCTGCGGCCTGAATTCCAACAACGGACATGGCGTTCCTCGGATGGCAGCCTGCTGCAGGGCTTTGCCGGCAAGGGTGGCTTCCGGCTGACCGCAGGCAATTGCGTGACCCGCATCTGCATGGCCAGCGAATGCAGCGAGGCCGGCTGGCCGCTTTATGCCTGCAGCGACGGGCGCAAGCGCAAAATGTCGGTCAAAAGCTTCGTGACGGCAACATTCGACGGCATCTCCTACCGGCGGTTGAGCGCGCCGCAGGAGTGAGATCGGCGACCCGAACCGGGTTATGGAGCCGCTTGCGCCCATCTCGCCAGGCGTGGCATCGGTTGCAGCGTTTTGAGCAAGTCCGAAGACAGAGACAGTGGCACGCCAACCCGACCGACGATCAGCAACCCCAAAGGTCAGCCTCGCCCGAGCGCTTTCCAAGCTTGGCTTCTGCTCGCGCACGCAGGCCGAGCGTTTCGTCACCGAGGGGCGGGTACAGGTCGGCGGCAAGACGGTGCGCGATGCCTTGCTGCGCATCGATCCCGACCGCGACCGCATCACCGTCGACGGCGAGCGCGTCGTTGCCGAGCGCAAGGTCTATCTGATGCTCAACAAGCCGCGCGGGCTGGTCACGACCCGCGACGACCCCGAAGGCCGCGGCACCGTCTATGACTGCCTGGAAGGGCTCGACCTGCCCTTCGTGTCACCCGTTGGCCGCCTCGACAAGGCGAGCGAAGGGCTGCTTTTGATGAGCAACGACACGCGCTGGGCGAACGGTCTGCTCGACCCCGCCTCGCATATCGCCAAGACCTATCACGTGCAGATCGCGGCCGTGCCCGACGAAGCGATGCTGGAGCGCTTTCGCCAAGGGGCGGTCGTCGACGGCGAGTTGCTCACCGCAAGCTCGATCGCGCTGTTGCGCAGCGGCGGGCGGACGGCGTGGCTGGAGATCGTGCTCGACGAGGGACGCAACCGGCAGATCCGCAGACTGCTCAGCGCTTTCGACATCGAGGTGCTGCGGCTGATCAGGGTGGCGATCGGCGGATTGCAGCTCGGCGAGCTCGCCAAGGGCAAGGCCCGGCATTTGACGAGCGAGGAGCTGGCGATCTTGTCGACTTGACGCGCCAAGCACTCCCCCTCACCCGGATTGCCAGCCGAATTGAAGGCAATTCGGGGCAATCCGACCTCTCCCCAAGGGGAGAGGAGGTCGCCGGCGCCGAAATCAGCCTCTTCTCCCCGCCGGGGAGAAGGTGGCCGCGAAGCGGCCGGATGAGGGGGAGCCCGCGCTCGCTACTTCTGGTTCCACCTCCGGATGACCGGCTCGGTCAGATCGTGCTCGTAGCCGAGGATGCTGAGGCTGGCGGTGTCGAGCACGAAATGCTCGCCGCCTTGCGGCGGCAGGCCGACCCAGCGCGACGCGAACACACGCAGGAAATGCGAGCTGGAGAAGATGAGCACATCACCGACAACCGCGCGCAGCCCGGCGATGATGGTATCGGCGCGGGCGCCGACATCGGCCGCTGTCTCGCCGCCCGGACAGCCGTCGCGAAACAACTGCCAGCCGGGACGCTTGGACAATATCTCCTTGGTCGTCACGCCTTCATAGGCGCCGTAATCCCATTCCTGCAGGTCCGGCTTCTTGACCGCGCGCTCGCCGAAACCGGCGAGGCGGCAGGTGTCGAAGGCGCGCTGCGACGGGCTCGACCAGACCGCCTGGAAAGTCAGTCCCTCGAGGCGTTCGGCGACGCCGCGCGCGGCCTCCTCGCCTTTCGCGGTCAGGGGGATGTCGGTGCGGCCGGTATGCCTGCCCGAGAGACTCCATTCGGTCTCGCCATGACGGACAAGATAGATCTCGGGATACGCACTGCTCATCGACCGCCCTCTCGGCTGAATGGTTCGCCGGGATTCCGGCTCGCGCAGCCTATGCGGCGGCCGATAAAAAGAACAGGCCGCGGCGATTGCCGCGACCTGTTCGGCATCGGGAGGATGCTGGTTGGCTAGGCAGGCTGCAGGCCGCCCGACAACGCGAGGTCGGCTTCTTCCGACAACTGGCCGGCCATGGCGGCGGCGAACCTGGTCTGGTCGAGCTCACCTTCCCAGCGCGCCACGACGATGGTCGCGACCGCGTTGCCGACGAAGTTGGTGAGCGCGCGGCATTCCGACATGAAGCGGTCGACGCCGAGGATCAGCGCCATGCCGGCGACCGGCACGGAGGGCACTACCGAGAGCGTCGCGGCCAGTGTGATGAAGCCGGCGCCGGTGATGCCGGCGGCACCCTTCGAGCTCAGCATGGCGACGAGCAAGAGCAGGATCTGGTCGCCGAAGGTGAGCGGCGTGTCGGTCGCCTGGGCGATGAAAAGTGCTGCCAGCGTCATGTAGATGTTGGTGCCGTCGAGGTTGAAGGAATAGCCGGTCGGGATGACCAGGCCGACCACCGAGCGGTTGCAGCCGGCGCGCTCCATCTTGGCCATCAGACCGGGAAGCGCTGCTTCCGACGACGATGTGCCGAGCACCAGGAGCAATTCTTCCTTGATGTATCGGATCAGCGCCAGGATGGAGAAGCCGTTATACCATGCCACAGTGCCGAGCACGACGAGCACGAAGAGCAGCGATGTCAGATAGAAGGTCCCGATCAGCATGGCGAGGTTGGCGATCGCGCCGATGCCGTATTTGCCGACGGTGAAGGCCATGGCGCCGAAGGCGCCGATGGGCGCCGCCTTCATCAGGATGGCGACGAGGCGGAAGACCGGCGAGGTCAGCGCCTGCAGGAAATCGACCACGGGGCGGCCGCGCTCGCCGACCAGCGCCAGCGCTATGCCGAACAGCACCGAGAAGAACAGGACCTGCAGGATGTCGCCCTGCGCGAAGGCGCCGGTGATGGTGTCGGGGATGATGTTCATCAGGAAGCCGACGATGGAAGAGTCATGCGCCTTCTCGGTGAAGGTCGCCACCTTCGATGGGTCGAGGGTCGCAGGATTGATGTGCATGCCGGCGCCGGGCTGGATGACGTTCGACACGACGAGGCCGACGATGAGCGCCAATGTCGAGAAGACGAGGAAATAGATCATCGCCTTGCCGGCGACGCGGCCGACCTTGTGCAGGTCGGAGACACCGGCAATGCCGGTTGCCACAGTGAGGAAGATCACCGGCGCGATCACCATCTTGACCAGCTTGATGAAGGCGTCGCCAAGCGGTTTCAGCGATGCGCCCAGCTCGGGGTAGAAATGGCCAAGCAGGATACCGGCGGCAATCGCCACCAGGACCTGCACATAGAGATGCCGGTAAAAGGGAACCTTGCCGCGCGGTTCGGCGGCAGCGATTGCTGTCTGCATGATGTCCTCCGTTCGGCCCCCGATCGAGACGTTCGACCAGGGGGCTGTTGACCTCCACAGCCTCGCGGCTGCTGCGGATGCATTTGCAACCCGCGTGCCAGATGATGTCCGGAGTCTCGCTCTGTTGATTTTGTTGGATTTTTCGATCCGGCGACAAGCGTGTTGGAGAACACTAGTGCGGTTATCCGCATAGGTCGAATTGCGCTTTGTGCGAAATCATGCACAGATGTGGCATGCTGCAACGCCCGGCCGCTGCCCTCGCCCCAACGCCCGAACTGCTTGCCGGGCGGGCGCGGCGCACCTGGCTGCTGTTTACGGCGGTGGCGCTGCTGATCGTGCTCGCGGCGCTCTACGGCGCCGGGCTTTATGGTCGCTCGGCCGAGATCGAGGCTCTGGCCGCGCAAGGGCGCACGGACGCCAACCTCAAAGTCGCGCTGCTGCGCGCGGTGCTGGAAAATCCGCGCGCGCTGCCGCTGCTCCTGTCGGAAGACCAGCAGGTGCATGATGCGCTGACCGAGCGCAACCCCGCATCGATCGACGTGCTCAACCGCAAGCTCGAAGGGCTGGTCTCGGGCACCAAGGCCTCGGTGCTCTATGTCACCGGCACGGACGGCCTGGCGATCGCCTCCAGCAATTGGCGCGAGCCGGTGAGCTTCGTCGGCAACGACTATGGTTTTCGCGCCTATTTCTCGGGCGCGATGGAAACCGGCACGGCCGAATATTTCGCGCTCGGCAATGTCAGCAAACGTCCGGGCCTCTACATCTCGCGCCGCGTCGACGGCGCCGCGGGGCCGCTCGGCGTCGTCGTGGTCAAGATGGAGTTCGACCAGCTCGAATCCGACTGGCGCGAGGCGAACCGGCCGGCCTATGTCGGCGATGCGCATGGCGTGGTGCTGATCACGAGCGTGCCCTCCTGGCGTTTCATGACGACGGCGCCGCTGGCCGCTCCGGTTACGGCCGACATCCGCGCCAGCCAGCAATTCGGCGATGCGCCGCTGGTGCCCTTGCCGATCACGAAACCGCAACCGCTCAGCCCCGATGTCGCGCTCGTCCAGGCCATCACGCCCGGCGGCAGCGATGCGGAATATCTGCGGCTTTCCACCGCCGTGCCGTCGACACCCTGGCGCCTCGACTATCTCGTTCCTGCCGAAGCAGCGGTCGCGGCGGCGCAGCGGGAAATGCGGCTCCTGGTGCTCGGTGTCCTCGTGCCGCTCATTGCCTTTGCCGCCTATCTGTTGTGGCGCCGGCAATCCGGCCAGATGCGGATTGCCGCCGAACAGGCCGCGCGCGCCGAGCTCGAGCGCCGGGTCGTCGAGCGCACGCAGGATCTGAGCCTGGCGCGCGACCGGCTGCAAGCCGAGATCGCGGACCATCGCAGCACCGAAGCCAGGCTGCAGGTGATGCAGCAGGAACTGGTGCAGGCCAACCGGCTTGCCACGCTTGGCCAGGTCGCCGCCGGGGTCGCGCATGAAATCAACCAGCCGGTGGCGACGATCCGCGCCTATGCCGACAATGCGCGTGTCTTCCTCGAACGCAAGCAGAGCGCCTCAGCCGAGGAGAACCTTGGCGCCATCGCCGCGCTGACCGAGCGCATCGGCTCCATCACCGAAGAGCTGAAAGCTTTCGCCCGCAAGGGCCGCACCGCCGCCGAACCGGTCGAACTGCACGGCGTGATCGAAGGCGCCGTCGTGCTGCTCAGGAGCCGCTTCGCCGGCCGGCTGGATGCGCTGGCAATCACGCTGCCGCCGCCGGCGCTGAAGGTTATGGGCAACCGGCTGCGGCTGGAGCAGGTGCTGATCAACCTGTTCCAGAACGCGCTGGAGGCACTTGATGGCCGCGACGACGCGAAAGTCGAGGTTTCGGCGGCCGAGACCGGCGATGACGTCGCGCTCATGGTCTCGGACAACGGCCCGGGCATTCCGCCCGCGATCCTGAAGTCGCTGTTCACGCCCTTCAACACCTCCAAGGAAAAAGGCCTGGGGCTCGGACTCGTCATCTCCAAGGACATCGTCACCGACTATGGCGGGCGCATCGAGGTTTCGAGCAGCGGCCTGGGAACACGCTTCATCATCCACCTTTCGAAAGCCGGCGCTGCATGACGAAGCACGATCCAGCCCCGGTGATCCTGATCGATGACGATAGCGACCTGCTCAAGGCGACAAGACAGACGCTGGAGCTTGCCGGCTTTGCGGTGTCGGCCCATTCGGTGGCGAGCGAAGCGCTGGCGGCGCTCGACAGGAATTTCGCCGGCGTGGTGGTGTCGGATATCCGCATGCCGGAGATCGACGGGCTGCAGCTTTTCGATCGCGTGCTGCGGCTCGACCCCGATATCCCCGTCATCCTGGTCACCGGCCATGGCGATATCGCGATGGCCGTGAAGGCGATCAAGGACGGCGCCTACGACTTCATCACCAAGCCTTTCGCCGCCGACAGGCTGGCGCAGAGCGTTGCCCGGGCCGCTGAAAAACGGCGCCTGGTGATGGAAAACCGCGCCTTGCGCGAGGCGGCCGAGCAGGCGCAGGAAGGCTTGCCGCTGATCGGCCAGACGCCGGCCATGGAGCGGCTGCGCCGGACATTGCGGCAGATCGCCGACACCGATGTCGACGTTCTGGTGACCGGCGAGACCGGTTCGGGCAAGGAGGTGGTGGCGAGCCTGCTGCATCGCTGGAGCCGCCGCGCCAAGGGCAATTTCGTCGCGTTGAACTGCGGCACGCTGCCGGAGACGGTCATCGAAAGCGAGTTGTTCGGACACGAGGCCGGCGCCTTCACCGGCGCGCAGAAGAAGCGCGTCGGCCGCATCGAGCATTCGAGCGGCGGCACGCTGTTCCTCGACGAGATCGAGAGCATGCCAGCCTCGACGCAGGTGCAGATGCTGCGCGTCTTGGAAATGCGCGAGGTGACGCCGCTCGGCACCAATGAGATCCGGCCGGTCGACCTGCGCGTCGTTGCCGCCGCCAAGGTCGATCTCGGCGACGCTGGCCAGCGCGGCAATTTCCGCGAGGATCTCTACTACCGGCTCAATGTGGTGACGCTTTCGATCCCGCCGCTGCGCGAAAGGCGGGACGACGTGCCGCTGTTGTTCGGTTACTTCGCCGATCGCGCCGCCGCCCGTTTCCGGCGCGCCGTGCCGGCGATCTCCGCCGCGGTTCAGCGCCATCTCGGCGAACATGACTGGCCCGGCAATGTGCGCGAACTCGCCCACTTCGCCGAACGCTTCGTGCTCGGGCTGGACGACGTTGCCGCAGCGTCTTCCCCCGCGGCAACGGAGATCGGCACCCCCATGCCCTTGCCGGAACGGCTCGATCGTTACGAAGCCGAAATTATCCGCGAGACACTTGGTCGCAATGACGGCGACGTCCGCCGCACCATCGAGGCGCTCGGCATTCCGCGCAAGACGTTCTACGACAAGCTGCAGCGGCACGGCATCGTGCGCAGCGATTTTTCCAGGTAGATCAATTAATGCATGTCGCGCAAAAGTGTGCAGCGATTTTGCGATAACGACATGCATGAAAACAAAGCCTTAAAGCGCGTCGCCTGAATCCGCTCACAGTACACGACGCAAGGGTGAGGACGGCTTGAAGTGATTTGATTGGAGGATTCTTCGCCAAAAGGATCCGCCGAT